>JBBARJ010000282.1:0-4570 GCA_040399825.1 Gemmatimonas sp.
AGCGCAGGCCGGCGTGCGATACTCGATCACCAATCCGCACGCCTACATCGAGAGCAACCTCGTCGGGTTCATCAACATCCTCGAAGGGTGCCGCCATACCGGCGTGCAGCATCTCACCTACGCGTCGTCGTCGAGCGTGTACGGCGCCAACACCGCCATGCCGTTCTCCGTGCATCAGAACATCGATCACCCGGTGTCGCTGTATGCCGCCACGAAGAAGGCGAACGAGTTGATGGCGCACACGTACAGCCATCTGTACGAATTGCCCACGACCGGGCTCCGCTTCTTCACGGTGTATGGTCCGTGGGGCCGCCCCGACATGGCCATGTTCCTGTTCACGAAGGCCATTCTCGAAGGCCAGCCGATCGACGTGTTCAATCACGGCAAGATGCAGCGTGACTTCACGTACATCGACGACATCGTGGAAGGCGTGATCCGGACGAACGATCATACCGCGGAGCCGAATCCGGAGTGGAACTCCGATGCCCCCGATCCGGCCACGAGCAAGGCGCCCTACCGAATTTACAATATTGGTAACAACAACCCGGTGGAATTGATGTATCTCATCGAGACCATTGAGAAGTCTCTGGGGCGTGTGGCGGAGAAGCGCATGCTGCCGCTGCAACCGGGCGACGTGCCGGCCACGTATGCGAACGTGGACGCGCTGGTCCGTGATGTCGGCTTCGCCCCGAAGACGCCAATCGAAACCGGCGTGGCGAATTTCGTCGCCTGGTATCGTGAGTACTTTCAGATCGGAGACTGACGCGTCATGAAGATTGCCATGATCGGTACGGGCTATGTCGGCCTCGTGTCCGGTGCCTGCTTTGCAGAGTTCGGCCCCGACGTAACCTGTGTGGACGTCGACGCGGCCAAGATCGCTCGGTTGCTGAACGGAGAGATCCCGATCTATGAGCCGGGACTCGACGCGTTGGTGGCCAAGGGGATCAAGAGCGGACGTCTGTCGTTCACGACCGACCTCGCGAAGGCGGTGTCGGAAGCGGATGCCGTCTTCATCGCGGTTGGCACGCCATCCCGCCGCGGCGATGGGCACGCGGACCTGCGCTACGTGGAGGCAGCGGCGCTCGAAATCGCGCGGTCGCTGCAAGGATACACGGTGATCGTCACGAAGAGCACCGTGCCCGTGGGCACCGGGCGCCAGGTGGCGGACTGGATTCGCGGCGCCAACCCAACGGCGGAGTTCGACGTCGCGTCGAATCCCGAGTTTCTGCGCGAAGGCTCGGCGGTCGGCGATTTCATGCGCCCCGACCGCGTGGTGATCGGAGCAGAAACGGACCGGGCACGCGCCGTCATGCAGGCGCTGTATCGTCCGCTGTATCTGATGGAAACACCGGTGGTGATGACCACGCTGGAAACGGCGGAGCTCACGAAGTATGCGGCCAACGCATTCCTCGCCACGAAAATCACGTTCATCAACGAGATGGCGGACCTGTGCGAGAAGGTCGGCGCGAACGTGCAGGATATCGCACGCGGTATGGGCCTCGACGGACGAATCGGTAAGAAGTTCCTGCACGCCGGGCCGGGGTACGGCGGTTCGTGTTTCCCGAAGGACACGCTGGCGCTGGTGCGCACGGCGCAGGATTACGGATCACCGGCCCGGCTCGTAGAGACCGTGGTGCAGGTGAACGACACGCGGAAGGGCGCCATGGCGTCACGTGTGATGGCCGCCTGCGGCGGCTCGGTCCGCGGCAAGACGGTTGGCGTGCTGGGCGTGGCGTTCAAGCCGAACACCGACGATATGCGCGACGCCCCGAGCCTGGCAATCGTACCGGCGCTGCAGGATGCCGGCGCCACCGTGCGGGCCTTTGATCCGGCCGCGATGCACGAAGCGAAGGCACTCCTGCCGGGGGTGCACTGGTGCGAGGACGCCTACGACGTCGCGGTGGGTGCCGACGTGCTGGTGATCATCACCGAATGGAACGAGTTCCGCGCCTTGGATCTCGATCGGGTGGGGGCGTCGATGACGCAGAAGGTGCTGGTCGATCTCCGCAACGTGTATCGGGCAGAGGACGTCCGCGGGCAGGGCTTCGCCTACACCAGCATCGGCCGGCCTTAAACGTTCAACGGCGGCCAATGAGCACACAGCGCCCGGCCCAATCGGCCGGGCGCTGTGTGCTGGCACAGCCCGTGCTTTTCACGGAGGGTGCGGGAACCACGAGCATGGCGGGACCCCCGAACGCCATCTCTTCGAGATTCACGCAAGTCCATACGTGACTGGCAGTTCAGCAAATCGTCTTCCCTTCGAAGCGCGGAAGGCGTGGCTGATGCCGGGCACGATACACGGCAAAAACTGCCCATCACACGGCCGGTTCTTCCGTTACGTAGCTACTCGCAGGACCAACCCACTCCACTGACATGTGCGGCATTGCCGGATTCTGGACGGGTGCGTGCGACGACGATGCAGCGCGAGCTGCGTTGACGCGCATGACCGACGCCTTGGTGCACCGAGGCCCTGACGCATCCGGTGCGTGGATCGACGCGTCCCGCGGGATCGCCCTTGGTCATCGGCGTCTGTCGATCGTCGACCTCAGCCCACTCGGCCAACAGCCGATGATGTCGACGTCCGGCCGCTATTGGCTCGTGTTCAACGGCGAGATCTACAATTATCGCGCCCTGCGCGAGACGCTGCACGCGCAGGGCGCGACGTTCCGTGGCCACTCGGATACGGAAGTCTTGCTCGCGCTCATCGAGCGTGACGGATTCGAGGTCGCGCTCGGCCAATGCGTGGGCATGTTCGCGATCGCGCTGTGGGATCGCGACGCCGGCCAACTGTCGCTGGCCCGTGACCGCTTCGGCGAGAAGCCGCTGTATATCGGACGCTGTCAGGGTGGCCTCGCGTTCGCGTCCGAATTGTCCGCGCTGCGCACGCTGCCCGGCGTTTCCAGTGAAATCGAGCCGGCCGCGCTCGCGGCCTACCTGCGCCACGGCTACGTGCCGGCGCCGATGTCGATGCTGCGCGACGTCGTGAAGCTCGAGCCGGGTACGATCGCCACCTTCGCGGCGCCCGTGTACGGCAGCGCTCACACCACCCGCTACTGGAGTGTACGCGACGTCGCGACGGCGGGCCTCGCGACGCCGTTCGCCGGCACGGACGATGCTCGCGTGGAGCAGCTCGACACCTTACTACGCAGCGCCGTCGCCGATCAGATGGTGGCGGATGTTCCCCTTGGCGCCTTTCTCTCGGGCGGCATCGACTCCTCGCTGATCGTGGCGCTGATGCAGGCGCAGAGCGCACGACCGGTGCGCACCTTCACGATCGGATTTCGCGAGTCGGCATTCGACGAAGCACCGCACGCCGAGGCGGTGGCGCGCCACCTCGGGACCGAACACACGACGATGTTCGTGACGGCGCAGGACGCCCTCGATGTGATCCCGCGACTGCCGTCCATCTACAACGAGCCGTTTGCCGACTCGTCGCAGATCCCCACCGTACTCGTGTCCAAGCTCGCCCGCGAGCACGTCACCGTGGCGCTCAGTGGCGATGGCGGCGACGAACTGTTTGGTGGCTACTCGCGCTACCCGCTGGCCATGCGCGCGTGGCCGCGAATGACCCGGCTGCCCTACGCGCTGCGTCGCGCGACCCGTGCGATGGTCACGTCCGTCGGCGCCACCACCTGGAATCGCGCGCTCGGCCCGATGGGGCTCGTGTCACGCGGCGTGACCGGCGATCGCTTGCACAAGCTGGCGACGCTGCTCGACACCCGCACGTTTCCGGACTTCTACCTCAACCTGGTGTCGGCGTGGCGACGCCCCCAGGACTTGCTGCCTGGCGTTGTGGAGCAAGACACCGCGATCCGTACCTCGTTCGACGCCGGACGTGGCGGGCTGTTGGCGGATATGATGTTCCGCGATCAGGTGAGCTATATGCCTGACGATATTCTCGCGAAGGTCGACCGGGCGGCGATGGCCGCCAGTCTCGAAACGCGTGCCCCGCTGCTCGACCATCGCGTCGCGGAGTTTGCATGGCAGCTGCCGGTGAACTGCTGGCAGCGCGATGGCCAAGGCAAATGGATCGTCCGGCAGGTGCTGGACCGCTACGTGCCCCGGGCACTGATCGACCGGCCAAAGCAGGGCTTCGGGGTGCCAATCGCCGAGTGGCTGCGCGGCCCCCTGCGCGACTGGGCCGATGATCTGCTCTCGCCAGAGGCGCTGCGTCGCGACGGCATTTTCCGCGCCGAGCCGGTGCTGCAGACCTGGAAGGAGCATCGTGATGGCAGTCGCAATTGGGCGCCGTCCTTGTGGCACCTGCTGATGTTTCAGGCGTGGAGGCGCGGCTGATGCGCGGCTTGCTGCGCGCCGCGTTCGCCGTCGGCGGCCTCACCGCGGCGGTGAAACTTGTCGCGTTGCTCAAGGACAGTCTCGTGGCCGCGCAGTTCGGCAACGGTGCTGCTCTCGATGCGTTCTTGCTGGCGCTGGTCATTCCCACGTTCCTGATCAGTGTGGCCGCTGGCACGCTGCCGGCAGCGCTGACGCCCGCCTACATCGCGCAACGTGAGCATCGCGGCGCCACATCGGCCGCGCTACTTGCCGGTGCCGTGCTCCGACAGAGCTA
>JBBARJ010000283.1:0-4562 GCA_040399825.1 Gemmatimonas sp.
GCAGCGAGCCGGTGAGCCAGAACTGGTCGATGCCGCCACCGATGTTCCGGTTGCCGTACCCGATGGTGTCGAGCGCGTGCTGCATCCGCACCGGGCCGATGCGCCGCACCAGCGACTGGAAGTGTGGCACCGCGGACAGGCGGAACGCGGTCTGGAGATCGAGATCGCGATTGATCTCCGGACGGTCGCGGGTGACGCTGTCCCAGGGAATGACCGTCTGCGCATCGGCGATGACGCCCGTCTCGAGCGCGACGAGGGCGCTGATGATCTTGAAGGTGGAGGCCGGGATGAGCGGCCGGTCCACCCGCTCCGCATGACCGGCCACGAGGGCACCGGTGCGCGCGTCGGCGATCAGCGTCGATCCGGCTACGCCGGTGGCGCCCGTCCCTGCGGCATCGACGCAGGCGCGGGCGGCGGGTGACTCCGTTGCCGGCGCGCGCGGTGCCAGCCGCGGCGAGGCGGTGCCGGTCGACTGGGCTCGCAGGGGGGACGTCCCTGTGACGCCGAGTAGCAGGGTCATCGCCAGCACCGCCATCGCCAGCGGGGCCGGTCGCAGTGGGTGGTCCGCAGTGTGACCGACGGGCACCAACGGCGCGCAGCGAGGCATGGCGGAAAGGGTCGAGTGGCGGATACGTGCCCGAACGGCGTGTGGGCAGCATACTATAAGCTGACTTGCATTGTCGACACACATCCCCGCGCTCCCCCTCCCCTCCCGTCGCTCCGGATCCCATGCGCCTGACCCGCCGGCTTGTCCTGCCCGTTCTGCTCTCCGTCACCACCACGGCGACGCTCTCGTTCCCGGCTGCCTTGGGCGCGCAGGCGGTGCGCCCCGATGCCGACCCGCGCATCGAGACGCTGGTGGCCTCGGTCTCGCAGTCGCGGCTGCAGGCCACGGCCACCACGTTGGCCGGCTTCGGCACGCGCTCGACGCTGTCCGACACGGTGTCCACCACCCGCGGGATCGGCGCGGCGCGGCGCTGGATCTACGACGAATTCAAGCGCATGAGCCCCAAGCTGCAGGTGTCGTACGACCGGCACATGCTGGCGCAGCAGGGGCGCATCACGCGCGAGGTGGAGTTGGTGAACGTGGTCGCGGTGCTGCCGGGCAAGAGTGCGCGTCGGGTGTACATCACCGGCCACTACGACACCGTGAACTCGCGTCGTCCGGCGGGCGCCGATGCCACGGCGACGGCCGCCGGTGCGGCGCCGAGTGCGCCGCTGGTGCGTCCCACGATCGACAACGACGCCGATGCGCCGGGGGCGAACGACGACGGCAGCGGCACATCGCTCACGATGGAGCTGGCGCGCGTGTTCGCCGAGAGTGGGATCGAGTTCGACGCGACGCTGGTGTTCGTGACGTGGGCTGGTGAAGAGCAGGGGCTGATCGGGTCGATGGCGCATGCCACGGCGCTGCGCAACGCGAAGGGCGTGGTGGAAGCGAACTTCAACAACGACATCGTGGGTAGCAGCCTGGGTGGTAACGGTATCGTGGACGGCGAGAGCGTGAAGATCTACTCGCTGGGCCCCGAGGACTCGCCCAATCGCTCGCTGGCGCGCTACGTCCAGCGCGTGGCGGGCACCTATGTGCCGTCGCACACGATTCGCCTGATGGCGCGCGAAGACCGCTTCGGTCGCGGCAGCGATCACTCGTCGTTCACCGCGAACGATTTTCCGTCGATCGTGTTCCGCGAGGCGAACGAGAACTACGAGCGGCAGCACTCGCCCAACGACAAGCTCGAAGGCATGGATTTCCGCTATCTCGCGCAGAATGCGCGGGTGAACGCGGCGTCGGCGGCGTCCGTGGCGTTGGCTCCGCCGGCGCCGCGCGTGACGACGAACGGCGGATCGGCCACGATCGGCCGCGGCACGTCGGGCTACGACGCCAGCCTGCAGTGGCAGCCGTCGACGGGCGCGGTGGCGTACCGCGTGTATTGGCGCGACGCGTGGACCAACGACTGGCAGAAGTCGCAGGTCGTGGGCAACGTGACCAAGCTGCTCCTGCCGAATGTGTCGATCGACGACTACGTCTTCGGCGTGGCGGCGATCGGCGCCGATGGGAATGAGAGCGTGATCAGCGCGTACGTGTCGCCGGTGCGCAAGATGACCGACGTCTTGCTCAAGAAGTAGCAGCCACCGCAGCGACTCACATCCATACGGAGCACAACATGATTCGACGGGAGTTTCTGGTGACGACAGCGTTGGGTACGGCGGGTGCGTTGGCGACCTCGATGAGCGGCGGCGAGCCGTCCAATCCGGATATGTCGACCTTTGTCGACGGCATGCCGGTGGCACCGATGCGCACCGAGCGCGCCACGCGAAAGATCCTGATCGCGGGCGGTGGGTTCGGCACGGCATTCATCCGCTACATGGCGCAGCTCACCGGCAAGCCGCGTCCGCGCTTGTTGTACCTGCCCACCGCGTCGGCCGATCGCGACGTATCGGCGTTGAACTGGTTCAAGGCCTGCGCGCCGCTGAACGTGGAGGCGCATGTCCAGAACATGTTCATCGCCAGTACCTCGCAGGCGCTCGGATGGGATGAGGTGTTGCTGTCGATGGACGGCATCGTGGCGTCGGGCGGCAATACGCTCAATCAGCAGGCCATCTGGAAGGCCCAGGGGATCGATGTGCTCCTGCGGCAGGCCTGGGATCGCGGGATCGTCCTCGGCGGGGCGAGCGCGGGGTCACTCTGCTGGTTCGAGGAAGGCACGACCGACTCGCGTCCCAAGGTGTTGTCGACGGTGCAGTGTCTGGGCTTCATACCGGGCAGTCACTCGCCACACTACGACGCGGAGCCGGGGCGTCGACCGCTGTACCAGAAGTTGATCGGGTCGGGTGAGATGAAGCCCGGGTACGCCTGCGACAACGACGCCGGCATTTACTTCGAGGAAACGGCGGTGAAGCGGGTGGTGCACACCCGGGCCGCTGCCAAGTGCTACTACGTGAGCCGGGTGGACGGAAAGGTGGTGGAGCGTACGCTGGAACCCGAGGCGATTTGATGGTGGGTCGCGTGTGGTGGGGCGTCGCGCTGGTTGGTGTGGTTGGCTGTGCGGATGCGACGACAACGGCGCCCGCGCCGGCGTACCGCCCGCTTTCGACCGTCACGTGGAGCGCGCAGGCGCGAGCCATGGCGGCGTCGACCGCGCTCGGTTCTCCGCCGGCGTCCCGTCTGTATGCCATCATGACCGTGGCGCAGCGGGTGACGCTGGAGCGGATCGGTGCTGATACGGTGCGGATCTCGCCGCAGGCGGCGATCGGGTACGCGTCGGCCCGCGTGCTGCTCGCGCTCCTCCCGTCGCAGTCGGTGCTGGTGCAGACCACGTTGCTGAATGAATTGCGCCAGCCGGGGGTGGGGACCCCGGCGTCGCTGGCGGCCGCGAAGACGCTGGGCGAGCTCGTCGCGGACTCCCTGCTGCGCGTTCGGGCCAGCGATTCCACGGCGTTGCTCGACAACGTCGTGCTGCCAACCGGTCCCGGGGTGTGGGTGTCGGCACCGGGGCGAGTACCCGTCAATCCGCGCTGGGGGGAAGCGCGCCCGTGGCTGCTTCCGTCGGCAGCGGCGATCACCGTGCCGCCACCACCCGCGATTGCGTCGGCGGCGTTTCAGACCGCACTGGCCGAAGTGCGACGTATCAGTGATACGCGAACCGAGGAACAGCTGGCCATCGCGCGCTTTTGGGCGCTCGGTAGCGGCACCCCGACGCCGCCGGGGTGGTGGAACGGCGCCGCGACCGACTTGTGCGTGCACTACCGGCTCACCGAGCGGCAATGCGCCACCACGCTGGCGACGCTGCATCAGGCGATGATGGACGCGGGTATCGTGACGTGGGTCGCCAAGTACCGATTTATGTTGGCGCGCCCGTTCCAGATGGATCCGGCGATCACCCAGCCGGTGGGGCTATCCAACCACCCGTCGTACCCGAGCGCGCACTCGACGTACTCCAGTGCGGCCGGTGCGGTGCTGGGGTGGTATTTCCCACGCGAAAAGCCGCTGCTCGACCGGTGGGTGAGCGAGGCGAATGTGTCGCGCATCTACGGCGGCGTGCATTACCGCTTCGATGGGGACCAGAGCGACGTGATCGGCCGACAGGTCGGGGCGCTGTTCGTGGCCTCGTTTGCAGCCGACGGACTCCGGCCGTATCTCGCGGTGAGCCCACGCTAGGCGATCCGGGTATCTTTCGGGATTCCCGTGTCCCGCGGTGTGCGGGGGCACTGTCCGTTGCTTCGTGAGGATTCCTGATGGCTCCGCAGTTCATTTACGTCATGAAGGCGCTGCGCAAGGTCGTTCCGCCTTCGCGCATCATCCTCGATGACATCTGGTTGTCGTTCTACCCCGGCGCGAAGATCGGTGTGCTCGGTCCGAACGGCGCCGGTAAGTCGTCGCTGCTGCGCATCATGGCGGGTGTCGATACCGAGTTTCAGGGTGAGGCGTGGGCCCACAAGGGCACGCGCATCGGCTATCTGGCGCAGGAGCCGGAGCTCGACACCACGCTCGACGTGCGCGGCAACGTGGAACTCGCGGTCAAGGCACAGCGTGATGCGCTGAACGAGTTCAACGCGATCTC
>JBBARJ010000284.1:0-4539 GCA_040399825.1 Gemmatimonas sp.
GCATACGCCCTTTCACCGTTCACGTGCTTGGCGGAGAAGGCCGGCGGCACCTGCGCCACACGGCCGGTCAGCGCCGCGATGGCGTCACGGAGCGGTGCGGCCTCGGGATGGGCGAGCAGTTCGGCGGCCGGGGGCGTCGCTTCCCGGGTGACCTCGCCGGTACGGTCGTCGGTATCCGTCTCGTGCCCGAAGCGAATGACCGCGTCGTACACCTTCGGCTCACCGACGACATAGGGCAGCAAGCGCGTGGCGGAGTTGACCGCCAACACGAGCAGTCCCGTTGCGAACGGGTCAAGCGTGCCGGCGTGCCCGACCCGCTTGGAGCGGGCCGCGCGTCGCACGACACTGACGACGTCGTGCGAGGTCATCCCCGCCGGCTTGTCGACATACAGCAATCCTGACGTGATCATGACATCGCCCCCACGCCCGCGTCAGCGCACCATCACGCCGAGCGGGTCGTAGTCACTCGGCGGAGGACGATGTTCCCGACGGGCCGGGGACATCCCCGGCCGCCGAGGCGGCGTCGTTCGTAGCATCCGCCGCGGCATCACGATCGGTGCGGATTTGCGCCAAGAGCTGTTCGATGCGCGACGCATGCGCAATGCTCTCGTCGGCCTTGAAATGGATCTCCGGCGCGTTCCGTAAGCGCAGCGTCTTACCGAGCATGGAACGCAGGTGCGACGCGACACTCCCAAGTCCTTCGAAGGTGGCCTTAATGGCCGCCTCGTCTCCCATCACGCTCACGAACACGTTGGCGTGCCGAAGGTCGCGTGTCATCTCCACCGCCGTGACGGTGACGAATCCACGAATTCGCGGGTCCTTGGCGCCTTCTGCAAGGAAGGTCGCCACTTGTTCGCGAATCGATTCGGCGACGCGGTCAGGCCGCCGCGGTTCGCCCATACTGCCTCCTCAGGACTTTGACGCCTGGTCGAGAGTACGAGCCACTTCTTCCGTGCGGTAGCATTCGAAGACGTCGCCGATTTTTACGTCGTTGAAGTTCTCGATGCCGATACCGCACTCGTAGCCTTCCTTCACTTCGTTCACATCGTCCTTGAAGCGACGCAGTGAGGCGATGCCACCGTCGTAGATCTCGACGCCATCCCGGATGACGCGCATGCGTCCCTTCCGGTTCATGTTGCCCGAGCGCACGATGCAACCGGCGATCGTTCCAATGCGCGCGACCTTGAACGTTTCGCGCACCTCGGCTTCGCCGTACACCACTTCGCGCGACTCCGGCCGCAGCATGCCTTCGAGGGCGGCCTTCACGTCGGCCACGGCCTCGTAGATGATGCGATAGAGCTTGATGTCCACGCCTTCGCGCTCGGCGGCCGCACGGGCGTTGTTGTCCGGACGCACGTGGAAGCCGATGATGATGGCGCCCGACGCCTTGGCCAGCAGGATGTCCGTCTCGGCGATCGCACCGACACCGCGGTGCAGGATTTCCACCTGCACTTCGGGGTTGGAGAGCTGACCGAGGGCATCGGCCAGCGCTTCGGCCGGACCACCCTGGTCGGCCTTGATGACCAACCGCAACGAACGCTTCTGGCCGGCGCTGGTCTGCGACATGAAGTCTTCGAGCGACACCAATCCACGCGTGCTGCGACGGCTCTTCGCTTCACGATCGAGACGTTCACGGCGCTGCGCGATATCGCGCGCTTCGGAGGCGTCTTCGACGACGAGCAGCTGATCGCCGGCCATCGGCACGCCGCTGAGTCCCAGAATCTGCACCGGGATGGCGGGGCCCGCCGACTTCACGGGCTTGCCGCGCTCGTCGAGCATGGCGCGCACGCGGCCGGAGTAGATGCCGCAGATGTAGTCGTCACCGACCTTGAGCGTACCATTTTGTACGAGTACGGTCGCGACTGGTCCCTTGCCCTGATCGAGCTGTGCTTCGACCACCGACCCGACCGCACGACGCGACGGATTGGCCTTGAGTTCGAGAATGTCCGCCTGCAGCAGGATCTGATCGAGGAGTTCGTCGACGCCAGTTCCCTTCTTCGCCGAGATCTCGGAATGCAGCACGGTTCCGCCGAATTCTTCGAGCACGACTTCGTGCTGCAGCAGGTCCTGCTTGACCTTGGCAATCTGCGCCGTGGGCAGGTCGACCTTATTGATGGCAATGATGATGGGCACGCCGGCGCTCTTCGCATGCGAGATCGCTTCGACGGTTTGCGGCATGACCTGGTCGTCGGCCGCGATCACGATGACCACGATGTCGGTGACCTGTGCGCCGCGGGCACGCATGGCGGTAAACGCTTCGTGACCCGGGGTGTCGAGGAACGTGATGGTGCGCTTGTTGGCGACCTCCACGTGATACGCACCGATGTGCTGTGTGATGCCGCCGGCTTCGCCCGCGACCACGTTGGCCTTCCGGATGTAGTCGAGCAGCGACGTCTTACCATGGTCGACGTGACCCATGATCGTGACGACGGGCGGGCGCGGCCGAAGGTCTTCCGGCAAGTCCTCGACCTGTTCTTCCTGCAGGTCGGCGGCGTAATCGCTTTCCTTGACGGCTTGGAAACCGAATTCGCCGGCGATCAACTCGATCTGGTCGAAGTCGAGACGCTGATTGATGGTGACCATGAGGCCCAGCGTCTTGAACGCGAAGCCGACGATCTGCGTCGCGGTGACTCCAAGGATCTTCGCGAGTTCCGACACCGTGATGAACTCATTCACGCGGACGGTTTTGCGTTCCTTCTCCACCGCGGCCACGCGCTGCTCCTCCATCTCGGCGCGCATGTCGGACCCAAAGCGACGTCCACCACGGCCGCGCGTCGGCGCGCCGCGCATGGCGGTCATCGTCTTGGTGATGTTCGCCGACACGGCTTCCTGATCGACGGCTCCACGCTTGCCCTTCTTGCCACGGCGCTGCTGGCTCTGCGCACCGGCGGCCATGCCGGTACCTTGCGCCCCTTGTCCAGGCTGTCCACCCTGACCACCACTGGGCGCTCCACCCTGACCGCCCTGCGGGCCGCCGGGGCGACGATCATCACGACGCTGGCCCTGCCCCAATCCGCCGCCAGGAGCGGCGGAGGCAATCGGACGGGCGCCACCGAAATTCGGCGCTCCGCCCATGCGGCCAGGGCGCGGCGCGCCGGGCACGACGGGACGCGGACGCGGACGATCGGCGGGCAACGGGGCCGACGGCGCAGCCGGTGCCGCGTCGGACGTCGCGACCGACGGCGACGCCGCTACCGCCGGCGTGGCGGGCGGTGCTGCGACCGCGGCGCGCTCAACGACCGGTGCCGGCCGTGGCGCGACCGGCGCGGGCCGTTGGGCCGGAGCGGTTTCCTTGCGCTCAACGACGACCGGCTTGGGCTTCGGCGCCGGCGGTGCGGCGACGACGGGCGGTTCAGCAGGAACGGCCACGGGCTCGGCGGCCGCGGCGGCCGAGAGCTCGGCGGCGCGTTCGACCGAGATGTGTTCGATATCGGCGCGGCCTTCTGAGACGGGCTCGACGGCGACCGGCATCGCCGCGGGAGCGGCGACTGGTGCGGCGACCGGTGCGGCGACCGGAAGGCTGACCTCAACCGTGCGCTCCGACGGATGTGCATCGGCCGCCGGGGCGTCATCACCGTGGGCGTCCATCTCACCAGCGTGGACGTCACCGGCGTGAGCGTCGACCTCGGCGGCACGACGGCGGCGAACCGCTGGGGCGTGCGCCTCTGCCTCAACCACCGGGACCGGGGCATCGGGTGCGGCGGCGGCTCCCGTACGACGACGCCGAGGAGCGGCGGCCGGAGCGGGCTGCGCCTTTTCGGCGCGCACGCGCTTTTCGCGCTCCCATCGGGCGCGAATGCGGGAAACCTGATCGTCGGTCAGCAGCGACAAATGGCTGCGGACCGGAACGTCCATCTGGCGCAGCAGCCCGATCACCTCGTCAGCCGAGATACCGAACTCACCCGCCATGTCATGCACACGAAGCTTGCTCAACCCGTCCTCCTAACGCGAAACGCGCGTCGCGTCGCCTGCCGGGGTTGCCCCGGCCACGGCGCTACGGATACCGCGCGCCAGCGCTTGATCTACGATCCCGATCGCTGC
The DNA here is from genome assembly GCA_040399825.1 of Gemmatimonas sp. GTDB lineage: Bacteria > Gemmatimonadota > Gemmatimonadetes > Gemmatimonadales > Gemmatimonadaceae > Gemmatimonas. The sequence continues at coordinate 4,042 of JBBARJ010000284.1, forward strand.
TGTCGTATCCCGCCCGACAGCACCGCCCAGCTCGGCCGCACTCGGCCACTCCAACGTTTCGATGCGACGGGCCCGAAGGACCGGCACGACCTTCTCCAGCGAGTGGCGCGAGACATCGCTCGCGACCACCGCCAGCACCACTTTTCCTTTCGCTGCTTCAATGGCGACGCGTTCGGCGCCTACCACAATGAGCCGGCCGCGGGCGCCGAGCCCGATCAACCCGAGCACCTTTCGGCGCACGGTATCGTCGAGCGATGGCACCTCGCGGGGTTCATCACTCACTCGCTAGAGCTCCCAGCTTCCCCTTCGTCTTCGGTGGTCAGCTCGTCAATGATGGCCATGATCCGATCGGCCTCCTCGGGAGCGATACCGGGCAAACGCAAGAGGTCATCCCGATCGAGATCGAGAATGTCATTGAGGGTGTGGAGACCGGCTTCCGCCAACACGGCGATGATACCGATTTCGAGCCCTTCAATCTCGTTCAGCGGCACATCGGCT
>JBBARJ010000285.1:0-4466 GCA_040399825.1 Gemmatimonas sp.
GGCTGTCGTCGGAAGAGCTCGATGAGCAGCTGCGCGAGCTCCCTCTCTGATGGATCAGGCGAGCCTGCAGCCCAAACTCGGGGCGCTCACCCCGCAGCAGCGCGAGGAGCTGAAGCGCTTGCTTGCGGCCACGCGGCAGACGGAGCGTGGGGCGAAGCCGGAGCTGTCGGCGGTGGCGGTGCGGAACGCGGTGGAAGCGATTCCCCGCGTCTCCGAGGCCGAAGACTATGCCCCGAGCTTCGCCCAGAAGCGCCTGTGGATGCAGGAGGAGCTGAGCGAGGGGACGTCGTCGGCGTACAATGTGCCGCTGGCCGTGTATTTGTCCGGCGAGCTGGATGTGGCTGGTTTGGCGCAGGCCTTTCGGCAGGTGCTCCAAAACCACGCGGTCCTGCGCACCCGCATCGTCCGCCGTGGTGACGAGCCGCGGCAGGTGATCGAGGAATCGCCGGAGTGGGCGCTGGAACGTTGGCCGGACGGGGCCGGCGACGCGGGCCGGGCGGAGTTTCAACGCCGGTCTGAGGCGCTGGCCAACCAGCCATTTACCCTCGCGCGCGACCTGCCGTTTCGCGCCGCGTTGATGGCGCTCGGTCCCCGGCGGCACGGCCTCGCCCTCGTGTTTCATCACATCGCCTGCGACGGCCGGTCGGTAGCTACCCTGATCGAGGATGTCGATCGCTGCTATGCGGCGCTCACGCGCGGTGAGACCACGCCGACGGTGTATTCTAAGATAAGATACGTCGACTACGCCGCTTGGCACCGAGCTTGGCTGGACAGCGCGGCCGGCGCCAAGGCAAAGGCCTTTTGGTTGCGTCAGTTTGCCGAGCTGCCGGAGCCGCTCGAGCTGCCGAGTGACCGCCCGCGGCCCCCGGTGCAAAATTTCTCCGGGGAGCATTTACACCGGAAACTGCCGCCGGTTTTGCGGGAGCGCATGGCCCAGTTCGGGCAACGCGCCGGGGCGAGTTTGTTCGGGACGATTCTGGCCTCGGTCGTGACCTTCCTGCACCGCTACACGGGCCGGGAGGACATCACGATCGGTTCGCCGACCGAGGGTCGGCCGCACCCGGATTTGGACGGACTCGTGGGGTTTTTCGTCAACACCCTGCCGCTGCGTACCCGGGTCGCGGCCACGGACTCCTTCCGGAAAGTGGTCGAGCGCGTGCGGGATGGCCTGCTCGATGCGCTGGAGCACCAAGGCTGCCCCTTTGACGTGATGGTGCAGTCGCTCCCGCTGGAACGCGATCTGTCGCGGTCTCCGCTCTTCACCGTGATGCTCGGCCTGACGCGGGCGCAGGAAGAAGCCTTTCGCCTGCCGGGCCTGCAAACGGAGATCGTCCCCCTCGGGCTGAGTTCAAGCAAAGTGGACCTCACCTTTCACTTTGTGGAGACGGCCTACGGGCTCGAGCTGGATCTCGAGTACTCCACGGCGCTCTTCAACCGGCAGCGGATGCAGCGCCTCGTCGAAGGCTTCGAGACGATGCTCCAGGCGGCGCTGGCCGCGCCCGACACAGCCATCGGTGACCTCGGCCTGATGACACCCGCGCAGTCCCGCGACTGGTCGCGGGCGGCGAATCCCCTGCGGGCCGACTACCCCCGCGACCGCTCGCTCGCCTCGCTCTTTCGCGAACAGGTGCTGCGCAATCCGGAGGCGCCGGCGGTGCTCTATCGCGGTGTGGCTCATTCTTACGCGCAGCTCGACCGCCTCTCCGATGCCATCGCTGGCCAACTCGTGGCCCGCTTGGGACCGCTGCGCGCGGACGAGCCGATCGCACTCCAAGTAGATCGCTCCGAACGCATGTTGGCCGCGCTGCTCGGCATCCTCAAAGCGGGTGGCTGCTATCTCCCGATCAATCCCGGCACGCCCGCTGAGCGCGTGCGCATGCTGCTGTCGATGAGTGGCGCGCGCCTGCGCCTCGTCGAGGGCGAGCCGCCGGTGTCGGGCTGGAGTGGCTCGGATGTGGACCTGCGCGAATGGTGCAGCCGACCGCCGCACGTGACCGCGAGCAGCGGGGTGGACGAGCGAAGCGGGGCGGGTCGCCGACTGGCCTATATTATTTTCACCTCCGGCTCCACCGGTGAGCCCAAGGGCGTGCTGATCGAACAGCATTCGGTGGTGCGCCTCGTGCGCTCGACCGACTTCCTCCAGCTCGGGCCGAGCGACCGCGTGTTGCAGACCGGGTCGCTGGCTTTCGATGCGTCGACCTTTGAAATCTGGGGGCCCCTGCTCAACGGCGGCTGCTGCTGCCTGCCGGAAGGGAAAGAGATCCTGGAAATTGACCAGTTCGGCGCGCTGCTAACCTCGATGGGCGCGACGACCTGCTTCGTCACCACGGGGCTCTTCAACCAGGTGGCAGACTTCAACCCCGAGGCCTTTCGCGGCCTGCGTCATGTGTTGACGGGTGGAGAAAAAGTTTCGGTCCCTCACATCAACCGCGTGATGGCCGCGGCTCCGGAGCTCACGCTGCTGCATGTGTACGGCCCGACGGAGAACACCACGTTTTCCACCTGGTACCGAGTGAAAGGCCCGCAGCAGCACGACGTGCCCATCGGCCGGCCCATCGCGCACTCGACCCTCTACATCCTCGACGAGCGGGGCAATCTCCAGCCGCCCGGCGTTTCGGGGGAAATTTATTGCGGCGGCGATGGCATCGCGCGCGGTTACCTCGGCCGGCCCGATGCGACGGCCGACCGTTTCTTGCCGGACCCCTTCTCGGACCGGCCCGGGGCGCGACTCTACCGCACCGGCGATTTCGGCCGCTGGGATGAGGCGGGCAATGTTGAATTCGCCGGGCGCAAGGACGACCAAGTCAAGATCCGCGGCTTCCGCATCGAGCTCGGCGAAGTGGAATTGCGCCTGCGGGCTCAGCCCGCGGTCCAGCAGGCGGTGGTGGTGGCGCGCCCCTCGGGCGGTACCCACGAGCTCATCGCGTATGTGGTGAGCACGGGTCAGGCCGCGGAAGAGACGTTGCGCGCCGGCCTCCTCAAGGGGCTGCCGGATTACATGGTGCCGAGCCGCTTCGTGTTTCTCGACGCCCTCCCGCTTAACGCGAGCGGCAAGGTGAACCGTAAGGCTCTGCCGGCACCGCAACCGATGCAGGCCGCGGCGGGTGGAACGTCGAGCGGTCACGTATTTGACGAGCCGAAGGAAAAGGCGCTGGCCACCGTCTGGAGCGAAGTACTGGGCCGCGCGCCCGCCGATGCCGACGCGCATTATTTCAATTCCGGGGGCGACTCGATCAAGGCGATCCAGATGACGGCGCGCCTGCGGACGCAGGGCTATCGACTGACGCTGCGCGAGGTGTTCGCCCGCCCCCGCTTCGCCGATCTAGCGTCGTCGCTCGTCGTAGTGGAGACCGTCGAGAAAGACGCCGAGGTGGTCACGGGTGAGATTCCCCTCACGCCGATCCAGCACTGGTTTCTCGAGACGTTCCCACCGCCCTACGATCATTTTAACCAAGCGACGCTGCTGGAGTCAGACCAGCGACTGAGGCCTGATGTGCTGCGTCAAGCGCTGGATCAACTGGTGGCCCGGCACGGTATGCTCCGCTGCCGTTTGACGCGGAGCGACGCAACGGGCGGATGGACCCAAGCGATTTCGCCCGCTGCGGGAGCGGTGATCTGGCGCGAAAACGACTGGCGGGGCGAGACGCCGGAGGCCGCCCGCGCGGCCTTTGCCGCCGCGGCCGAGGAATTACAACGCAGCCTCTCGCTGGCGGAGGGTAGGCTGGTGGCGGCGGGATATTTCCGCTTTGCGCAGAGCGACCGCCTGCTGCTGGTGATTCACCACTGGGCCGTCGACGGTATTTCGTGGCGTATTTTGCTGGAGGAACTTGAGGCGCTCTACCGAAGCTTGGTTGCCGGATCAGCGGCCCCGAAGCTGCCATCGTCCGCCTCATTCCGCGCGTGGTCGCAGAGCCTCGGTCTGTACGCCCGCAGCGAAGCCATGGGGCAGGAGACCCGCCGGTGGGATGAATCAGAGCGACGCCTGGCTCCGGTGTCCGCTCCGCCGGTGCTGGCGGTACCAGAGCAACAGGAAATTGTATTTTCCGAAGCAGTGACGAGCCGGCTCCTGACGGACGCACATCGGGCCTACGGCACGCAGGTGGAGGAGTTGCTGCTGGCGGCTTTTGGCAAGGCTTGGGCGGACAGCGGCGGCGGCGAGTCGATAGCCCTCGCGATGGAAGGGCATGGACGCGAAAGCTGCGTGGGACCGCTCGACGTGAGTTCGACCGTCGGCTGGTTCACCAGCATGTGGCCATTTTTGCTGACCGGATCCGGACCCTGGTCGGAGCGGATTCGCGCGGCGAAGGATGCTTTGCGCGCGGTGCCCGAGCGTGGGGTCGGCTACGGGATCGGCCGCTACCTTCGCACGGGCACTACAGACACGACGGCGGCCGGAGAAAAGCGGGAGGCCGCCCGTGCGCCCCGGGTGAGTTTTAACTATCTCGGCGTCTTTGCTCCGGCCACGG
>JBBARJ010000286.1:0-4395 GCA_040399825.1 Gemmatimonas sp.
GAGCACACGCTCGTAGCGTCCGCCGGGGCGCGCCTTCTTGAACAGGCGCGGCACCGTTTCCGTGTTGTGGTTGTAGATGTCGGGGCGCGCTTCGAGGACCGTGCGAATGGAGTCTTCGTTGCCTTGAAAGTCGGGCACGAGCACTTCGATCGAGCAGCCCGGCAGGCGCTGATGAATCTGCCGGATGGTCTCGGCGAAGATGTACGCGCCGAAATCGGGGAGATCGTCGCGGTCGACGGACGTGATGACGGCGTGCCGTAAGTTGAGCTCGGCGATCGCCTGCCCAACGCGCGACGGCTCCTCGATGTCATACTTGGGCGGCCGACCATGCGAGACGGCGCAGTAGGCGCAGTTCCGCGTGCAGACATCGCCGAGGATCATGAAGGTGGCGGTGCCGTGCTCCCAGCATTCGCCGATGTTGGGGCAGTGGGCCTCCTGACAGACGGTATGCAGATCGAGCTCCTGCATCATCTGCTTGAGGCGCACGTAGTTCGCGCCTCCTGGGGCCTTCACTTTGAGCCACGACGGTTTCCGCTCGGGGAGCGCTTCGCGTCGGTGACGTCCCATGATCTGAACCAACTGCTCGGCCATGTTCTGCTGGGAAGGGCCCTGGGTGGTCCGGGGCGTGGTCAGGGAAGGTAGCCCGATGCACGCGATCGGGAAACAGTACCGTAACCATCAACAGAGAAATAGCTGGAATTGTCCAGTGCGGAAACTTTGCGAAGTCGCGACCGTACGAAGCGAAAACCCCTTTGACCTGAGGCAGACCATGCTCCGTACCCTGTTTACCGTCGGCCTGATTGCCATGCTTGGCCTGGTCGCCCTGAAGTTGGTCTTCGGACTGCTGGGGCCGCTGGTCGGGCTTTTGTTTATGCTGGTCGGCATCGCGATCCGGGTCGTTCTGATCGGCGCGGTGCTCTACTTCGTGATCCGGGTGGTCAGCCCGAGCACGGCGGCGCGAATGGAGAAGGCGATTCGGGGATAGGGCGCTAACTGCTCACTGCTCACTGCTCAGTACTGAGTGCTCAGAGCTGTGGCGTCAGACTTCTTATAGTGTTCAGAGTTGAGCAACCATAGTCCTCAGTGTCGAGGGGTTTGATGGTGGTGGGCGGTGGGCTCGCCGTCACCCACCGCCGCTCGACACTGTGCACTATCGTTGCTGAATTCTGAGCACTGTACCCAGTCTGATGCCTCCGGCTGGCTGTCTGTCCTCTGGCGCGTGCCGCTGCGCAGACCTCAGCCTTCCGCTTCCCCTTCGCCGCCGCCGCCGCTCGCCGGCTCTGCGCCTTCTCCGCCGTCTTTGTCTCGACGGCCACGCGAACGGCGCGCACCGCCTCGACGGCCGCGGCGTCCGCGCCGTCTCGCCCGTGCGGCGCTGTCGAGATCCGATTCGTCGCCGTCGGCCAGTGCATCGCCGGTTTCGTCGCCGCTCTCGGTGTCGTTCTCCGAACTGTGCTCGGCGCCTTCCTGATCAGGCGTCGGGGTACGCTTGCGCGAGCGGGGCCGGGTTCCTACTTCCGGAGCCGACGACGCGTCGCCGCTCTCGGCGGACTCACCGGTGAACTCCGGGTCCGTGCTCCCGTCAGCGGCCTGATCGGTCGTGCCATCCTTCTTGGCACGGCCGCGACGCGACCGGCGGTTGCGGCGCCGCTTTTTTCGCGGTGCGGTGCCGTCGGTGCTTTCTTCCGCGTTTCCAGTCTCGTCGTCGTCGCCTTCGTCCTCAGCGTCTTCGGTGGCGCTATCATGCGCGGTTGGCGGCACTGTACTGCGCATACTGTCGCGCGCGATAGACGGCAATTCGCTGCCGGGCGCCCGAACGTCGGGCGCCCGCGTTTCCGCCGCGGCATCTATCGCGTTTGAGGGGCCGAGCGCGCGTTCGACCGCTCGCTCCGGTCCATCGCGCTTCGCGGAGGGCGCGGCAAAGGGATCCTCGAGCTCGATTACCGGGTCGCTGTACGGCGACCGCGACTCCTCACGCCCGCGCCGCGCCGGCTTCGGCGCGGCGGTCCGTGCCGACCGTTCGCCTCGCGGCAGCCGCTCTTGGCGAATGGGCTTGGCGTCCCCTTCCGGCGTCTCCGTCCGCGGTCGTTTCGGCCGCTGCGGCCGTTCGGCGCGAGGCGGTCGCACGTCGGGGGCCGGCGTTTCCGGTACGCGCTCGACGGCGCGCTCCGCGATGCGCGACGTCGGTGTGTCGCGCTGCTCGTCAGTTGGCCGTTCGCCCTTGGCGCGTTCGCGCTCGCGGCGACGTCCCTCACGCCGGCCATTGAACGACTCTTCGTCGTCAACGCGCGGACGCTCCCGAACGCGCTCACGAAGCTTCTCCACCGAGAGCTCGGTGTCTTCACGACGCTTGCCGGCGGGCGCGCCTCCACGCGGTGGACGGCGCTCGGCGTCGCCGGCGGCGTCAGCGGCCGATCCGGCGACGGCACGTCGTCCGCGGGCGCCCCACGCCCACTTGAGCGCGGCCAGGGCATCGCGCACAGCCACGCGGCGCGTGTCGCGCATACGGACGCCGTAGGTCGGTTCCATCGGAACCGACTCCACGCGACGGGCCAGCGGGACGAGCTTGAGCAGCAGGTCGGCGTTCGCCGTCCATGAGTCACCGACGCAGACCGGCTCGGAGCCCGCCTGGCGCACGAGGTCGCGCAGCGCCGAAATCCGGATCAGGCGCATGGAGGCCGTGAGGTCGTTCACGCCGTCCACCCGAACGAACGGACGCATGACCCAATGTGCCGCCTTGAACAATCGCCGCACGGGCGTCGGCGCGTCGGCCACCACCATCCGCTCGCCGACCACAAGGTCGGCGCCGCCCTCGAAGCGACGGGCGAACTCCGGAACGATGCCCGGCGGATCGGTGAAATCCCCTTGCACGAGCAGCATGGCGTCGCGGCGCGGATAGCGCGTCTGCGCCGATACATGCCGAATCAGTGCGTCGAGGGCGCCGGCATAGCCGACGTGCGAGGCGCCGCGGAGCACGGTGACGGGCATCGCGTGCGCGTACTGCTCCGCCACCTCCGCCGTTTCGTCGGAGCTGGCATCATCGTACACAACGACCTCGTACTCGCGAGGAAACTCAGCGAGGACGGTGCGGATCCGCCAAAGCAGGACGCCGATGGTGGCGACCTCATTGCGTGCGGGAATGGCGAGGTAGAGCACAGGAGCCGGTAACGGGACGCGCGAGCCAACCGGAAAAACGTTGGCGTACTGGGGTGCGTCCGATAATAACAGAGAGAGGCCTCCGGCGGCGCGTTTTGGGCATGGGGAGATCGGTCGTCTGCGAAATCAGGCTGGCATGCGGGCCAGCGGGCCGCCACTATCCTTCGGGCGCATGAGGGGTACCTTCCCCGATCTCCTTCCCGCCCATGTTCGAACCGCTTCGCGACGCCTTGCGCGGATTCTCCACGCGCCTCGATCCAGATGACCGCCGCTCGATGACGCAGGCCATGCGTGACGCGCTCGTGCACGCCAAGCTGGGGCTGCATGATCTGCGGGCGTCCCTCGCGACGACGAACGCGCGGTTGGCGGCTGAGTGTGCGGAGCTCGAAACGGTGCGCCGTCGGCAGGGGCTGGCGGCGCAGATCGACGATCAGGAAACGGTCGCCATCGCCGAGCGGTTTGCGGTGCAGCATCAGGAACGCGTCGCGATGCTCGAGACCAAGCAGATGGTGCAGCAGCAGGAACTCTCGCTCGCCGAGCGCGACTACAACGACATGTCGTCGGAGTTGCGGTTGATTCTGGCTGGCGTGGCGCCCGGGACGCGGACCACGGCGTCCACCACGGCGTCATCCACGGCGCAGGAACCCACAGTGTCGGCGGCCACGCGTGCCGAGCGGGAAGTAGATGCCGAACAGCGACTGGCGGCCCTGAAGCGCCGCATGGGCAAGTGATTTCTCGGCGCGCGCTCGCCGGTGTGTGGCTCCTCGCCGGCCTGCCGTGCGGCACGGTGGCCGGACAGGACGTGCGCGCCAATGGGCAGAGGCAGCCGCCGGTCTCGAGCCGCGGCCGCTTGCCCGTTACGGGCTGCGCGGGGCAACCAATCAGCGGCATCATTGTCATCACGCAGCCGCCATTTACGGATCGGCTGCCCAGTCGGCTCGAGTGGGTGCGTCGTACAGTGCGACGGACGCACGTGAACACGCAGGACGACGTGGTACGTCGGTTTCTGCTCATGAAAGTTGGGGACGCCTGTAACCAGATTCGCCGCGCCGAGTCGGAGCGCATTCTGCGCGCGCAGCCATTTCTGGTGGACGCGCGGATTCGCGTGTATGACGACGAGGCGGGCGGTGTGCGGCTCGAGGTCGAAACGCGCGACGATTTCAGTTTGGTCTTCGAGCCGATGCTTCAATCGAAGTCGCCGCTGATGCGCGGGATGCGCTTCGGTGACTCGAATCTTGG
>JBBARJ010000287.1:0-4370 GCA_040399825.1 Gemmatimonas sp.
CCTCCGGGCCCCTGAAGGCCCCTCTAGTCGATTGTTGGTACTGGATGGCCTCCAGGATCCGGGGAACGTGGGTACGGTCATCCGGACGGCGGCCGCACTGGGCGTAAACGCCACGGTGGCTTTACCCGGAACCGTTGACCTGTGGAACGCTAAAGTCGTCCGTAGTACGATGGGCGCCCTCTTCGTGCACCCGGCGGTACCGATGTCGTGGGAGGCGTTCGCGGAGTTTGCCGCGGCGCATGCCGTGCCCGTGTGGGCGGCGGACACCGATGGGGTCCCTCTCGACCAGGTCACGACGGCCTCGCTGCCGGCGCATCTCGCGCTGGTGGTGAGCAACGAAGGGGCCGGATTGTCGGCGCAGGTTTCGGCGGCGGTCACGTCGCGGGTCGCCATTCGGATGACGCCCGGGATCGAGTCGCTGAACGTGGCCGTTGCCGCAGGGATCCTGCTGCATGCGCTGCGCGTCGGCTAACCGCTCCATCGTCGCCGTTTTGCTGTCGCCGTTTCGCCTTCGCCCCATACCGTGCTGCCACTCACTGCTGATTTCGTTATCCTCGTCCTGCTGCCGGTGTTCGTACTCGGCGCCTCGATCGGGTCGTTCCTGAACGTCTGCATTTCGCGCTGGCCGGCGGAGCTCAGCGTCGTGCGCCCACGGTCGCGCTGCCCGAAATGCGAGCGGGCGATCGCGTGGCACGAGAACATTCCCCTCCTCAGTTGGCTGCTGCTGCGGGGCAAGTGCCGCGGGTGCAGTCTTCCCATTTCGATCCAGTATCCGGCCGTCGAACTGATGGTCGCGCTGGGATGGGTGGCCAGCTTCGTGGCGTTCGGAGTGACGTTCGAAGCGCTGCGGGTGGCGGTGTTCGGCACGGTGCTGTTCGGCATCGCGGTGACCGATGCCATGACGTATCTGATTCCCGATGGCTTCACGATCAGCGGACTGGTGATGGTGTTCGGGGCCGCGCTCGCGAACTTCTTCATCGGCGAGCCATCGCACTTTGCGTCGCCGTGGGCGGCGTTCCTCGGCGCGTGCGCCGGCGCCGGTGCGATCACCATCATCGGCTGGCTGGCCGAAGTGATCATGAAGCGTGAAGCGATGGGATTCGGCGATACGACGCTGATGGCCGTGGTCGGTGCGGCACTCGGGGCCGAGCGTGCGCTGCTCACCATCGTCGCGGGCGCGTTCGTGGGGGCGGTGGTGTTCCTGCTGATCGTGGGCCCGATCGTGAAGTGGCGCGCGCGCGGTACGGACGCCGAGTTCGAGTTCCCGGATGTGCCGTTCGGCGTGTTCCTTGCGCCTGCCGCGCTGCTGGTCTTGCTTTGGGGAGAACCCCTCATCGCGTGGTATGTGCAACGCGCGTTCCCGACCTGATACGGATTCTGATGCGAGCCATTCGTTCCGCTTCGACTCGTCGCCGAGCCTGTCTCCTTGGCGCCTGCGTTTCGCTCACGACGCTCGTCGCCTGTGGCGACAAGAGGCCGAAGGGGGAAGGGCCGTACGCCGAGCTCGTGGCGGAGTTCGTGCCGAAGATCGAGCAGGAAACGGGACTGCCGTTCAAGACGCCCCCCAAAATCGAGTCGCGCACGCGCGATGAAGTCGGGACGTTCGTACGGCAGCAGCTCGAGAGTGAGCGTGCGCGCAAGCAGCTGGCGGGCCAGGAGTCGGCGTACAAGCTGCTCGGTTCGATCCCCGACACGATGAATCTGCTGGCGCTGCTGCAGAAGCTGCTCGAGGAGCAGATCGTGGGCTACTACGATCCGGCGACCAAGGTGCTGTACGTGGTGGATGGCGCTGCGCCGGCGCTGCTGCGTCAGACGGTGTCGCACGAACTCGTACACGCGCTGCAGGATCAGTACGTGAAGATTGACTCGGTGCAGGCGCAGGTGGACAACGCCGACCGGCAGTCTGCGGCGCAAGCGGTGCTGGAAGGGCAGGCGGTGTTCCTGCAGCTGCGCATGGATCCGAATGCCGGTCCGATGCTCAAGATGCCCGGCGGCTGGGATCGTATTCGCGACGCGATGAAGGACGCGCAGACGGGGATGCCGGTTTTCTCCGCCGCGCCACGCGTGGTGCGGGAAGGGTTGCTGTTCCCGTATCTCGGTGGCGCGGATTTCGTGCGGCGTTTCATCGAGAAGCGTCCGGAGAAGGAGTTGCTGCTCGACCTGCCGATCTCCACCAAGCAGATCCTGAACGATGCGGCGTATTTCACCGACAGCACGGCCACGCGCGATGTGCCCGTCACGGTCACGTTGCCGGCGCCGCGCACGGGCACGGTGGTGTACAGCAACAGCTTCGGTGAGTTCGAAACGCGGCTGCTGCTGGTGCAGCATCTCAAGGACGAAGCGCTGGCCCGTCGTGGTGCCAGTGGCGGCGATGGCGACAAGTTCGCGGTGGTCCGCACGGCGAATGGCGATGCGATTGTGTGGGCGACGGCGTGGGACTCCGCCGTGGACGCGGCCGACTTTCTCGACCTCATGGGTGACGCCGCGCGTCGCCGGTACGAGCTGGCGCGCATCGAGTTCCCGGGCGGCGCCACCACGCGTCAGTACGATGTGCCGGCCAAGGGCACACGCCCGGCGCGCACGGTCACGCTCAAGTTGGAACAGGTGAGCGGCCAGCCCGTAGTGATCTACATGGACACCCCTGCACAGATCGGCACCGCGCTGATCGACCTGGCCGGCATCACCGTCGCCCGCTAACCGCATGGCGATCGAGCCGGTCGGGGCCCCCGCTGCACCGTCGTCGCCACTACCGGCCGCGCTCCAGATCACGCCAGACGACGAACTCAAGCGCGTCCGGCTGGTGAGGATGAAGCGCGTCGCCACGCTGATGCTCGTTGGTGTGGCGCTGCTGTTCGTGGTCACCCGCTGGCTCGAGGCGTCGTATCCGTGGCTGGGGTTCGTGCGGGCGTTTGCCGAGTCGGCCATGGTGGGCGGCATCGCCGACTGGTTCGCCGTGACCGCGCTGTTCCGACATCCGCTCGGCATCCCGATTCCGCACACGGCGATCGTGGCGTCGCGGAAAGACCGTATCGGCACCGCGCTTGGCAACTTTGTGCAGCGCAACTTCCTCACGCGCGACGTGGTCGTGGGCAAGATCGCGGCGATGCAACTCGGTGACCGCGCGGCGCAGTGGTTGGCCCGGCCGGAGAACAGTCGGCGACTGGCGCGTCACGCGGCGCACGGGCTGTCGGGCGCGGTGAGCGTGATGCACGACGACGATGTGCAATCGATGGTCGATCGCGGCATCGTGTCGCGGTTGCGACGCATGCAGGCGGCTCCCCTCATGGCGCGCCTCTTTGAGCTGATGACCACCGGCGGACGTCATCAGGCCCTGTTGGACGACGCCCTGCGCCTGGCGGCCAAGTTCCTGTTTGAGAACGAGGCGATGATCCGCGAGAGGGTGAAGGCGGAGAGCCCGTGGTGGGTACCCGGCGCCGTGGACAGCCGCGTGGGCGACAAGATCGTGAGTGGCGTGGAGAAGACGCTCGTGGCGGTGGCGGCGGATCCCGATCACCCGCTGCGTCAGCGCTACGACGAGGCGGTGGACCGCTTCGTTATTTCCTTGCGCGAGAATCCGGAAACGATTGCGCGCTTCGAGCAGATCAAGCTCGATGTGCTGGCCCATCCCGGTGTGGCGGACTTCTCCCGCGAGGTGTGGGGCGACGTGAAAGAGAAGATCGCCAATTACGCCGAGCGGCTCGCCGACGATGTGGAGCAGGAGCCGGATCAGCTCGAACAGTGGCTGGCCGGGCTCGGGCAGAAAGTGCTCGAAGATCCGGTGCTGTCCGCCAAGGTGAATGGCTGGATCGTGGAGATCGTGTCGTACTCGGTGGAGCAGGCCCGCGAGGAAGTCGCGACGCTGATCTCGGCCACCGTGGCGGCGTGGGATGCCGATGCGACCTCCCGCAAAATCGAACTGCAGATCGGACGCGATCTGCAGTTCATCCGCATCAACGGCACCATCGTGGGTGGACTGGTGGGGCTGATTCTGTACTCGGCAGGGCTATTGCTGAACCGCTAGGGGTTGCGCGTCACCAGGTATCGACCGCTGTCGCCGGGCCGTCGCTCGCGACCACCGTACTATCGGCATTCAACGGCATCGCATCAGCCGGATGCGTGTCCGCGTGCGGCAAGAGGGCGAGATGCAGTACTTCGTCCATGCTGGCGGCGAAGGTGAACGCCATCTTGTCGCGTACTTCCTGCGGCACGTCGCGCACGTCTTTTTCGTTGCCCTTGGGCATGATGACTTCGCGCAGCCCGGCGCGATACGCCACCAGCACCTTCTCCTTCACGCCACCGATTTCGAGTACGCGCCCACGCAGCGTGACTTCGCCGGTGAGGGCGAGATCGCGGCGCACGGGGCGGCGCGA
>JBBARJ010000288.1:0-4346 GCA_040399825.1 Gemmatimonas sp.
AACCAACCAGCCTCCTCCAGGACTACCTTCGTGCGGGCGGCGTGGAGGCGGCCGCGGCACGAATCGCCTCCTCTGCCTGCCGAAGAGCCGCCAACTCGCTTCGCCGCAGGTCAAACGCCTGCGCCACCTCGCCACCGATCAGAAATAGTAGTGCACCGTAATATGTCCAGAAGACGATCGCGACGATGGCGGCAATCGTGCCGGTGTACAGCGAGCTCGGATCGAACTGCGCAACGAAGAACACGAACAGGTGGCGCGCAATTTCGAACAGGATCGAGGCGCTGAGCGCACCAACCGCCGCCGTTCGCATGCTGGGGCGTCGACGCGGCAGTCCGCGATACATCGCGTAGAACAGGATGAAGACGACGGCGAGTGCCATCATCCGGCCGAGCAGCGCCCCAACGAATCCCATCGCCTCGGTACGCAGTCCCGTTTCCTGCAGGAGCGCGAGACCGCGGGTGGTGGCAAGCTCGATGTACGTGGAGAGGGCGACGTAGACCACGATGGCGACGGTGGCGATGATCGTCGCGAGGAAGTCGAAGACTTTACCGGCGACGATGCCGCGATCTGCCCCGTCGAAGATGAGGGCGAGGACACTGCGCAATGAGCCGAAGAGTCGCGTGGAGAACCAGGCGAAACCGATGGCCGAGTACGCGGTCACCGCGCCGCGGGTCTTGAGCACGTCGGCGACGGCGCCGCGTAACAATTCGCCGGCCGCGGTGGCACCACTGGGGAGCAGTCGATCGACGAGCGCCGTGACGGTGGTGGCGGCCTGCGTAGTCTCGCTGCCCAAAAAGAAGGAGAGACCGGAGATCAGCAGTAGGAGGAACGGCAGAAGGGCGAGCAGGACATTGAAGGCCAGCCCGCCCGCCAGAAACAGCACATTGTCCTCCGCGCCTTGATTCCAGACGCGTCGGACAATGTCCCACCAGCTTTCAGCCTTCGCCCGGAGCGCCAGCGGACTCCTCCCCGGAACTCGAAGCCATGTCGTCGGGGGCACGCGTGTCGTCGGGGCCCTGACGACGGCCATGCTCGCGATACGCGCGACGGCTATCGGCGTAAGCACGCTTACTGTCCGCCACCGCCCGCTCGAGGTCGGCGCGCGCCTGCGTGGCTGCCTCGCGACCGACGGAGACCGCATCACCGACGGCCCGCACGCGTGCGTTCACGGCATCGCGCGCGCGACCGACCTGCTCGTCGAACTGATCGCGCGTCTTCTCGACCGAATCGGCCACCGTGTCGCCGAACTCATCGGTCATGTCTTTCATCTTGCGCCCGGCTCGCCGTGCTTCGTCCTGCAACCGCTGCCGGGTTTCGGCGCCACTGGCCGGCGCGAACAGCAGCGCGGCGCCGGCGCCGATCGCGAGACCGAGCAGAAACGTGCCGATACCATTCGTGCCCTTCTCACGTTCGATCACGACCACACGATCATCGTCGTACTCGTCGTACCGGGCCATATCACACCTCACAGGCAGTGATGAGTTGCATCTCGTGTGTGGTGGGCACGCCGAATCGGCGCGCCACCATGCACGACACCATACCGACAACTCAGTCCGAAAGGTCCGCGTCGTCCGGGGCGGCCACGATCGTGCTGGCTCCCGTGGGGAACGGGCGATGCTGTTCGGGTATCGTGACGAACTGCTCGACGATCGCGCGGGTCCGGGCGATGCCCAGCTGTTCGAACAGGAACGTGAACTTCTTGTCGTATGCCGCCCCCAGCGTACCACGCACGTCAGCGGGAAGCGACCACAACTGCTTCTTGAACGGTCCGATCGCCTTCTTGCGCGCCTTGTAGTAGAACTGCTCGTCGGTGTCGGTCGCCTTGCGTTCGTCCTTGGCGTTGGCATCCAACCACGCGTACATATCGGCGCGCAGCGCGGCCGGAATGTGATCGAACATCATGGTCTGGAAATTCGTCGCGAGATGGATTTCCGCCGTCTCGAGCCGCGGGAAATTGCTGAAGGCGGCGTCGGGCAGCGTAGATGCTCCGTGCTGTACGGCACCCGCCATGCCATACCGATCACGGCCGATCTTCGAGAGCTTCTCGAGCGTATCGAGATCGAGCGCCACGTCGGCAATGGAGCCGTCGGCGAGCACGATACCGCCGTGCGACGTACCCGACTGGACCGAGATCTTGGACAGCCCGGCCGTACCGGGTGCCTGCGCCTCGACGGTGGCGTTGAATCCGTCCATGAATGCTTCGAGCTCCTCCGGCGTGCTGTTCTCGGTGCCCACTTCACCGATTTCGCCGCCGATGGAGATCGTCACGCCCGCCGGCTCAGCAGCGCGCACGAAGCGCGTGATATCGACGCAGACGTCGTAGTTCAGACGCTGCTGTTCCGCGAGCGTCTCCTTGGAGAGATCGACCAGCGTGGAGGTATCGACGTCGATGTTGTAGAAACCGGCGGCGACGGCCTCGGTGACGAGCGCCTTGACCGCGTTCACTTCCGTGATCGGATCGACGGCGAACTTCTTGTGGTTGACCTGGAAGTGGTCACCCTGAATGAACACCGGTCCGCGATAGCCTTCGCGCAGTGCCGCCGCGAGAATCACCGACACGTACTCATCGGGGCGCTGGTCGGTGTAGGCGATCTCCGAGCGGGCAATTTCGAGAATGAAGGCACCGGCCTGCAGCGCGTTGGCGGTGCGGAAGACGGCGCGCGTGGTGTCGTACGTGAGCGCGCGAATGTTCATCGCGGGCACCGTGAAGCCGCTGCACTTGCCTGCCCCACGCGCGACGTACAGCTCGTGGATGGAGGCAGCCCGAACACCGACGGCCTGCCCGAGCTCCCACACGAGCCAGCGGGCGAAGGTGCGCTCGCCTTCGTTCCCGAAGACAGCCTGATGAACCAGCGCATCCATGTGCGCCGAGGTCAGGACGGCAGCGTCATGCAGCTGCACGCGCCCATCTTCCACCGTAACAGCACCGCCAAACAAGGACGTCGTGGGCTTCGTCGTATCGGACATTCGTGTCGTGGATCCTGCCCAGCGCGAGCCGGAGCGGGTCAGGGTAAATGAGCGACGACTCCGGCCTACCGGAGCCCGCCAAATCTGCGATTGAAAGTTCCTACCAGAGGGACGAGTGCGGCAAGTCCGGGTTTCCCCTTCAGGCCGGTTCGCGTCGCGCCGCGAGATCGGACCATGGATTACACGCGGAAACGTGGGTCCGGCTTGGGCAAGGCGTCCCATTCTGCGCGCGCCTGCTCGCTGCCGGCGCGGCCGAGCATGGCATACGCGAAGTTCTTGCCCAGCTCCACGCCCGGCTGATTGAAGGCGTTCACGTCGTAGAGCACCCCGGCGTACGCCGTAGCGAGCGCGAAGGTCTGCATGAGGGCGCCCATATGGAACGCGTCCACGGTATCGATGGCGAGCGTGGCGTTGAACCGCCCGCGAGCCGCCAGGGCACCGGCCGTGGCGCGCTGTTCGATGTCGATGAGCTCACCGAGCGTATGCCCCGCCAGGTAACTGAGCTCCGGAATATCGGGGTGGCGCGCAGGGATCGGGCCTTCGTGCTCACGTCCCTTGACCGTGATGAAGGTGACGGTCTTGTCGAGCGGCCCCTCCATGAACAGCTGTACCTGGGAATGCTGATCAGTGGCGCCCACGGCGGGCAGCGGGGTCGGTCCGACGGGCGTGCCGTCGCTGCGCAGCTTCCCGAGGGACTCGGCCCAGAGCTGCACAAACCAGAGGGCGAGATCGCGCAGCGGATCGGCATAGGGCATGAGCACCTGCACCGAGCGGCCGTGCGCGGTATGGGCGATATGCTGCAGCACGGCGAAGGTGCCCGGCAGATTCGTGGAGAGGTCAGCACTGGCGGCGCGCGTCATGACATCAGCCGCGCCGGCCAGCAGCGCCTTCACATCGATGCCGATCAACGCCGCCGGCAACATGCCGACCGGAGAGAGCACCGAGAACCGGCCGCCGACATTGGGCGGCACCTCGAGCGTGGTGATGCCCTCGGCCCGCGCGATCTTGCGCAGCGCCCCGACCTCCGGGTCGGTAATGAAAATGAGGTGTTGGCGCGCGGCGTCCTCGCCGAGCGCACCCGCGAGGGCGTCGCGCACGATGAGATACTGCGCCATCGTTTCCACCGTACCGCCGGACTTCGAGATCACCAGCACCAACGTGCGGGCCAAGGCGAGCCGGTCGAGCGTGGCCGCGATGGTGGCCGGATCGACGTTGTCGAGCACGTGCAGTCGGGGGGCGCCGCCCCGGGCCTCCGCACTGAGGGTGTTCCACGCCGGAGGCCGCAACGCGGTGCGTAACGCGATCGGGCCGAGGGCGGAACCGCCAATCCCGAGTACCAGCACGTCGTCGAAGCGGCCACGCGCCTGCTCGGCGACGGC
>JBBARJ010000289.1:0-4342 GCA_040399825.1 Gemmatimonas sp.
TGTCGCCATGATCCACGAAGGCGCCGGCGTGCATGGAAAAGAGCACGATCGGGATGGCACCCACCGAGGCGACCAGCCCCACCACGAAGGCGCTGTCGGACAGCTGCAGGGAGAGCCAGCCCACGGCCATCGTCTGCATCCACGAGCCGACCTGCGACATCGTCTGGCCCACCCAGAAGATCCGGAAATTCCGGTGGCGGGTGAGGACGCGGAAGGGATTTGAGGAACGCGCAGCCGTTGTCATTCGTAGAGGAAGTGTAGCGAATTCCCAAGCTCGGAGAGCGGTCGATGCGGTTCCACACGTACACCAAGTTCAATCCACAGCTGGCTGACGCCGTGGATCTGCAGTCCCTGCTCGACCGGCTCGCCGATTTCCTGCTCCAATCCGGCTTCGCCGGCGGGGAACAGGGGCATTGGGGTGCCGATCAGGGCGAGGGTGACCGCTCGATAGACTCGCTCAAGGACGCTATCCTGCGGGCGCTGATCGAAAGCGGGCAGATCACGCCCGAGATGCTCTCGGCCCTTCGCGGCGAGGGAGACGAGGTGTCCGAGGAGAAGCTGGCCGAGCTGCTGGACGGGCTGGTGCAGCGCCTGATTCAGGACGGCTTCCTGACCACCGACCAGACCGGATCGGTGCCCGCGGGTCATCAGCCGGTCACGGGCAAAGGCTCAATCGCGCAGGCGGCCGCCAAGGATGTGCAGTTCAACCTGACCGACAAAGGCACCGACTTTCTGGGCTTCAAGACGCTGCGGCACCTGATGGGTTCTTTCGGGAAGTCCAGCATCGGCAGCCACGACACGCCGCAGCTCTCCACCGGCGTCGAATCGGATGCGTGGAGCAAGCCGTATGAGTTTGGCGATGCGCTCAACCTGGATGTGCCGGCCACGCTCGCCAATGCGCTGGCCCGTAACGGTAATCTCGACGTGCCGATCGATCTCGATTACGGCGATCTCATGGTGCGGCAATCGGAGTATCGCTCGAGCTGCGCCACGGTGCTGATGCTCGATTGTTCGCACTCGATGATCTTGTACGGCGAAAACCGCTTCACGCCGGCCAAGAAAGTGGCGTTGGCGCTCACGCACCTCATCAAGACGCAGTTCCCCGGCGACACGATTCGCGTGATTCTCTTTCACGATTCCGCCGAGGAGATCCCCATTGCGACGCTGGCCAAGTGTCAGGTGGGGCCGTACCACACCAACACCGCCGAAGGACTCAAGCTGGCCCGGCGCATCCTGATGTCGCAGAAGAAGGACATGCGACAGATCATCATGATCACCGACGGCAAGCCGAGTGCGCTCACGATGCCAGACGGTCAGATCTACAAGAACTCGATGGGGCTCGACGGCTACGTAATCGCCGAGACGCTGCGCGAAGTGGCGGCGTGCCGGAAGAGCGGCATCATGATCAACACGTTCATGCTGGCGCGCGACCGGGCGCTGGTCGAGTTCGTGAAGCGGATGAGCGAGATCAGCCGCGGGAAAGCGTACTTCACGAACACGATGAGCCTGGGGCAGTTCGTGTTGATGGACTTTTTGCGGAAGAAGACGAAGCGGGTGAGCTGAGAGATCAGCTCACCCGCTCAACGACCCGCACCGTCCACCTTTGAAATGCTTACCGGCTGCCGATTCGGAACACCATGACCGGCACGGTGCGCAGCATGATCCGAATGTCCTCGCCGAGCGACTGCCGCTTCATGTACTGGATGTCGAAGTGCACTTTGCGGCGCACATCGTCGAGGGACTCGTCGTACGGGTTTGACACTTGCGCCAAACCGGTGATTCCGGGCTTTACCCGCTGACGCACCTGGTATTCGGAGATCTGCTCGCGAAGGCGCACAAAGATACTCGGGCGCTCGGGGCGCGGACCCACAATGTTCATGTCCCCGCGAATCACGTTCAGCAGTTGGGGCAGCTCATCGATACGGGTCTTGCGCATGAACCTGCCGATCGGCGTGACACGGTCGTCGTCCTTGGTGGCCCACACAGCCTGACCATTGAGTTCGGCATCCACCCGCATCGAACGGAACTTCAAGATCGTGAACGGGATACCGCCCAGGTCTTCGCGACGACGCTCGCTGAGCGCGCGCGTGCGGTTCCATCGACGGTCGATTCCCACGCGGATCTGCGTGTACAGCACCGGCCCACGCGACGTCAGGCGGATCATGAGGGCGGTGAGCAACATGATCGGCGACGCGACGATCAGCATCAGGACGGCCACGGTGCAGTTGAAGAT
Source organism: Gemmatimonas sp. (assembly GCA_040399825.1). Classification (GTDB taxonomy): domain Bacteria; phylum Gemmatimonadota; class Gemmatimonadetes; order Gemmatimonadales; family Gemmatimonadaceae; genus Gemmatimonas. Next base: position 2,234 of record JBBARJ010000289.1, read on the forward strand.
GCGCGAGACGGTCTCCGAACGCGGACGCGGCTCGAAATCATCCTGCGGGTTACTGGCAGGGGGCGCGTTGCGACCCTGACCCGCGGCTCCCTGATCGTCCGGCGCAAGGGGCGTGTTTCGTGGACGCGCCGTTGTGGCGCGCGCACCGCTGTCGATAGGAATGATTGACGCGAACACTTCCATATAAGGTTTCGAGCAAAGGTGTTGCGAACATCCCGCGATCATCTGCCCTCGGCCGGCCGGAACGAACCGCCTGCAGGACAGGTACGCGTGCAAGTTTCTGGCCAATCCCGCCCAAGGCTCGACAAGAGCTAGATCCCCGGCGAAACAACCCCATGCAGTCGCCGTCACGGAATGACGAAGATCGTGGTCGTTTGGCCACAACCTCGCCCGGACCGCGGCCCAGCCGCGATCGATGCCGATTTGCGCGACGCTGTCGCGCCTTTGCCGAGATTACCGACCAACGTGTTGCATTAATGCAACACCAACGGCGACGTCGCCGCACCAGTTCGGCCGCCGCACCGCCGGACGGGGGCGCACATACACCCGACGTGTGTTCTCCGTCCACCGCTCAGCCGGCCCGTGGACCACAGCGTCACACCACCCGCCGCCGATCGCGGAGCGCCTCGTCGTAGAGCGCGCTCCGCGTTTCCCGCGGCCACGAGTAGTGAACCCCCCACCCCTTTGAACGGTTCAGCTCACTCAACCGACTCGCCATGAGCTCATCCCGCCCGAGAAAGTAGTCACGATTGATCATCTTGTAGTGCAGGAGCTTCAGCGAGCGCGTCAGCGACGAACGCGCGCCCTTTGGGCGCTCCGCCGTGTGCGACCCGGGATGAAACGCCATGTCGAGCTGCGGTGAGAACACGATGTGTTTGTTCATCCACACCGTGGGGACGCCGTCGCGATACGTCAGCGGAAGATCGGCATCAGGTGCCGGGACGGCGTCAGGGACCATATCGAATCCAGCAACCTTGGGATAATTGATGCCCCATCGCTGGTAACGGCGAAGGGTGTCCACGAGCCTCGGATGATATAAAAATTCGTCGGTGTCACACACGATGACCCAATCGGCGGCCCCCCGAGACTCGCGATACGCCGAATTCTTGATGTCGAGGTGCATCTGATCATTCAACTGGTTGCCACTGGACCAGCTCCGAACCTGTGCGCCCGGGAATGATTTGATGATGTCGACGCTGCGGTTCGTCGATTCGTTGTCGAAGAAGACCATCTTCTCGCAAAAACGCGAGTAATGGCGCAGGAAGTACGGCAGCACAAACTCCTCGTTCCAGCACATCGCATACAGATGAATTCGCATCGACCCTTCGTCAGGGGAAAAGTTTGGAGCGGTGCGTTGGTACGCCTGCTCCACCGTCATCACCTACACGCGGTCTAGGCGCCCTGCGTCACCTCGAGCGCCAGCTCGATCTTGCCGAAGGGCGCACTGACCTGCACCCCCTGCACCGCTCCCCGGACGCGGGCAAGACTCTCGCGCGCGATGGCAATACCCTCGGCCAGCGCGTGCTCCTTACTCTTGTCGTTGGCGCGGCGCATGCGATCGAGTACCGACTGTGGCACGGTCACCCCCGGCACCTCATTCGCCAAGAACTCGGCGTTGCGCGCGGACACCAGCGGCCAAATGCCGGCGATGACCGGGATGCGCACGTCCTCGATGCTGGTCAGAAACGCCTCAAGCTGGGCGGGATCGAAAACCGGTTGCGTGATCGCGTACTCGGCGCCCGCTTCCACCTTCCAGTGAAATCGCTTCAGCTCGTGCGCTGGATCGATGGCGACCGGATTCACGCCGACACCAATAACGAACTGCGTGGGCTCCCCGATTGGGTTGTTGCCCGGGTCGAGCCCTCGATTGAGCTTGGCCACCAGATTGGTTAGGCCAATGGCATCGATGTCGAAAACGGCCGTGGCATCCGGATACGGCCCCATCTTGGGCGGATCACCGGTAATGAGCAGCATGTTGCGCAGGCCGAGCGCCGAGGCGCCCAGTAAGTCGCTGAGCATCCCGAGCAGATTGCGGTCACGACAGCAGTAATGGGTGACCGCTTCGATACCGTGGCGCTCGATGATGAGGCTGGTCGCGATGGCGCCCAT
>JBBARJ010000290.1:0-4318 GCA_040399825.1 Gemmatimonas sp.
GTTCTGCCTGTCATCACTCCTCCTGTGAATCTCCCGGATCGCGGTCGTCGGATGATCTTTGATCAGCTGACCAGATTCCTCGACACCGAGGAAAGCACGGCGACACCCGATGACGTCCCGCCCCGCCTTACCCACAAAGCCCTCGAGGGCCTGCGTATGTCGCGTTCCCGTGAACGGATCCTGAATAATCTCGAAGAGATGTACCGCGAAGCGTTCGATCGCGCCAAGGACACGGCCGATCCGGCCGCCATGGCATCGCTCGACTTCGCCTATCGTCGTGAACAGCTGTACTTCGAGATCCTGCTCGACGTACGGGACGCGATCGAGAAGAAGTAGCGACCGCGCGTCAGCGACGGCGGGTCAGCGTTTCGGCGCCCGCGACCCGATGTAGGCCGCCAGCGCGACCATGTCGCGCACCGTCAGCTTCTCCACGACTGGCGCCATCGTCACGCTGGCCGAGTCATGGCGGGCCCCGGTGCGGAAGTTGATCAGCTGGCGCAGAATGTTTGACGGCGCCCGCCCGGCGATGGGCGGCACCGCGTCTTTCCCCAGCAGGTCCGCCCCATGGCACGCCATGCATGACGTGGCCGGACCGGCGGGGCCGCGGGTGGCGAGGCGGCGTCCGCGGGCGATGCTGCCAACCGGGACGTACGTGATGTACTGCACGCCCGGATCGCGCAGCTCGTGGCGCGCGAACGTTTCGGGCACCTCGATCAAGCGACCGTTGATCGGCTCGGTGCCCGCGTCGCCGTACGCATACAGCATGACCTCGATGCGGGTCTTCGGGACGCGGGTCACTTCGAGCACGCGATTCCGACGGGTCAGCGCGAGCTTCTCGAAGTAGCGTGCCGCCGACACGACGTCGGAGTCGGCCACCCACTTCGCCAGCGTGTGCATGCTGTTCGTGCTCAGCACCGGGTTCGCCGACAATCGCGTCCCGTTCTTGAACGCCGCCACCTGCCGGATGGTGTAGTCCGCCGGCAGTCCAGCGAGCGTGCCGTTCTCCGGGCGGCCGCTTCCGTCGGGCAGATGACAGTATCCACAGGCACGGGCATTCGGGGCGACACCGTACTGCACCGACGACGGCATGGGCGGATGCGCGTTCGGAAACCAGTCGGGAATGTCGAATCCGTTCGCAACCTGTCGCATGGTGTAACTCCGCGCGGAGTTCGGCACGCGATGCAACACCACGCTGTCGGGCTTTGGGGCAGGACTCGGCGCGGGTGACGTCGGAAACGCCCACGCGGGCACCTCGAACGCCGTGCGCGCGGGTTGTGCGTCGAGTGATACGCCGGTGAACAGCGCGACACACGCGGCGATCGTCGTACGGCGCTTCATCGCCTGACGCCTCATCGCGTGACGCTTCATCGCGCGTGCAACCGGTCGGCGATACGATCGGCCGCCGACTTCGCGTCGAAACGATCGTCATTCGTGAGAATGATGATCGTTGCTTTGCGACCGGGATAGCGCACCCACGCCGAGCGTCGTCCGTCGCTGCTGCCGAACACGACCTGCATGGCGTCGCCGCGCGTGACGTCGAGCCACACTCCCTTCGGCTCTGCATGTTGCGCGCTCCGCGCCTGATCGAACCGATAGAGATCGTCGACGTTGCCGATCCACCGTTTCGTGGTGCTGTCGTAGGCCAGGCGCTGCGTGCCGCCCATCGCCGTGACGCGACGCACCGAGGCCGCGGTGATGCGACCCGTGCTGTCGGGGGCGAGGGCGGCGTTCAACACGGTCGACAAGCCGGCGAGCGCAAAGTGGGGTGCACCGGTTTCCGGCGTGAATCGGCGCTGCACACCGATGCCGTACGTGCGGTTCACCAGGACCTTGCCATCCTGCGCCACCAGCACGGCGGCCCCGCCGCTGGTCGAGTCGCTGTACGAGGCGAACACGTTGTCCACGAACTGCTGTGTGAGTGGCGTGGCGTCGATCGCGCGCGACACCACGCGACGGGTGGCCAGATTGTAGCGGTCACCGGGACGCAGCGTGAGAAACGGCTTGCCGGCGTCGTTGGCATCGCGGCCGTTGTACACAAACGCCTTGTTGCGCCCGATGATCTCGGCGCTGTCACCGCGTACCACCCATACCGTGCCTTCGTCTTCGGAAATGCCGAGCAGGTCGGGGCGACGGGACGTGAGGGAGTCGTGCAGATCCGGGAGGCGTTCGCGGGCGACCACATGCTGATCGATGGCCACGCCGCGCAGATAGGAGAACCCTTTCAGATACTGCGGATGATTGAAGAGGCGATTGTCGTTGGACGGCGCACCGCGCACGAGATAGTCGCCCAGAATCGACGCGCCGGCCGACGAGCCACCGACCACGCCGCCGCGATCGAGGACCGCCTGAAACGCGCGCTCCGACTTCGTGCCGGCATACGAATTGACCAGACGGAATTGGCGACCGCCGTCGAACCACACGCCACGCGCATTCGCGATCTTTGCCACGAAGCTGTCGGCATCGGCCACGGTGCGACTCGTCGTGTGGTACACCACCACGTTGCGCGCACCGGCACTCTTGAGTCCCCGTCCACTTTCGGAGATGTTGATGGAATCGCCACCGGCCGTTGGCACATCGACGATCAGCGCATCGGGCCCGCCGGCGAGTTCGATGAACTTCGCGTACACTTCAGGTCCCATCTGACCGCCGCCGACCACCATCACCGAGCCGGAGCGCGGACCCACCGATGGGGTGCCACGCGCACTCGCGGTCGCGGCGGACGTTCCCGCGCTCGTCGACGCCCCCGTCGATCTCGTGCAGCCGACGGCAATCAAGGACAACAACACGGTCGCTGTCACGGCAGGGCAACGAACGCGGAACGAGGGGGCGGGCATAGGCGGCATCCGGAGGAAGGCAAACGGGTCGGTACTCAAAGCACCCTCAGCTTACGCTCCGGACGCCCACCTCGCTGGCTACAGGTGGGCCTCGGGTCGGGCCTCGGGTCGGGCCTCGGCGTCGCGGATCGCGCGCTGGGTCATCCGCGCGAAGAGCAGGCCAAGCACCACCGTTGCCACGATGCCAAGAACCAGGACGGGCATCGGCAATGCGCCCTTACCGTTCGCCGCCTTGGCACCGGCTGCGCCGAACGCCGCGTATGACGCGATGATCGGCAGCATTCCCGGCATCGCCATCACGAAGTCGCGCATGCGAACCCGTGTCACACCCAGCGCGTAGTTCGAGAGGACGAACGGGATCGCCGGCGATAAGCGCAGCAGGAACATCAGTCGGAGCCCATCGTCGCCGATCACGCGATCGACCGCGGACAGCGTGGGGTGCGCGGCTACCCGCCGAGCGACGCTGGCACGAAGCACGGTGCGTCCCAACAGGAACGCGAGCGTCCCGCCGAGGGTCGCGCCGGTCAGGACCAGGAGGCTGCCGTTCACGACGCCAAAGACGGCGCCGGCGGCCATCGTGAGTAGGAAGGCCGGCAGCATCAAGAGCACCACGCCGACATACGCGCCCAGAAAGGCGAGCGGTGCCCACACGCCGAGGGTTTGGACCCACGTGGAGAATCCCGGCAGATACGGCGTGGCCAACTGGCCGATCGTAATGCCGGCGATCAGCGGCACCGCGATCCCGGCGGCACGCACCAGTCCGGTCGCGGCACTCTTGAGGTCGATGGGCATGGCGAAATATACCCTTCGAAACACAACGGCCCCTGCGCGAAATACGCAGGGGCCGTTCTCCGCCGCGGTGTGAACTACTGAAGCGGCTTCGTCGGGCGCTGGAATCCGCCATCGAGCGCGTTCAGGAACAGCTTGTACGTCCCGTGCGGCTGCGTGCGGAACAGAATTTCCGGTCCGAAGAGCCACATCGTGCCCTTGCCCATCTTGGCTTCGGCCATCGCGACGCCGCCCTTGAGCAGCTCCTGTCCCCACGCCCAGCCGCTGGTGAGCGGCTTGTCGGTATCGAACGTGGCGAGCACACGCACGCCCTTGGCCGCGGCATCGGGGCCCAGTTTCATCACCGGGCTGTTGTCGAACATCACGCTCGGGCGCGGGTTCATGCCCGTCGTGATCGTGGCCGACGTGTCGATGGCGACTTCGAGCAGCGAGCCGGGGATGTAGTACTTCTCGCCGGCGTACGGGCGCCCGTTCGCTTCGGTCATGTAATTCTCGATCGGCAGACCCATCGCCTTACCAAGGCCGATCGACGACCCGATCGCGACGATGCGGCCACCGGCCTCCACGAAGGTCTTGAGCGCCGGCACCGACTTCTCGGGGCTGACGCGGCCGATCGTGCGGCGGAACTCCGCCGGGATGAGCGTGGTGTCGGGCGAGCCACCGAAGCCGCGGCCGGCGCCAGCTTCGGAGAACAT
>JBBARJ010000291.1:0-4287 GCA_040399825.1 Gemmatimonas sp.
GTCGTCGCTGCGTCGTCGCGCACAATTGCGCGCGCTGCGCCCCGACTTCGATGTGCGCGAATTGCGCGGCAACGTGGGTACGCGCTTGCGGAAGATCGACGCCGGTGAAGTCGACGCCGCCCTGCTCGCCGCCGCCGGTTTGCGCCGTCTCGGACTTGGCGATCGCATTGTCGCGTTCATGGATCCGCCCGACTGGATCTCGGCGCCGGGGCAGGGCGCCATCGCGGTGCAGGCGCGCGCCAACGACGCTCGGATGACGGCGATTCTGGCCACGCTCGATCACGCCCACACGCGCGCGGCCGTGACCGCTGAACGTGCGCTGCTGGCCGCGCTCGAAGGCGGCTGCCAGGTGCCGATCGGCGCCTGCACCACGTACGAAGCGCAGTACGGGCCGATGCTGCATGGCATCATCGCTTCCATCGACGGCGTGTCGGTGGTGCGCGGCGGATTGCCGATCAACGCCGAGGATCCGGCGGCGAGCGGCCGTGAACTGGCGCGTCAGCTGCACGCCGCTGGTGGTGCCGGCATTCTCGAGGAACTGCGCGAAGAGTTGGCCGCGACGGCGGCCGCGCGGGCGGCTGAGAAGGCTGCGGCCCAGGGAGCCGGGTAATGCCGATGCGCATGCGTCGCTTGCGGCGAACCGATGCGCTCCGTCGCATGGTGCGCGAGACGCGTCTCGATCCCGCGCAGTTCATCTGGCCGCTGTTCGTGCGTTCGGGCACGGGTGTGCGCGCGCCGATCGGCTCGATGCCGGGGGTGTCGCAAACCTCCGTGGACGAGATGCTGCGCGACGCCGAGAAAGCGGTAGCGGCGCAGATCGGCGGTATTCTGTTGTTCGGCATTCCCGATACGAAGGATGCCACGGGTTCGTCGGCGTGGGATCCGCAGGGGCCGGTACCGGCCGCCGTGCGCGCCGTGAAGCGGGAGTTCCCGCATCTCGTGGTGGTGACCGACGTGTGTATGTGCGAGTACACCGATCACGGGCACTGCGGCCTGCTCACCGCGTCGGGCGAGGTGGACAACGACGCCACGCTGGAGCTGCTCTCGCGCGAAGCGTTGGCGCACGCCGAGGCGGGTGCCGACATCGTAGCGCCCAGTGACATGATGGACCTGCGTATTGGGCACATGCGCCATGCGCTCGACGGGGCCGGCTTCACGCAGACGCCGATCATGAGCTACGCCGCCAAGTACGCGTCGGCGTTCTACGGCCCGTTTCGTGAAGCCGCGGAATCGACGCCGGCGTTCGGCGATCGACGCAGCTACCAGATGGATCCCGCCAACGGTCTGGAAGCGCTGCGCGAAGTGAAGCTCGATGTGGAAGAAGGCGCCGACATCCTGATGGTGAAGCCGGCCGGTGCGTACCTCGACATCATCGCCGCCGTGAAGCGTGAGACGCAGATGCCGCTCGCCGCGTATCAGGTGAGTGGCGAGTACTCGATGATCAAGGCCGCCGCGGAGCGCGGCTGGATCGACGGTGATCGCGCCATGATGGAATCCCTCATCGCGATCGCGCGTGCCGGTGCCGACATGACCATCACGTATTTCGCACTCGAAGCGGCCGCTGCTCTGCGCAACCGCTGAGCGTTTCTTCTTTCAACACCCTCTCGTCCATGCACAATCCCTGGCGCGACATGCCCCCCGGCCCCCACGTGCCGGAGCTGGTCACCGCGATCATCGAGATTCCGGCCGGCTCGCGCAACAAGTACGAGCTCGACAAGGAATCCGGACAGTTCAAGCTCGATCGCGTGCTGTATTCCGCCGTGCACTACCCGGGCGACTACGGCTTCATTCCGCGCACGCTGCACGAAGACAATGATCCGCTCGACATTCTCGTGCGCATCAACGAGCCCACGTTCCCCGGCTGCCAGATCACCTGCCGCCCGATCGGCGTGCTGAAGATGCTGGACAAGGGTGAGCCCGACGAAAAAATCCTCGCCGTGCCCAGCGACGATCCGTACCACAACGATATCTACGATATCGCGGACATGCCGGCGCACTACCTCAAGGAAATCGAACATTTCTTCGGCATCTACAAGGACCTCGAGGGCAAGCGCGTCGAGATTCAGGGCTGGGAGAAGAGCGAGGTGGCGTTCAAGGTGATTCAGAGATCGATCGAGCGGTACGCCGAGGTCTACCTGAAGGGTGAGTAGACGGGACTGAAAACTGCAAACTCCCTAGGGAGCAGGGGGGAGGGTTTCAGGAAAGAGGAAGCAGGTGCACCGCGCGCCGTTCACCTCTTTCCTGCCCCCTGATACCCTCCCCCCTGCTCACTAGGGAGTTTGCCGTTTGCAGTTCGCAGTTTCCAGTTTACAGTGCCGCAGCCTGCTTCAGCACCAACGCCGCATTAATCCCGCCGAACCCAAAACTGTTCGACAGCACCACCTTCGGGCTCAGCGCGCGGCCGTGGTGCGGCACGTAATCCAGATCGCAGCCGTCGGCGGGCGTGTCGAGATTGAGCGTGGGGGGAATCCATCCGCGCGAGATCGTGAGCGCGCTGATCGCCGCTTCGAAGGCGCCGGACGCACCGAGCGCGTGGCCATAGTAGCCCTTCGTGCTCGACACCGGAATGCGGTACGCGTGGTCGCCGAACACCTGCTTGATCGCCATCGTTTCGGTGGGGTCATTCAGCGGCGTACTGCTGCCGTGGGCGTTGATATAGTCGATCTGCTCCACGTGGACCGACGCATCACGCAGGGCGTTGCGCATGCAGCGCGCAGCTTGCGCGCCATCGGGGCGCGGGGCGGTCATGTGGTGCGCATCGTTGGTGGTGCCGTAGCCGCCAAGCTCCGCATAAATGCGCGCACCGCGCGCCTCGGCGTGCGACCACTCTTCCAGCAGCAACACCGCACCGCCTTCGCCCATCACGAAGCCGTCGCGATGGGCGTCGAACGGACGGGACGCGCGGGCGGGATCATCGTTGCGCGTCGACATGGCGCGGATGAGCGCGAACGCGCCAAAGCACAACGTGGCCAGTGGTGCTTCCGATCCGCCGGCCAGCATCACGTCGGCGTAGCCGTCGCGGATCTGACGGAACGCTTCACCGATCGCCATGGAGCCCGAGGCGCAGCTCATCGCGTTGGTGGAGTTGGGCCCCGAGATGCCGAACTCGATGGCCATGTTGCAGCTGGCCGAGCCGCCGAACACGGCGAGGGCCAGCGTGGCGTCCACAGCGCGCAGTCCACCGTGCAGAAACCGCGCCGCCTGTTCCTCGGCGTATCCCACGCCACCGAGGGCCGTCCCCATCATGGCCCCCACGCGATCACGGTCTTCGTGGGCCAGATCGAGCTGGCCGTCTTCGAGGGCCAGCATCGCACTCACGACGGCGAACTCACTGAACCGATCGAATCGCTTGACGCGCTTGGCATCGATCCACGTGGTCGCGTCGAAGTCGTCGATCTGCGCCGCGTTCTGCGACCGGTAAATCGACGCATCGAAGCGCGTGGCGGGCACGACCGCCGAGCGTTCGGCGCGCAGCCCCTGCCAGAGCGCTTCCACGCCGGTGCCGATCGGTGTGACGCACCCGATGCCGGTGATGGCTACCCGACGACGTGACGGCGAGGATTCGGGAGTCGTGTGCGTCGGTGAACGCGTGTCCGGTAGGGTGGTCATGTCGGGGTCCGTTCAGCGACGGCGGCCAGACCCGCCAGCGTGCGCGACGCGATGCCGTGCACGAATACCGGCGCGATCACCTGCGTGGCCGCGAACCGTCCGATCACCGGCCACAAGGGGCCGTTCCACACGTGCACGATGCGCGTGAGCGTCCCACCCTCGACCGGCGTGAATGACCACTCCACATCCATGCGCGTGGTGATGCCACCAACGTGTTTGAACCGCACCCACGGCACGTCATGGTTCACGGCCATTTCGGACAGCCACCAGGTGGGCCAGTTGAACACGCCGAATGGGCGATTGGCGGCCATCTCCACCATGCCGCCGCCGTCGGGCGTGCGATGGCGAAATCGCACGCACCGGTAGTGCGGCAAATACGCCGGCCAATGCTCGACCTCGCGTGCGATCGCGAAAATGCGCGCCATCGGCGCGCGCACGATCTGCTCGTCGATCTGTGTCACCAGTTGATCCCGTGGCGGCGGACCCAGTTCGTAGTTCGGGGGCATAGGCGAGGCTGAAGGAGAAGGCGGAGACATTACGTGCGCGTCAGGCCACGTTCGCTGGGCGACCACACCGCGACCACCCGGAAACCCAGCGCCCGGTGCGCGTGCGCGCGACACCCCGTGGCGCGCTCCACGAGTCGCTGCAATTCGCTGCCCGTGAAGCCACGCAGGATCG
>JBBARJ010000292.1:0-4265 GCA_040399825.1 Gemmatimonas sp.
CGTTCAGTGCGCACCTGAAGAACCTTGGGGAGATTTTGCGCTCGGCCACCCCCGACTCGTTAGTGCTCATCGATGAACTCGGCTCGGGGACGGACCCCGCGGAAGGCGCGGCGCTCGGCGGTTCCATTCTCGAAACACTGACCCGTCGATCGGCCACGACGATTGCGACGACGCACCTTGGACAGCTCAAGCTGCTGGCCACGGAGGTCGAAGGCGTCGTGAACGCGTCGCTCCAGTTCGACGCCGTGCAGTTGGCGCCGACGTATCGGTTGCTCAAGGGCATTCCTGGGCGCAGCTATGGATTGAGTATCGCCCGTCGCCTCCAGTTGCCGGAAGACATCATCGTGCGCGCCGAAGAGCGCCTGCCGCACGGGGAGCGCGATCTCGCGGTGCTCTTGTCCGACGTCGAGGCGCGGGAGGGGCTGCTCGGTACACGCGAACAGGTGATGGATCGCGAGCAGGAGAAGCTGCGCGCGCGTCTGGCAACGGTCACCGATCGCGAGCTCAAGGTGCGCGAGCGCGAACGTGAGGCGGAGAAGTCGGCCCGTCAGGAGGCACGCAAGTATCTGCTGGAGGCGCGCGGTCAGGTCGAGCGCGCGATTGCCGAGATCCGTGCCAAGGCCGGTGAACAGGCGGACGCGCTCGAGGAGGCGGCGCGCGCCGCGCGCCGTGCCGTGGAGGACGCAGCGGCCGCGCAGGGACTTGCTGCCGAGGCCGTGCAGCAGCGTGCCGCACGCGAGAAGGTGCGTACGCAGGTGCGCGCTGCCGTCGAGGTGACGACGCCGAAGACCGGCGTGCCACAGAAGGCGCAGGCACCGCTGGCCGAGGGAGATCGCGTCCTGGTCGGCACGCTCGACAACAAGAGCGGCGTGGTGCTCTCCGTTCGTGGAAAGGAAGCGCGCGTCGTCGTCGGATCGCTCACCGTGACCGTACCGTTGTCGACGCTGACGCGTTCATCGGCGCCGCCGCCTCCGGCGGTGAAAGTCACGTACGCTGGTAACATCCCCGAGGCCGATCCGCTTCGTGAGGTCGACGTGCGCGGGCTCCGCGTGGACGAAGTCGACGACCAGGTGCTGCAGGCGCTCGACGCGGCCGTGCGGTCGGACATGCGCGAGTTGCGCATCATTCACGGCAAGGGCACCGGCGCGCTGCGATCCCGTGTCGGGGAAATGCTCAAGAAGGACACGCGGGTGGCCGGCTTCCGGCTTGGCGCGTGGAACGAAGGTGGGGCAGGCGTCACGGTGGCGGAGTTCACGTGATTTCCGACGAAATCATCGAGCGCGTGCGCACAGCGGCTGATGTCGTGCAGATCATCAGCGAGTTCGTCCCCCTCAAGCGCGCCGGTGGTGACTATCGCGGACCGTGTCCGTTCCATGGCGGCACGAATCCGAACTTCTCGGTCTCGCCGAAGCGCGGGAGTTATCACTGCTTCGTGTGTCACGAAAGCGGGGATGTGTTTTCCTTCGTTCGGAAGCGTCTCGGCCTCGATTGGCCGTCGGCCGTCAAGATGATCGGAGAGCGCGTCGGCATCGAGGTGATCGACGTGCCGATGCGCGTGCAGGCACCCGATCCGAACGCGCCGAACCACGAGGTGCTCGCCGCCGCGGCCGAATGGTTTCAGCGGCAGCTCACCGACGAGGCCACGGGACGCGACGCGCGAGCGTACCTGCAAACGCGTCAGCTTGATGGGGCCGCGTGGGAACGCTTCGGACTGGGATTCGCCCCGCGTGATCTTCAGGCGCTTCGTCGGTACTTGCACTCCCTTGGCGCCGATGACGCGCGTCTGATCGAAGCGGGATTATTCGTGGTGCGGGACGGTGAGACCGAGCCGCGTCCGCGTTTTCGCGGACGCCTCATGTTCCCGATTCTCGACGAAATGGGTCGCTACGTCGGCTTCGGCGGGCGAGCGCTCGGCGACGATACGCCGAAGTACCTCAACAGTCCCGAGTCGGTGGTCTTTCAGAAGCGCAAGACGCTGTACAACATGCACACCGCGAAGCAAGCGATGCGTCGCGCCGGTCGCGCCATCGTGGTCGAAGGATATCTCGATGCCATTCGGCTCGTGCTGTCCGGAATCGAGGAAGTGGTGGCTCCGCTTGGAACCGCATTGACCGACGAGCAGGCGCAGCTGTTGGTGCGGTATGCGCCCGAGGTCTTCTTGCTGTACGACAGCGATGAGGCCGGACAGAAGGCGACCTTCCGCTCGGGTTTGGAGCTGCTCGGGCACAAGGCGACGGTGCGGGTGGTCACGCTCCCCGAGAGCGAGGATCCGGACACGTTCGTTCGCGACCACGGACGTGCCGCGATGGATACGCAGCTTGGGCTGGCGATCGACCTGTTCGATCGACAGGTGCAGATGCTCGAGCGTCTGGGTTGGTTCTCCGACCTGCGTCGACGTCGTATCGCGATCGACAAGTTGCTGCCGACGATCCGCGCGGCTCGCGATCCTCTCACGCGTGACCTGTACCTGGCGCGCTTGGCCGATGTGTCGCATCTCGACAAAGTCACCTTGTCGACAGAGGCGGACGCGGTGACGGAGCAGGGACGTCGTCGGGCACCGGGCGGGCCGCCCGAACGCAGCTCCGACGAGCCATTGCCGGAGTTTGAGGGAACGTCGATGGAGTCTGAGCCGGCGCCCTTGCCGCCCCCGGAGGGGGACAAGCCCGTTTGGAAAGGGCGAAAGAGCGGCAAATATGGTGGCGGTCCCGAGTGGAAAACGACCAACATTCCTCCGCGCCCTCGCCGGGACGAACCGATCGAGCGCTCACTCGTGCGCGCGATGTTGGCCGATCGTGGGATCGCCGAACGAGTCGCCGAGCGTCATCCACCGAGCTCGTTCCGGCACGCGCAATACGGTGCGCTCTTTGCGGCGCTCCTCGACGCGCCGATGAACGACGATCTGGGTCAGGTGGCCGATCGGCTGGCGCCTGACGCGCTTACCGTTCTCCGGGAACTCACCGATGGGGCCGTGGCCATCAACGTGGAAGCCTCGGACATCGGCCTCAGCCTCAGCAAGCTCGATGCACGTGTACTGGAATTCCGGGTCGATGAGATCCGTGAGGCGATGCGAACTGCAACGAGAGAAGCGCAGGACGCGTTGATGAAGGAGCGCCTTGAACTCGAGGCCGAAATCCGTCGGCTCTTGCCTATCCGCAGTCCGCGGGCTAAACCGAAGGGGTGACGGTCGACCATCGACCCGAGCTTCCTCCTGGAGGTGTAGTGAATACCGAGCTGCAAGCATTGTTGATCGTCCAGCAGAACGATGAAGTCGTACGCGCCATTGAAGCACGGCGCGACGCGTTGGCTCCCCGTCTTGCCACCCTCGACAAGGCCCGCAAGCGCGCGGCCGATGAGGTGTCCCGCACGGAAGGTGCGCTCGAGCGCGAGCTCGAGAAGCAGCGGGCGATCGAAGCCCGTCTCGTCGAGCACAAGATTCGGCACGACAAGAACGTCGAGGTGCTGAATTCCGCGCAGAAGCTGAAGGAAGTCACCGCGGCGGCCGCCCAGGTTGAAGCGGCACGCAAGGTGCTGGCCGATGAAGAAAGCGAGTCGCTGGCGATCTCGCGTCGCATCGTCGATCTGCGCAACGCGCTCGCCGTGCATCGTGAGGTGCTCGAGCGCACGTCGTCCGATCAGGAAGCGGCGCGCTCGACGCTGGCGGCGGAAATCGCGGTCATCGACAAGGAACTCGGGGTCGCGCGAGCCAAGCGCAACAAGTCGTCGGAAGGTGTCGGCAAGTCATTGCTGAGTAAGTACGACCGGGTGCAGTCTCGTCGGCGAACGATCGTCGTGTTCCAACTGCACGACGATTTCTCGTGCGGGAGCTGCGACACGTCCATTCCCTTGCAGCGTCGTCTGCCGATGTCCTCCGGCGCGATCATTGAACCCTGTGAAGGATGTGGATGCTTGCTGTACTACATCCCGGCACCGCCGGCTGCGGTGCAGGGCTGATTTCGGGTAGGTCGGCCGCGTCGGGGGTACGGTTGCATCGTTTCGGGTGCACCCCCCGCCGCTCTGCCGGTACATTGCGGGTGTGACTGCGTCCACCCCTTCTCAACTCGACCGCCGCCTTGAAGGTGGCCCCGGATCGGCCCCACTCCCGGCCGCGCGACTTCGGCCGGAGGCGCGGTGGATCGCGACCGTTCCGGCCGCTGACGAGGGCGTCCGTGGGCTGATGCAGGCCCTGCTGCTCCCTGAACCCGTCTGCCGCTTGCTGGTGGCCCGCGGGTACGGTGACGTCGAGGCGGCGAAGCGGTTTCTCCGTC
>JBBARJ010000293.1:0-4249 GCA_040399825.1 Gemmatimonas sp.
GTGGCTGATGAACAGGCACTGCTGACACACCGCATGGGGAAGAGCGCGCCATCGCCCGTCGCCAGCGCGTGAGCGGACATGGGTGACGCGCCCGTGCGCGTGGCGGTGTTGGGCTGCGGTGCGGTGGTGGAACAATGCCATCTCCCCGCAGCCCGCGCCGTGTCCGGGCTGACCATCAGCGTACTGGTGGACCGTGATCTTGCCCGCGCCCAGCGCCTCGCGGCGCGCTACGGTATTGCCGAGGCGAGCGATACCTTCGACGGCCTGTCGGGACGCGTGGACGCCGTACTCATTGCGCTTCCCAACCGGCTGCACGCACCGGTGGCGATTGACTGTCTGTCGCGCGGGATTGCGGTGCTCGTGGAGAAGCCGATGGCTACGACACCCACCGACGCCGAGGCCATGCACGATGCGGCCACGGCCTGCGGCACCGTGTTGCAGGTGGCGCTCATGAAGCGGTTCTCCCGCGGCGCCCAGTTCATCAAACAGGCGCTGGAAGCCGGTACGATCGGTCGTGTCACGGGCTTCTCCATCGATTGGGGGGTCGACTTCAACTGGCCGCTGACCTCCAATTCCGGAATGACGCGAGGTGAGGCGGGCGGCGGCGTACTCGTCGACTTCGGCAGTCACCTGCTCGATCTCTTGTGCTGGTGGTTGGGCGAGCCGGACGCGGTGGCGTATCGGGATGACGCACGGGGAGGCATCGAAGCCGATTGTGAGTTGTCGCTCACCATGCAGGGACCGCTGGGTCGAGTGC
Organism: Gemmatimonas sp.; assembly: GCA_040399825.1. Taxonomy (GTDB): domain Bacteria; phylum Gemmatimonadota; class Gemmatimonadetes; order Gemmatimonadales; family Gemmatimonadaceae; genus Gemmatimonas. The sequence goes on from JBBARJ010000293.1 coordinate 758, forward strand.
CGGGCACCGCACGCTTCGGCCGTATCCGCACGCTGCGCAACACGGTGCGTATCGTGGGCGAACAGCTGACCATCGAATGGCAGCACGAGGCACCGGACGCCATCCGTGTGTTTCCGACAACGTGGTCGGACGCACCACCGGCGCTGGTGTGGCAAGGCGCCGATTCACCCCAGACGTTTGCTGACCTGTTCGTCGCCCAGTGGCAGGCGTTTACGCACGCGGTGCGCGGACAGTGTCCGTGTCCAGTCACGGCCACCGATGTGCTCCCCGGCATGCGACTAATGGCGCACTGCTACGACACACGTCGCGCGCTCACGCAGCCGTGGGAGGTGCCCGTTATGCTGCCTGGCGAGGTGGTGGCACCATGAAGCACGTGCTGATCACGGGGGCGACAGGGTTTATCGGCGGGCGTCTGGCCGAAGTGCTGGTCGAGCGGGGCGTCGAGGTGACGTGTCTCGTGCGGCGTTGGGGCGGCGCATCACGACTGGCCCGCTTGCCGGTGCGAATGGTGTCGGGCGACGTGCTCGATGCGGCTTCGCTGAAGCGTGCGATGGGCGGCTGCGACGTGGTCATGCATGGCGCCGTGGACTCGAGCGTGCAGGGGCGCGCGCACAAGCACGCCAGTGGCGAGGGCACGCGGCAGGTCATGCAGGCGGCCTTGGAACTGGGGGTGTCACGAGTGGTCCACCTCAGCAGCGCCGCCGTGCATGGATTGTCGCCGGCAGCCGGCACGTCTACCGATGAAGGCCGTCCGCTGCGGCGTATCGGGCACGATTACTGTGACGGCAAAATTGCCGCCGAGCGAATCGCCAACGCGTATTACGCCCAACATGGACTTCCGGTGTCCGTGCTTCGACCGACACTCGTGTACGGTCCGTTCGGCTACTACAGCAGCGCGGTTGCGCGTGCGGCGCGTGAGCAGCGGCTCGTGCTGCGCGACGGTGCCACCGGCATCTGCAACTGCGTGTACGTGGACAACCTGATTCAATCCATGTTGCTGGCGGCGGTGCGGGAGTCTGCCGTCGGGGCGATTTGCACGATCTCCGATGCCCAGCCGGTAACTTGGCGGGAGTTTCTCGAGCGCCACGCGGCGGCGGTCGATCCAACACTCGTACCGCTCCCGGTGATGTCACGCGGGGCGTTACGCGAAGCGCGCGGACGTTTGCGCGGACATGCCCTGCGTACGTTGCTGGGCGGATCCGTCGGTCACGCCATCCGTCAGCTGCGTGATCCGGCGGTGAAGCATGGATTGCTCGCCGTGCCCGGTGTGGAATGGATGGCCAATACCGCCAAGGCCACGATTGCGGGACTGCCTGCCGGTCCGCAGGCGCGTGTGAAGCGCGCGCTGGCCAAGGCAAAATCAGGTGGTGGGACGTCATCGGGGGGCGCCGGACGCGAGGGCGTGCGGCGACTGTTGTCGCCCGTCGAAGAGACGTCGTTTACGGCGTTCGAGCACGTGCGATTCTCGATCGACCGCGCCCGCGCTGTGCTCGGCTACGATCCAACGATTGACTTCGACGAGGGCATGGCGCGCACGGCCGCTTGGATCCGATGGTCGGGGATCTGATCACGTGACGACGCCAACTACCGTCCCGCGTTGGAAGCAACTCGCCGAGCTCGTCAAGTTCTGGATGGTCGACGTGTGGGGACGCGACTGGGACGCACAGCGACGCACGCTGTTGTATCGGCACTATCGTGCGTATTTCCGCAATCCCCCCATCCCTCCCACGCATCTGCCGGTCGTCGCCAGCCGGTTGGCTGACGAAGTCGAACAGCGCGCGTACACGTCGGCCTACCGCGCGTATCTCGCCGACGTGCAATCGGCGTCGTCCCGCTCCGAGTCGGTGCACTTGACGTATCGCCCGCTGGGGAAAAACTTGCGGCTCCTTGGCACGGCCATTCGCGACGCGGCGGAGCACGGCCGTGCGGTGCGTATCGCGCCCGAGGGACCGGCCACAGAAGTGCGGGCGCTCGGTGCCCGAGGACACGCGTGGAGTCCGTGGGTGTGGGTGCGCACCGGCGACGCGAGCGATGCGCTGCTTCGCGACGCGGCCAAGGCCTGGAACTCTCTGTTTCGTTTTCCTGAACCAACGCCGTCCCGCGTCGTGACACCGGCGGTGCGTGTCGCCGTACCGTCACCATTGCCACGCGGCACGGGACCATTTTCGGCGGCCTTTTTGACGCGGGTGCTGCAAGTGGCTACCGCCACTCGGTACGCATTGACGCCGCACGACGACATTATGGCCGACGTGGCGCGCGCCAAGGCTGCCGCCGGTTGGCCGGCGGCCGGCGTGCCCGTGTTGGCGATGCATATCCGTCGGGGGGATGCGGCGGCAGCCGCGACGACGTCGGCTGGCGCAGACCAAGCCCCGGCGTTGGCGACCCGCCGATCGTTTGCGCTGGAGGAGTATCTCAGCGCCGCTGACGAGATCTGCGCGCGCGACCACATCACGCACATTTTTCTGGCGACCGAATCAAAGGAGGAGATCGCCCGTGCGGTTGCGCTTCGTCCTCAGTACACCTTCCTCTGGCTCGCACACGACCGGTCGCTGTTCCCCGATATCCGGACGTCCACCCAGTTCATCGAAGATCTCGCGCTTGACCACCCGGAGCGCGCCCGTGCGCTCACGCTGACTGCGATACTCGACTTGCATGTGTTCTGCGATTGTCACGCATTCATTGGGACCTTCAACTCAGAGTTCAGCGTGCTGGGCTGGCTGCTGACGGTAGGGGCACGAGGGCATCTGGTGCCGTATCGGTCGTTGAGTCAGCCCGCTGTCCGGCGTAGCATCAACCCGTTCGCGGCGCTGCTCAACTTGCAGAACAACTGCCCGCTCGAACTGCATCACTGGTAAGTCGCGAACGCGCGCTGGCACTAGCCTTTGAGGTATCCCACCTGCCGGACCACCACACAGGCCACTTCGCGCAGACTGCCACACGCACGGATCCGTCGCCACGCCGCATGGGCAAACGACGTCCGCCCACCGTTCGGTGCGAGGGCCGGTGGCGTCACCGGGATGCGTAGCCGTCCCTGAGCACGCCCTTGCAAGAAGGAGCGTGACAGCGCGGAACGGAACGCCACGTTTTCCGCTTCCACCTCGTGCGAAACGACGGCCTCGGGTACGTAGCGTCGATCCGTCGCGCCGGGTGCGCTCAGGCGCATCAGAAAAGCGCTTTCATCGCCCACCGGTATGCTGGTGCCCGGTCCCATGTCCTCCGGATACGGCGCCTCGAGTCCCGCCAGTCGGCGGCGACGGACGGCCAGATTGGGACCGAACGGGTATCGCCAGAAACCGTAGACTCCGGCGGTACCGTCATGTTCGGAGGTGAGTAGTCCCATGAGGTTATGTGAGCGCTGCACCCAGTCGGGGACGGTACGGCGATCCACGGTCACGCTACCGCCAAATACGTCGATATCCGTAAACGTGCTGGATGCTGCGTGCCACGCGGCGAGCCAGTGTGGGTCAGGCTGAATGTGATCGTCGGTGAACA
>JBBARJ010000294.1:0-4241 GCA_040399825.1 Gemmatimonas sp.
CACGGAAATCCGTCCCAACAACTGCCTCGCGCCGGCGTCGCCGCCGCCGAGCATTGTGGACTACCGGCCCAAGTCCACGTTGATCGTGCCCGCCGCCGGCATGACGTGGAAGGCGAAGTACCCGGTCGTCGACTTCCACGGCCATCCGTCGGGACTGCTCGGCAACGCTGATGGCATCGCGCGACTCGGCGCCTCGATGGACTCGGTGAACGTGCGGCTCATGATTGCCGCCGACAACGTGAGCGGTGACCGGCTCACGCGCACGATGGAGTTGGTGAACGGCTCACCCACCATGAAGAATCGCGTGCGGCTGCTGACCGGCGTGAACCTGAGCGGCGTGGGTCCGGGGTGGGCGGCAAAGGCCGTCGCCCAGCTCGAAGCCGACGTGAAAGGCGGCGCGGTGGGCATCGGTGAAATTGGCAAGGGCTTCGGCTTGAGCACAAAGAAAGCTGACGGCACGCGACTGCGGCTGAACGACCCCGACCTCGATCCCATCTGGGAAGCGGCGGCGCGTCTCAAACTGCCCGTGTTCATTCACACCGCCGACCCGCAGGAATTTTTCCGCGAGGTCGACAACACGAACGAACGGTGGCTCGAGCTTACGCTCTTCCCAGAGCGGCTGTAGCCGCAAGACAAGTACCCGAGCTTCAACCAGCTCATGGCCGAGCGCGACAGCCTGTTTCTCCGTCATCCGAAGACGACGTTCGTGGCGGCGCACCTCGGCTGGCACGCCAACGACCTCGGTCGCTTGGGACGCATGTTCGATAAGATGCCGAACGTGCTCGCCGAAGTGGGCGCGGTGCTGTACGACATCGGCCGTCAGCCGCGCAGCGCGCATGACTTCTTCATCAAGTACCAGGACCGTCTACTCTTCGGCAAGGACTCGTTCCAGCCGGAAGAGTATCCGTACTACTGGCGCGTGTTCGAAACGCGTGACGATTACTTCGACTACTACCGCGACTATCACGCGTTCTGGAAGCTGTACGGCATCGACCTGCCGGACGTCGTGCTGAAGAAGGTGTACTACCAGAACGCGCTGCGGATCATGCCGGCGATTCAGATTCCGGGGTGGCCGAAATGATCTCGGTGTTTCGGTTCCATCGCTGAACTGATGACACAGAGGTGAAGAGAAAAGGAGACCAAGAGCACAACTCTTCGTCTCCTTTTCTCTTTTTCTCTTTTGCTCTGTGTGATCAGTTCAGCGATCGTACCCCAACACCGACGCCGCGATCGCATCGAGCCCGCCGCGCATCGGATCGCACACCGGCACACCCAACTCAGCCGAGACACGTTCCGCGTACTCGCGCCACGCCTCGTCAGACAGCGAAGACGAATTGATGCTCACCCCCGCCAGTCGCACGCGCGTGTTCGTGACGCGCGCGGCCGTGAGGTACTGCGCCACCGCGTCGGCCAGCGGCGGGATGGGATGATTCGGGCGGTACTCGATGGTGAGCCGAGACGGGTCGTGGCACAGGACGATGCAGTCCGGCTGCGAACCGTGCAGCAGCCCCAGCGTGACACCCGCGTACGCCGGATGAAACAACGAGCCCTGCCCTTCGATCACGTCCCAGTGATCGGGCGCGTTGTCGGGCGACAACACCTCGGCCGCGCCGGCAATGAAGTCGGCCACCACGGCGTCGATCGCGATGCCGCTGCCGGCGATCATGATGCCGGTCTGCCCCGTGGCGCGGAACGTGGCGTTGGCCCCACGCGCCCGCAGCGCATGCGTGAGCGACAGCGCCGTGTATTTCTTGCCGAGCGCGCAGTCGGTGCCGACGGTGGCCACGCGCATGCCGGTGCGCTTGTTCCCCGTGCCGGCGGGGAATGTGGCGTCGCTGTGCCGCACGTCCATCAAGCGCACACCGTGCTGCTGTGCCGCGACCACCAGCGAGGGGAACGACGACAGGCGCGTGTGCATGCCACTCACGATATCGAGCCCGCTGGCGATGGCCGCTTCGAGATCGGGGAGCCAGGCGTCGGGCACGCGTCCGCCAACCGACGCGATACCGATCACCAGGCTGCCGGCACCACGCGCCGCGGCATCGGCCGGCGAGAGCCGCGTGAGTCCAACACTTACCGTGGCCTGTGGCAGGCTCCATTCGCCGATCACGTCATCCGGGCACCAGTCGCGCAGACCGCAGGCCGTCTTGGCATCGGTGGGCTGGACGGAGTCGCCGAGGTAGAGGAGGTACGGTTTGCGGAGGTCAGGCATGGTAGTGCACTCGCATGGATTGGGGGCACGTCAGGGGTTGCCCACGCGGGTCCCTCGCCGTTTTCTTCTCTCAGGCGAGCGACGTACGTGTCGCGCGACCCGAAGGCGTGGTGGCCGAGTGGTTTAAGGCAGCGGTCTTGAAAACCGCCGAACCTGAAAGGGTTCCGTGAGTTCGAATCTCACCTACGCCGTGTGTTCAACGAAAGACGCCCGCGATCGGCTTACCGATAGCGGGCGTCTTGTCACACGGAAAGGACGTTACGGCGTAACGACCGCACGCAGCGTGACACCCGCGTACGCGGTGTAGCCGACCACGCGAACGCGCCACGCGCCGGCGGACACGGTGGTCGTGATCGTGCACGTTTCGGACGGACCCGCCGCCTCGGAGACGCAGGCGGGCGTGGTGGTGCCCGGCCGGTACACTTCGAGATCGGGGTCCTGCGAGCCCGCGCCCGCGAGCGTCACCGTAATGCCGGTGGCACCAGCCGGCACCGTGATGAACCAGCTGTAGGCCGAGTTGAGCGGACCGGCGATGGTGAGCGGCGTGTTGTTGAGCAGCGGGTTGAACGTCAGGCTGCCCGACTTGCCCTCGGACGTCGCAGTGACGGTGAACGTGCCCGGCAGGAGCGCCGAGACGAGCCCGGTTGACGACACCGCCCCGGTGGAGGCGGACGACGACGCCCACGTGATCGGGCGGTTGGCGAGCACGTTGTTGTTGGCATCGCGCAGCGTGGCGGCCAGTTGCTGCGTGCTGCCCGCCGCGAGCGTCTGTGTGGTCGGCGTCAGGGTAACCGTGTTCACCGGCGCGAGCGCCTCGACCGCGACGTTCACCGTCGCCGTACGTCCTTCACTGGTGGCCGTGATGACGGCCGCGCCGGGCGCGATTCCGGCGACCACGCCGTCTGCGTTCACAGTGGCCACGGTGGGGACCGACGAGCTCCACGTCACCGTGCGGGCGACCAGCGCGTTGCCCGCGGCATCGAGCGTGCGAAACGACAACGGCACCTGCTCGCCGACGGCAACCGCGCGCGTCAGCCCCGCAATGGCAACCGACGCGACACCGGCCACGCCCTGGATCGAGGCAATGCCCGTCACGCCGCCGATGGTGGCCTGAATGGCCGTGCTGCCCGTCGTGAGCATGGTGACGAGACCACCCGACGACACCGAGGCGATCGTCGGCTCGGCCGACGTCCACGTCACGGCGCCGGCCGAGATGGTGGCGCCAGTCTTGTCGAGCAACGTGGCCACGAGCTGCTGCGTCTGACCGAGGCGGAGACTCGACACGCGCGGCGTGACGGAGACCGTGTTCGTGTTGATGACCGGCGCGGTGACCACCTCGTCGTCGTCGGTACAGGCGGTCATGCCGCCCACGAGGAGCGTGGCACCGAGGAGCAGGCGGGTCGCGACAATCCCGCGACGAAGGGAGCAAAGCTGAAGCATCGTCAGAAGGCTGGAGGGGCACGGCGCGAGATCGACACAATCCCGATAATCTGGATCAACCTACTAACTGAATCAGAGATCCCCGACTTTCGCTAGGGATTTCGCCACCCGATCACGCAGATACCTTCTTCCGTATGAAAAACATGGCCAGTCGTTCCCGTGGTCGGTCGTGCCGGTGTGTCGTCCTGATGGGTTCGCTGGCGTGGCTCGTCACCGTGAGCGCGCTCGCCCGTCCGACGGGCGCGCAGCCCCCGTTGCTGACGTTGGCTTCCCCGGTGCGTATCACCGAGCAGACCAGCGGCACGCCCAAGCTGCTCCAGGCGGTGCATGCGGTGTCGGAACGCGTCGTGTGGGCCGCCGGACACGGTGGCGTGGTGCTTCGCTCCATCGACGGTGGCGACCGCTGGGAAGCGCGCCCGACCGCCAGCGGCGACTCGCTCGAGTTTCGCGATGTGCATGCCATCGACGCCGACACCGCTTGGGTCATATCGTCAGGAAGCGGCGCCAAGTCGCGGATTTATCGCACCACCAACGGCGGGACCTCGTGGACGCTGCAGTTCATGAATCCCGACACCGCAGCGTTCTACGA
>JBBARJ010000295.1:0-4137 GCA_040399825.1 Gemmatimonas sp.
ACAACGATCACAATTTCAATGCAGTTTGCTTATCTGTGTTGGTTCCGTCCATCGGTGTCATCCGTGTTCTGGCTGTTGCCGCTTCGGTTGCGGTTCCAGCGGTCGTTCAACCCGTCGCCGCCCGCGCGATCGAGAACTCCGCCATCGGCGCCGCCTGCGGTGGCCGTTTCACCGCCGTCGTGTCGGCGCACCGATCCAGCGCCGCCGGGAAGGCGCGCAGGGCCTCGGGCGTGTAGTGCCCCATCAGACACACCTGCAGCCAGTTTCGTTCGCACAGATAGCCGCTCTCGTAGCTGAGCAGCCAACCCGCGTCGCGGAGTCGCTCGCCGAGTGCGCGTGCGCTGACGCCGGCGGGTGGGATCAGCGTGTGCACCGCGGGTGAGGCGTGATTGCCGTTGGCGAGAAGGCGCCAGCCGCGCGACTCCATCGCCCGCCGAAGCCAGGCCCCGTCCAGCGCGAGCCGGCGGAAGCGCGCCGGCCAGTCGATCTCGGTCAGCGAGGTGCCGAGGGCCTCGAGCAGGTTCGATGACTGTGTGAACGGTACCCCTTGTTGCGCCACGGCGAAGCCGAGGTCGAGGTAGCGCGGGATACGCGTACTGGGCGTACAAATGTTTCCATCGTGGAAGACGATGGCGACGCCGGGGAAGGCGGCGAGCGCTTTGCCGCTGACCGCACTGGCCATCCACACGTCGCGCAACGAGAGGGGCACGGTGCCGAGGCTGCTGATCACGTCCAGCGCCAGCTTGGCGCCGTGCGACTTCGCGATCGCGGCGAGTGCGTCGAGGTCGTTGATCACACCCGTAGAGGTCTCGCCATGCACGGCCCAGAGCCAGCCCGCCCCCGACCGCTGCATCGCGTGCGTGACGGCGCTGTCATCGAGCGCGTCGCCCCATGGTGCGCGCACCACGGTGTGCGGGAGGCCCATGCGCGTGGCGTGATCGAGGAGTCGCTCACCGAACTCGCCGTTGCTCACGATCACACCGGGCGCGTCGAGCAACGAGATCTGCGCGGCGACCACATCGTTGGCCAACGTGCCCGAGCCCAGTAGCATCGTGGCGTGCCGCGCGCTGGCCAGTGCACACAACCGCTGCTGCGCGTCGTGATACCGGGTATGAAACGCATCGCCCCGATGCGACGTGGCCTCACGCTGCATCGCTTGCTGAACAGCATCGCTGATGCCGACGGGACCCGACAAAAAGTTGGCGCCCCTGCTGAGCGCCTCCGCACCATCGTTCATGGCGTCCGGCCACGCCAGCACTTCCTCGGCCGTGATGTACATGGGTTGGTACGACGCCTGCTCGGTGCCGATGAGCGGACCAAACGCATGGAAGCCGAGATGCCGGTACAGGCGCAGCTGGCGTGTGGTGCCCGACATGATGCCAAGGTCGAAGCCCTTGGCCATGAAGTGCCGCGTAAGGTAGCCAACGAGCTGCGCGAACACGCGGCTGGCGCGGAATTCCGGCTCGACCGCGAGCAACCGGATTTCCACCGGCGTCCGGCCCGCCGGGAGATAGTCGTCGACACTGCCCAACTTCTGGTCGAGCGAGAAGGGGCGATGGGTGCGTCCGCTTACCATACCGACGATGCGGCCACCGATGTCATAGACCGCATACACATTCTCGTCGTGAAAACGATCCACGTGGCGCCGCGACGCATTGGGCGCGTGCTGGGGAATCTCTTCGACGAAGGTCCGATAGTTCAACGCATGGATCGCCTCGTGATCCGCCTCGGTGGCCAGACGGACGATGCCGCGCGTGGACGGGTGGGGCGTAGTCATCGTATCAACTTGTGTCGAACGGAGTGCGAGCGGAATAAGTCATATGATGTAAATCGGGGGCAACAGACCATGACTGGCCGCTGCCCCCGACTCCTGACTCCCTACTCCCTACTCCCTACTCTGCAGTTACACGCCGATCAGTTCTTCGACCTCGACTGGCGCCGGTCGGCCCTGATCCACCAGGGCAATAGCGAGCACTTCGCGCATGGTCTCCACCGGGTGGAAGATCAGCTGCTCGCGTACTTCGTCCGGCACGTCCTCGAGATCCGCCTCGTTGGCCTTCGGGATGATCACTTCCTTGATGCCAGCGCGATGGGCGCCGAGCACTTTCTCCTTCACGCCGCCAATCGGCAGCACGCGGCCACGCAGGGTGATCTCACCCGTCATCGAGACATCGCGTCGCACCTTCCGATTCGACATCTCGCTGACGAGCGCCAGCGCAATCGCGATGCCGGCACTGGGACCATCCTTCGGAATCGCACCCGCCGGTACGTGAATATGCGCCTCACTGGCCGACGCCACGCGGTCGGCCGGGATACCCAGTACCGCGGCATTGTTTGTGGCGTAGGTGAGGGCGGCACGCGCACTCTCCTTCATCACGTCGCCCAGCTGACCCGTCAGGATCAGTGAGATCGGACCCACGCGCACCACTTCAGCGCTGTCGTCGCTCTTCACCGGTGCCGACGACCCACGGCGAATGCTGGCTTCCACGAACATAATGTCGCCACCCATGGGCGTGTAATACATGCCCGTTGAAATACCGACCTCATCGTGCTCGGCCACGCGCTCCGGATGTACCTTCGGACGGCCCAGCAGTTCACGCACTTCGTCGCTGCTGATCACCTTGTCGTCGATCGTGGCCGTGTCACCCATGGCGACGCGACGTGCGACCTTGCGCGCCACGGCCCCGAGTTGACGCTCCAGCTGACGCACGCCGCTCTCACGCGTGTACTCACTGATCACCTTCATGACCGCGTCGTCGGTGAACGTGATGTCGCGCTGACCGAGTCCCGATTCCTCGAGCTGACGGGGAATGAGGTACGTCTTCGCGATTTCCGACTTTTCGCGCTCGGTGTAGCCGCTGAAGTCCACCACTTCCATGCGGTCCAGCAGCGGACCGGGGATGTTCTGGATGAAGTTCGACGTGGCGATGAACAGGACTTCGCTCAGATCGAACGGGACGCCGAGATAGTGATCGGTGAACGAATCGTTCTGCGCCGGATCGAGCACTTCCAGCAGTGCGCTGGACGGATCGCCCTGATATGACGTACCGAGCTTGTCCACTTCGTCGAGCAGGAAGACGGGGTTCTTGCTGCCTGCCTGCTTCATGCCCTGAATGATGCGACCCGGCATCGCGCCGACATAGGTGCGACGGTGTCCGCGGATATCGGCTTCGTCACGCGCACCGCCGAGGGCGACGCGCACGTACTCGCGGCCGAGCGCACGCGCGATCGACTTGGCGATACTCGTCTTGCCGACACCCGGCGGACCGTTGAAGAGCAGGATCGGCCCCTTCGCCATGGCGCGGGCCTTCGCTTCCTTCGCGTCGGTTTTCTGAGCGTCTCCCGAAGTGACAACCTTGGCCGCAATCTGCTGCGCCCGTAGCTGACGTACGGCCAGGAACTCGAGCACGCGATCCTTCACGTCCTTGAGGCCGTAGTGATCCTCCTCGAGGATCTCGCCGGCACGGGCCAGTTCGAGATGATCGTCCGAGCGCGCGCTCCATGGCAGCTCGGCGATCCACTCGAGATATGTGCGAATTACCTGCGCTTCCATCGACTCGCGACCAGCGCGTTCGAGGCGGCCCAGTTCACGCTCGGCTTCCGCGCGCGCTTCCTTCGGGAGCTCGAGCTTGGTCAGCTTCTCGCGGAGCTCGGTGATCTCCTTCGACTGATCGTCGTCGCCAAGCTCCTTTTGAATCGCCTTGAGCTGCTCCCGCAGGAACATCTCGCGCTGCCGCTCGCCCAGTTCCTCCTGGACCTGCGATTTGATGTCTTCCTGCGCTTCGAGCAAGCCGATCTGGCGCTGCACATGCACCAGCACGCGGCGCAGGCGCTCTTCAACGGAGAGCGTCTCGAGCAGCCCCTGCTTCTCGGGCACCGTGAGTTCGATGTAGCCGGCCACGAGGTCGGAGAACTTGCCGGCATCGTCGACCGAGTCGAGCACCTGATGCACCACTTCCTCGGGCAGGCCGCGCTTTTCACCCAACTCGGCGGCTCGCTCGCGCGCTTCTTTATGCAGCGCTTCGAACGCGGCGTTCTTGAGGTCGAGTGGCATCATCTCTTCGGCGGGGACGATCACCGCCTGGAGGGATCCGTCGACTTCGGCGTACTGCAGTGCCGTGGCGCGCTGCTCGCCCT
>JBBARJ010000296.1:0-4097 GCA_040399825.1 Gemmatimonas sp.
TCGACGCCGTGGCGCAGATAACGAAGACCGGACACACGTGGCTGTTCGAGCGCGAGAACGGCACGCCGCTCTTTCCCGTGGAAGAGCTCACAATGCCCGGCATCGCGCTCGGTGAAGACAAGCCGGCGGCGTCGCAGTTCTTCCCCACTATGCCGGCGCCGTTCGCGCGCCAGCAACTCACCCGCAACGATCTCACCAATCGCACACCCGCTGCGCGCGCGGCGGCGCTCAAGATCTTCAACGAGTACAAGACGACGCACCCGTACGACGCGCCGAACACGCGCGGGACCATTGTGTATCCCGGTGTGGACGGCGGTGGCGAGTGGGGCGGACCGGCGTTCGATCCGACCACCGGCCTGCTGTATGTGAACTCCAACGAAATGGCCTGGCTGCTCAAGCTCGTGCCGCGCAGCGACAAGTCATTGTACGCCGCGAATTGCGCCGGCTGTCATGGCGAGAAGCTGCAGGGTTCAGCCGCCGGCCCCACCCTCATGGACATCGCCAAGCGCCGCTCGAAAGAGCAGCTGGCCACGATCATCAAGGAAGGCACCGGCCGCATGCCGGCCTTCGGCACCGCACTCGAGGGCGGCGCGGTGAACGACATCGTGAGCTACCTGCTCACCGGCAAGGACAACTCGGCCGCGCTCGTGGGCACGACGCCGTACATGCTGCCGTATCGCACCGCGTTCTTCGACATCTTCCTCGATCACGAAGGCTATCCGGGCATCAAGCCGCCCTGGGGTACGCTCAACGCGATTGATCTGAACGCCGGCACCATCAAGTGGTCGATTCCCTTCGGCGAGTATCCCAAGCTGGCCGCCAAGGGCATCAAGAACACCGGCACCGACAACTACGGCGGCGCCATCGTGACCGAGAACGGCCTGCTGATCATCGCGGCCACCACCTACGACAACAAGATCCGTGCGTACGACAAGCGCAACGGCCGCCTGCTGTGGGAAGCGAAGCTGCCGGCGGCTGGCAACGCCACGCCCAGCACGTACATGGTGGACGGCAAGCAGTATCTCGTGATCGCCTGCGGTGGCGGGAAGAACGGCGCGCCGAGCGGCGGCACGTACGTGGCCTTTGCGTTGCCCTGACCACAACGTGCGCCGTACATTCGGCGCATGACTCCTCGCATCGCTCCCCGTGGGGCGCCAGCCGCCCTGGTGCTCCTGCTCGCGACCGCCCCCTCGGCCACACAGGCACAGTCCGCTGAGTTGGCGGCCGTGACCGACAAGGTCTTCGCGGCCTGGAACTCGACGCACACGCCAGGCTGCGCCGTTGGGATCGCGCAGGGTGGCCGGGTGCTGCTCACCCGCGGGTACGGCATGGCCGACCTGGCCGGCGATCGCCCCATTCTCGCGAGCACCATCCTCGAATCCGGCTCGGTGGCCAAGCAGTTCACGGCCGCGGCCGTCATGCTGCTGGTGAACGACGGGAAGCTGCGCCTCGACGACGACGCACGGACGGTCCTCCCCGAGCTGCCGACCTACGGACGCACGATCACCTTCCGACATCTGCTCACGCATACGAGCGGCTTGCGGGAATGGAGCAACCTGGTGGCGTGGCAGGGATGGCCGCGCGGCACGCGCGTGCACACGCAGAGCGACGTGTTCGAGTTGATCACGCACCAACGGGCGCTCAACTACCCGGTGGGCGACTACTACTCGTACACGAACTCGGGCTTTCTGCTGCTGCGCACCGTCATCGAACGCGTGAGCGGGATGCCGTTCGCGCAGTTTACCGCACAGCGGATCTTCGCGCCGCTCGGCATGACGCAAACGCAGTGGCGCGATGACTTCACGCGCATCGTGCCGGGTTTGGCGCAGGCCTATTCGCGACGGGCCGATGGCTTCCACATCGACATGCCGAACGACAACGTGATCGCGGCCGGCGGCTTGCTCACCACGGTGAGCGACTGGCTGCGCTGGAACGATCATCTCACCAAGCAGACGCTCGGCACCGGCGTAGTCGATTCGCTCACGCGCCGCATGAAGCTCACCAGCGGACTCGAGATCGCCTACGCCCTCGGGCTCACGGTGAACAACTACCGCGGCTTGCGCGAGATCTCGCACAGCGGATCCACGGCAGGCTACGGCACGTATCTCGCCCGCTACCCCGAGCAGAACGACCTCTCGATCGCCGTGATGTGCAATGTCGCCAACGCCGGGGCGACCGGGCTCACCCATGCCATCGTGGACGCGATGGTGCCGGGACTCCCGCGCGCCGCCGCGCCGGATACTGTCGCCACCGATCTCGCGGCCGTCGCCAAATTGGTCGGCATCTATCGCGATACGCGGACGAACACCGTCACCGTGCTCGACACGGCGCGTGGTCGGTTACGTCGCGACGGTGGTGCGGCCTTCCTCGCGTTGCGGGGTGGCGGGTACCAGCTTGGCGGATCGCGGGTGCACTTCACCACCGACGCCAGCGGCAGGCCGGTCACGATGCGCATCCCCACCTCCGATGGCGACACGGTGGTGCACGCCTTCATGGCCGCGGCACGCTGGACGCCGAGCGCAGCGGAGCTGGCCAGCATTGCCGGCCGGTACCGGAACGACGAGATCGGCGTCACGTTCACCGTGGGCGCGGCGGGTGACCGGCTCACGGTCAGCCCACGGGTCGGGGTCACCGACACGCTGGCGGCGACGTATCGCGACGCCTTCGGCGACAGCGAGGAGACCGTCTGGTTCGTGCGCGACAGGCAAGGGCGCGTGTCGGCCATGCACTTCGGCAGTGGACGCGCCTGGGACGTCGTGTCCGTGCGCATGAAGTAGCGGTCTCGCACCAACCGTGTCACATGACGTCGTGCCCTCTCCTGCTTCGCCGGGGGTGGACGCACCGTACGTTCATGTCATCACACATCTCGCTACGCCACGCCCTTCTGGTCGGCGCCGCATTGTTTGGCGGTGCCTGCTCTCCCGCGAAATCCACCGGGTCTCGCGCCACCGCGAATGAGCCGCGCCGGCTTCCCACCGGCGCCACCCTCGACCCCGCCGGCACGCAAGTCGATGTCGGGAGCTTCCCGCTCACCGTCGTCGTCTCCCCCGACTCCGCGCACCTGCTGCTCCTCCTGAACGGATGGCGGCAGCAAGGTGTGCAGGTGGTTGATCGACGCACGGGGGCCGTCGTCCAGACAGCGGAGCAGACGGCCGCGTTCGTCGGACTCGCGTTTTCGCCCGACGGACGCACCGTCTTCGCGTCGGGAGGCAACACCGACGCGGTGTATCGCTATGACTGGAACGGCAAAGGGCTCACACGCCGGGACTCGCTCACGATCCGCGTGAAGCGCAACGCGCGCGTTGCCGGCACCAGCTACCCCGCCGGACTGGCCGTGAGTCGAGACGGAAAACGTCTTTACGTGGCCGAGAATCTGGCCGACTCCATTGCCGTCGTTGACCTCGCCTCGGGCGACGTCGTGCAGCGAGTCGCGGCGGGGCGCTATCCCTACGCCGTGGTGGTCAGCGCCAGCGGCGATGTCTTCGTGTCGAGCTGGGGGACGCGCGATGTGCATGTGTTGCGCGAAAGCCCGCAAGGCCTCGTGGCGGAAGCGCGCATTCCGGTGGAACGTCATCCGTCGACGCTGCTGCTGTCCGCGAATGGCGAACGACTCTTCGCCGTCTCCGCGTCAACAGACGCGATCAGCGTGGTCGACACCCGCCGCCGTGCGGTGGTCAGCACGCTGCGCGACCCGACACCGGCCAATCTGGGTCAGGGCAGCACCCCCATGGGCCTGCAACTCTCGTCCGACGGCGCCACGCTGTACGTCACGGAAGGCGACAACAATGCGCTGGCGGTATTCTCGCTGAGCGCCGCGACGGCCGGCCAGGCGAGCGGCACGAAGGACTCGCTGCTCGGGCGGGCGCCGGTGGGGTGGTATCCCGCGGCGGTCGCACTCATCGGTGACACGTTACACGTGGTCGATGCCAAGGGGCGAGGGACCGCGCCGAACCCGCGGCTGCCGCAGCCGGGTGAAACGGACGCGGCCGCCCGGGCGGTGAACTATACCGCCGGACAACTCAACGGGACGATCACCAAACTGCCGGTTGACCAGCTGGGCGGCCCCGTGCTCGCCACGCTGTCGGCCCGCGTGGCCA
>JBBARJ010000297.1:0-4078 GCA_040399825.1 Gemmatimonas sp.
GGCATCATCGAACCGTTCGCCCTGCATCAACGGCAGCCACTGCGACAGCAGCACCTCCAGGGGCGACGCCCCATCGGTGACCCGCGCCGGGGCCCCGCCACGCTTCAGCGCGGCGACGATCGCCGAGAGCACCCCGCGAGCCGCGTGCGCCTGCTCCGGGGCGCAGGCGCCGGCCATCGAACCGCCCGCACTGAACGCACGGATCAGCACGCGACCCTCGCGGACGGCATCGCTCGCCGGGAGCATCGCGACACGAGCAACAAACCGTGCCATGGCGCGCTCGGCGACCGTCGCGACGATGGGTCCGTTCCACTCACCACGCACATCGGGGTCGGGGGCGACATCGCCCACCGCGGCGTGCAACGAGGTCCGCGCGACGTCCGCGGCGGGATGATCGGGGAACAGCCGCAGCAGCTGCTGCAGCCGTCGCTCGGCCTCACGGCGATGCCCCTGCCGTACCAGCACGATGACCTGCTGCATCAGCAACACCGGGTGCGTTTCCCATTGCTCGATGGCCGCCGCGATCGCGCTGCGGGCGCCCGACAGGTCACCGCTGGCGAGTCGCGCCAGTGACTGCATGAAGCGCAGGGCAGCCGACAACGGCTGGCGCTGCAGCGCCTCGGTGGCCACCCGCTCCGCGTCGCCCGGCAAGCCAAGCACGGTCAAGGCGCTGCTTCGGAGATACCACCCCTCCTCGGTAGCTTGGGCGCACTCCCAGACGCCATCGAGCGCCGCCAGCGACTCGGCCGCCAGCCCGCGCAGCAGGGCACCACGGGCCGTCTCCAGTCCGACATGCAGCGCCACCGGCGCCACTGTAGCACGCTCCACCAGCAGATCGGTGGTGCCGATGACATCGAGGAACTCGAGACCGCTCCGACCGAGCGGCGACGACGTCGCGGTGGGTCCACGCGTTCCCGTCGGGGCCACCGGAACGACCGCAGTCGATGGGGCAATCGGGCTCGCGGGCCCTAGGGGCGTGGCCCCTGGCGAGACGGCCGAGCTGATCGGCAGCGACGGCAGCAGGCGCGGAGTCGCGCCTACGCCGGAAATGTCCGGGGGCATATGGAAAAAGTATCGGCTGCATGGCCACCGATTTCCACGAACCCGCTGCGTTCGCTTAGACCAGCGCCTCGATCAGCGCGGCCTCGTGATCCATGCGACTGTATCCGCCGATCTCCTCGAACCACCGATAGGCCCCCCCGTCGCGATCGAGGGCAATCTGTCGACGGGTCGTGTGGTACTCGTAGAGCCGAAGCTCACCCACGTCAGCCGGTCCATGGACGAAGCCAATGAACCAGAAGGAAGCGGTGGCGTCGATGGCGGCGGCCCCGAAGACCAGCGCGAGGGCGCGCTGCAACGGGTACCAGTCCGGGGGGCGATAGGCGGGGAAGATGCCTGAGTTGCGCACGGTCATTGCGTGCTGGACGCCTCGAGCCGCGCGGCGTCACGATCCGTCACAGCATGAGACACCGATGTTCCAACGTGTGAGGGGCGCCTGCTGCAACGAGCACAAAAATGACGCCATGCTCATGCGTTAGGGGCGCGGCATGCGCGCGAGCACAAAGCGCGTGGCGGCGGCGAGCGACGCACGCGCTTCCGGCAGCACCGCCGCGAAAGCCTGCCAGACATGCGGCACATGCGGCCAGAGCTGCAACTCCACGTCGACGCCGGCCTGGCGGGCCGCCTCCGCCACGCGCACCGCGTCATCGCGCAACACTTCATCTTCGCTGGCGTGCACCAGCATGGGCGGCAGCCCGCGGAAATCGCCGTAGAGCGGAGAGATCAACGGCAGTGTGGGGTCGGCATCACCGACATAAAAGCGCGCGGCTCGTCGGATGGTTTCGCCCGCGAACATGGCGCACCGCTCGCTGTTTTCCTCCAGCGAGGCACCCGTCGCGGCGAGATCGGTCCACGGGCAGAAGGCCACCAGCGCGGCCGGATTCGGCCATTGCGCATCGCGAATGGCCAGCGCCAACGCCAACGCGAGACCGCCGCCGGCCGAATCTCCGGCAATCACGATCTGCCCGGGCGCGATGCGCTCTACATCGAGGAAATAGCGGTAGGCAGCCAACGCGTCGTCGAGCGCCGCGGGAAACGGATGCTCCGGCGCCAGCCGGTAGCGAGGCACGAAGGCTCGTCCGCGGATACGACGGACCAGTGAGGAGACCAGCGAACGGTGCGTCTCCGGCGAGCAGGCGATGTAACCACCGCCGTGCAGATACAGCAGCACCGGGGCTCCCGGCTCGTGCCCGGGCCAGGACACCACTTCCCCGCCCGGCCACCCACGGCCGGCGTCGCGCCGCTCCATCGTGGCGCCGGTGAAGCGCGCCATCCATCGACGCGCCGCACGTGGCTTGCCCATTTCGCGCCGCACCCGCACCGGGTCGATCGGCTCGTACGCGTGCGGACGCATGCGCGCGCGCACCAGCAGATGCACGATCCGGGACTGCCAACTGATCGGGGTGGCATTGGGTCGCTTAATGAGGCGTTCGGCCTTAGACCCCGACCTGCTTCTCCACGCGATCGCGGTAATGACGACTGAGACGCAATCGGGTGCCGTCCTCGAGAATGACCACGTAGTCGCCCGAGAACCACTGCTGCATTTCGCGCACGCGGTTGAGATTCACGATGGTGGACCGGTGAATCCGCGCAAACAGGCGCGGGTCGAGCGTTTCCTCGAGATGACCGATGCGTTCACGGATCGTGTGCGCCGTCTTGCCGACGTGGAGTCGCACGTAGTTGCGATCGGCTTCGATCCAGTCGATTTCCGCAGTCTTCACGAAGAACATGCGACCGTCTTGCTTGACCAGGATCCGGCTGGCGAAACGCCCGCTGGCGCTCCCCACGCCGTTCGCGCCCGGCGCCGCGTTCGCGTTCGCGTTTTCGTTCGCGAGTTCACCACGCATGGCCCCTCCGGATCCGTCGCCGCGCGCCTCGGCCATGGCCGCGCTTCCGCCGGCGAGACGCCGCACCGTTTCCAGCAATTCGCCGAGTCGCACGGCGGCGACCGCGTTCGCGCGCTGCTTGCGCGCCTTGTCGAAGGCCGCCCTGAAGCGGTCCTCGTCGACCGGCTTGAGCACGTAGTCCACCGCATGCACGTCGAAGGCGCGCTGCGCGTGCTCATCGTAGGCGGTGACGAAGAGGACCATCGGCACATGACCGCCGTCGAGCTCACGCAGCACGCCGAACCCATCAAGCCCCGGCATCTGCACGTCGAGACAGACCAGATCCGGCCGGAGTTCACGAATCAGCGCGACCGCCTCGTGTCCACTCTCGGCTTCACCGACCACCTCGACATCCGCCTCACTCTGCACGAGCCGGCGAACGCGCTGCCGCGCCAAACGTTCATCGTCAACAATCAGCACTCGCACGCACGCTCTCCGCCTCCTCTCGACGTGCCGACGACCAGTGGACAGCGCGCCGGAAGGTGCAGCGCGCGTGACGTCGATCGGCAACTCCCTGACAGTCCCCGGTCCGGCAGCGTCGCCGGCAAGGAAAATGCTGCCCCAAAGCGGCACGTTCCGCCCCATCTGGTGTACTACGTTTGATTGTACCTGAAGTTCCAGCGAGATCGCTGCGCACGCTTGGCCTTCGTCGACCACTCCCCCGCCGCCGCTTCCTGGTGTCTTCGATTCAGCCCGTCACGATTGCCGACGAAGGCGCTCGCTTACGACGCATGACGCGCGTGCTCTTCGCCGTAGTCTGGGTCATTCCGGCCGTCCTCGCGGCCCTGCAGCTCACGCTGATCGGCGACGCCTCGGGAACCCATTACAGCCTCACCACTGCCCTGGTCTGGCAGGGCGCCTCGTGGATGATGTGGGCGCTCTGGTCGCAGGTGGTGTTGACCCTGGTCGAGCGGGTCAAGCTGGACACCGCCCGGATTCTCCCGTGGATCGCCATGCACGTGGCGGTCAGCGCGGTCATCTGCGCAGCGGACGTGCTCGCCATCGCGTGGCTCGACCACATGTTCGGGGCCATCGGCCAGGTCACCAGCTACGCCTTCGCGGTACGCATGGTGCTGGTCAACCATCTCGATTTCCAGGTCGTGCTGTACTGGGCGGTGCTGGGGTCGGCCTAT
>JBBARJ010000298.1:0-4059 GCA_040399825.1 Gemmatimonas sp.
AACCGAACGTCATCGATGCTCTTGAGTACGCCGTGCGGCGTGATCCCGTGCTTCTCATTGTGTTCACGCTGAATCGTTCGACGACGATCCGTCTCGCTGATGGCCCGCTGCATCGAGCCGGTGATCCGATCGGCGTACAGGATCGCCATCCCGTTCAAATGGCGCGCCGCGCGACCGATGGTCTGGATCAAGGATCGATCACTGCGCAGAAAGCCTTCCTGGTCGGCATCGAGAATCGCCACCAGAGAGACTTCGGGCATATCAAGCCCTTCGCGCAGGAGGTTGATCCCGATCAGGACATCGAACTCGCCAAGTCGCAACCCACGCACGATTTCCATGCGCTCAATGGCATCGATGTCCGAATGCATGTATCGCACCCTCACACCCACCTGCTGCAGATAATCGGTGAGATCCTCCGACATGCGCTTGGTAAGCGTCGTGACCAGCACTCGCTCGCCCTTGCGTTCCCGCACGCGGATCTCGTGCAGGAGATCGTCCACCTGCCCCTTGACCGGACGAATCTCGAGAATCGGGTCGAGCAGCCCCGTGGGCCGAATGACCTGCTCGACGACCACGCCCTCAGAGAGCTGCAACTCCAATTCCCCCGGCGTCGCCGACACATTCACGAGCCGAGGCACGAGCTGCATGAACTCGTCGAACACGAGCGGTCGATTGTCGAGCGCGCTCGGCAGCCGGAATCCATAATCGACCAAGGTGAGCTTGCGCGCGCGATCGCCGTTGTACATCCCGCGGATCTGCGGCAGCGACACGTGTGACTCGTCGACCACCACGAGGTAGTCATCGGGGAAGTAGTCGAGCAGACACGCCGGACGTTCGCCGGCCTGACGGCCGCTGATGTGCCGGGAATAGTTCTCGATCCCGGCGCAGGTGCCGATCTCGGCGAGCATCTCGAGGTCAAAATTCGTGCGCTGATCGAGCCGCTGCGCTTCCAGCAGTTTGCCCTGCATGCGCAACTCGGCCAACCGTTCCGCCAGTTCCTCACGGATCGCGACGCTCGCACGTTCGATCGTGGGGCGGTTCGTGATGAAGTGCTTCGCCGGATAGATCGCCATTCGTTCGAGCGTCGAGATCGTTTCGCCCGTGAGCGGGTCGATCTTCGAAATGCGTTCGATTTCGTCGCCCCAAAGCTCGAGCCGCACAGCCTGTTCCTCGTAGGCCGGATAGATCTCCACCGTATCGCCCCGCACGCGGAACGTACCACGGTCGAATGCGACATCGTTGCGCAGATACTGAATGCCGACCAGTGCGCGGAGGATATCGTCACGCGCGATCTGCTGACCACGCGAAACGGCAACCATGCGTTCACGATACGACACCGGATCGCCAAGGCCGTAGATCGCGGATACCGTCGACACAATCACGACGTCGTCGCGCTCCATCAGGGAGGAAGTCGCACGCAGTCGCAGGCGGTCGATATCCTCGTTGATGCTCGCGTCCTTCTCGATGAACGTATCACTCGACGGGACGTACGCCTCCGGCTGATAGTAGTCGTAGTACGAGATGAAGTACTCGACGGCGTTCGTCGGGAAGAACGACTTGAGCTCACCGTACAACTGCGCGGCCAACGTCTTGTTGTGTGACAACACGAGCGTCGGTCGTCCCCACTGCGCGATGACGTTGGCCATGGTCATCGTCTTCCCGGAGCCAGTGACGCCGAGCAGCGTCTGAATGCGATCGCCGCGTACGAGCCCCTTGGACAACTCGATGATCGCGCGCGGCTGATCACCGGCCGGGGCGAAGGGACTTCGGAGACGAAAAGGGGCTGCCATAACCGCAATATAGCGAGATCGGCTTTTCTTCGGGTAGCACATTCAGCTCCCCGTCGAGCCGGACGCCTACGTTTCGGCGGTGATCTTCTCGCGCCGAGAGACGGCCACGATGCCCTTTACCCGGCGAGCCGCTTTGATAATGCGCTCCAAATGGGCCAGGTTCTCCACCTCGACCATAGCCGCTCCCGTGACCCGACCGTCGGTCGTCTTCAACTCGAGACTCTTGATATCGGTGCCCGTAGCACTCACGGCCGCCGCAACGTCGGCGTAAAGCCCGCGTCGATCGGTACCCTCCATGGCGAGCCGAACGACGAACCGCTCACCCGCCATTTCGTGCCAGTCGATGTCGAGGCGGCGTTCGGGCTCGTGCGCCAGCAAGAGCAGGTTCGGACAATCCCCGCGGTGAATGCTTACACCGCGTCCGCGAGTGACGTAGCCGACGACCTGATCCCCGGGCACGGGCTGACAACATTGCGAGTAGCGCACGAGCAAGCCATCCGCGCCCTGAATCCGGATCCCCTTGCCCGTCCCCCGTACCCGATCGACGATACGCTCGAGCGTACTTTGCTTCTCGACTGGTTCAGCCGTCTCGAGATCCGGGTGCAGCGCCTTCAGCAGCTGCATGACGTGCACGTCACCGGCACCGACCGATGCGATAAGGTGCGTCGCATCCTTCAGCTTCAACAACTTGGCGATCGGCTGGAGTCCGCTGTCGTCGATCTTTGGCAGTCGGCGACGGCGCAGTTCACGCTCGATGATCTCACGGCCCAGGCGCATCGCGGACGATCGCTCTTCGAGCCGCAGCATTTGCCGGATCTTGTGACGGGCGCGGCCGGTTCGCACGTGTGACAGCCAGTCGCGACTGGGCTTCGCATTCGGATTCGTCAGAATCTCGACGGTTTCCGAATTCTTGAGTTCACGCGAAAGCGGCGCAATGCGGCCGTTCACCTTCGCACCAGCGCAATGCGCTCCGACCTGCGTGTGCACAGAAAACGCGAAGTCGAGCGGCGTCGCGCCCTTCGGCAACTGGATCACGTCGCCGGTCGGAGTGAACACAAAGATCTCGTCCTGATACAAGTCGAGCTTCAGGAACTCGAGGAACTCGCCGGGCGTCTCGGCATCGAGCTGAAGCTCGAGCACCTGCCGAAACCAGGCGAGCTGTCGATCCAGTTCGTCGGCACTGCGCGACGACTCCTTGTACCGCCAATGGGCCGCGATGCCGAAATCCGCCGTGCGATGCATGTCACGCGTCCGGATCTGAATCTCGAATAACTGACGCCCAGGCCCGAACACCGTGGTGTGCAACGACTGATAGCCGTTGGACTTCGGCTGCGCGATATAGTCCTTGATCCGCTCCTGCACCGGCGTCCATCCATCATGAATGACACCGAGTGCGTGGTAGCACTCGAGCACGTTCGGCACGATCACCCGAATCGCGAGCAGGTCATAGATGTCCTCGTACGGACGGTCCCGCTGCTGCATCTTCTTATAAATCGACCACAGGTGCTTCGGCCGGCCCGTCACCTCGACCTCGGCGATGCCGGCGTCCGACAGCCGCTTCTCGAGCGGCTCGCGCATCTGCGCGATAAGCTGCTCGCGTTCGGCGCGCTTCGCCGCCACTAACTTGGCGAGCGTCTTGTACGCGTCAGGCTCGAGATGCTTGAACGCCAGATCCTCGAGTTCCCATCGCATCTTCGCCATACCGAAGCGGTGGGCCAGGGGCGCGTACAGATCGCGAGTTTCCTGCGCAATGCGCCGACGTTTCTCGGGCGCGAGATAGTCGAGGGTGCGCATGTTGTGGAGTCGATCAGCCAGCTTGATCAGGATGACGCGAGCATCCTTGGCGATCGACAACAGCAGCTTGCGATAGTTCTCGACCTGCCGCTCCTCACGGGACGAAAGCGGCAGATTGGCGATCTTCGTGAGGCCATCGACGATCTGCGCGATCTCAGCGCCAAACTCGCGCGCGACGTCCTCGACCGTGATGTCGGTGTCCTCGACGATGTCGTGCAGCAATCCACTCGCCACCGTCGTCGTATCGAGCTGCAAGTCCGCCAGAATGCGCGCGACCTCGACACAGTGCGAGACGTACGGTTCGCCAGAATGACGCACCTGCCCAGCATGCGCGACATCGGAGAACTTGTAGGCGCGCACGAGGAGCTCGTGGTCGAGCCGATCATAGGAGATATCGGCACTCGGCCCGAACCCGGGAATCATCTCGTGCAGCGCGATCGTTGTCACAGCAGACCTGCCTCCGCAAAGCTCACAT
>JBBARJ010000299.1:0-4030 GCA_040399825.1 Gemmatimonas sp.
GAACGCGTGCCGTCAGTGGTTGCCGCGAGACATCCAATACTCTCGTGCGCATACCGTACCTCCGTTGTCTCCAGTCTTCGTCGACGGAACCCAACGGGTTATCGGGAATACCCCTGACTTCTGTCAGGAGAATCCCTTTCAATCACCATGCTACAGTACGCTTCTGGTGTCGGAGAACACCACCGACTACACAAGCCACTCCTTCCACAGCTTCTCGTCCACGCCTACGCACACTTTGTGCTGGAAGCGAATCAGCGGCTGTTTCAGAATCATCGGTTCATCGGCAAGGATGCTGAGCCACCGCTCCTCGCCGTACAGTGCCTGACGCAGCCCAAGGTCGAGAAAGCGCTTTGACGTGCGGTCGATGAGCGCGTCCACACCGAACTTTTGCGTGAACCGCTTCAGCTCACCGACCGACGCCGGCCGCTCCGCCAGATCGCAGAAGTGCACCTTGATGCGACGCTCCTGGAAGAAGCGCTGCGCCTTTCGTGTGTCGGCACTTTTTTTCGTGCCGAAGATCTGGACCACGGTGTCCACCGTGCTCACAAATTGGCGTCCGCGATTTCGCGCTTCGCGTCGTCGAACGCCCCTTCACTGCGCGACACCACCAACGTGGCCACGCCGTTGCCGATCAGGTTCGTGATCGCCCGCGCTTCCGACATAAAGCGGTCCACACCAAGCAGCAGGGCGACGCCTTCCACCGGCACCGTGCGGGTGGCCGCGAGCGTACTGGCCAGCACGATAAACCCGGAGCCCGTGACACCAGCCGCTCCCTTGCTCGTAAGCATGAGAATGCCGAGCAGCCCGAGCTGTTGTGAAATGCTCAGATCAACCTTGTAGACCTGCGCGATGAAGATCGTGGCCATCGACAAATAGATGCTCGTGCCGTCGAGGTTGAACGAATAGCCGGTGGGAATCACGAGGCCCACGACAGGCTTCGCACAACCGTACTGCTCCAGCTTCTGCAGCATGCGCGGCAGCGCCGCTTCGGAGCTGGACGTCCCGAGCACGAGCAGAATTTCGTCTTTGATAAAGCGCACGAATTTCCAGATGCGAAAGCCATAGGCTCGGCAGATCAAGCCAAGCACCACGAACACGAAGACGGCCATGGTGAGGTACACATCGAGCATCAGACGCGCGAGTGGAACGAGCGTCTTGAGGCCGAACGCGCCCACCGTATACGCCATCGCGCCGAAGGCACCGATCGGCGCGATCACCATCACCATGCCGACGATCTTGAAGAACACGGCCTGAAAGCGCACGAGCAGATCGGCGATATCACGCCCGGCATCGCCGACCGCCGTGAGGGCGATACCGAAGAGCACGGAAAAGAACACCACGGGCAGCAGCTCACCGCTCGCAAACGCCGCGACGACGTTGCTGGGCACGATATGAAGCATGAACTCGAGCGTACTCTGTTGTGCCCCCGCCGATGTGTACTTGCTCACGTCACCCATCGCCATCTTCGAGATATCGAGACCCGCGCCGGGCTTCGTCACATTGACGATGATGAGGCCGATGGCCAACGCGAGCGTCGAGACCAACTCGAAATACAGCAGCGCCTTGCCGCCCACACGCCCGAGCTTGCGCAGATCTGCCATACTCGCGATGCCGTGCACGATGGTGAGGAAGATGATCGGCGTGATCACCATCTTCACGAGATTGATGAACGTGTCGCCGAGCGGCTTGAGCGACTTGGCGGTGTCAGGGGCTACGACGCCCAGCAGAATGCCGAGCGAGACCGCGACGAGCACCTGAAAAGTCAGGTTCCTGAGGAGGCGCGAGATCACGTGGGGGGGTGACAGGGAAACGAACCGTGCCGAACACTCTACATATTGTCTCCATGTTCGCTTCATCGCGCCCCTATCGGCCAGCTTGGTGGCTTCCGGATCCTCACAGCGCCACGCTCTGGGGTCGGCTTGGTCGCCGCGAACCCGCCCCGGCCATGCGCCTGGAACGCTGGGACACCCCCGATGGCGACTTTCTCGAGGTCGCACGTTTGGACAGTCCGGAGGGCGCGGCGGCTCCCCGCCTGCTGTTATTCCACGGACTGGAAGGGGGCATGCACTCCCATTACGCCCGGGCGATGTTCCGCGAGGCCGGCCAGCGCGGGTGGGCGGCCGACCTGCTCCTGTTCCGGAGCTGCGGCACCGAGGCCAATCGGCTCCCCCGCAGCTATCACTCCGGCGAGACCTCCGACCCGCTCTGGATCGTCCAGCAGTTGGCCCGCGAATTCCCCGACGCACCCCTCGGCCTCATGGGCGTCTCGCTGGGTGGCAATGTCCTGTGCAAGCTCCTCGGCGA
Organism: Gemmatimonas sp.; assembly: GCA_040399825.1. Lineage (GTDB taxonomy): Bacteria > Gemmatimonadota > Gemmatimonadetes > Gemmatimonadales > Gemmatimonadaceae > Gemmatimonas. Next base: position 2,305 of record JBBARJ010000299.1, read on the forward strand.
ATACGGCGACGTGCTTCCCGAGCAGGTCGTCGGTGCGGTGGCGATGTCGGTCCCCTTCGACCTGGCCCGGGCCTCCCGGCATATCGGCCGGGGGTTCGGCGCGATTTATGAGAAGTTCTTTCTCAAGTCGCTCATCCCGAAGGCGCTCGCCAAGATCGATCAATTTCCACAGCTGGCCCCGCTGCGCCGTGTCCAGAACGCCCGCACCCTCTGGGAATTCGACGATGCCTTCACGGCGCCGCTGCACGGCTTTCGGGACGCGGCCGACTACTACGCCCGCGCCAGCTCCCTGCCCTATCTGGCACGTATCCAGCTGCCGACGCTGCTGCTGAACGCGGTCGACGACCCGTTCCTGCCGGCGGACGTGCTGGACGAAGTGCGACGCGCCGTACGCGAGAACCCGCAGGTCGGCGTGGAATTCCCCGCGAGGGGGGGGCACGTGGGCTTCACCGCCGGCCGGCGCCCGTGGAATCCCTGGTACTATGGCGAGTGGCGGGCCGCGGAGTTTCTCGGGGCGCGCATGCAGCAGTTCGTCCGAACGCCCCGATAGATTCCTCGCGGTAAACCGACGTGCCCCCCGATAAGGTCATCTGATGCCAGGACGCTGGAGCTGGACCGACGCAGCGATCTTCATCGCCGTCATCGTGTCGATGCGCGTGGCCATTTTCTGGCTGGTCACCAAGGCGTTCGTGATGATGATCCCCGAAGGGGACACCTGCCTGATGTGCGATAGCGAAACGCTGGCCGTCGAGCGCGTCGGCTGGTGGCGCGTGCTGGGTGAGCGCTTCCGCCGCAGCTGGTGCATCGGCTGCGGTTGGGAAGGGGTGCTCCGGCGCAGCGACGTGTGGCTGTCAGCCGAACGACACCGAAAATTGGTGAATCAGACGGACGCGTCCATGGCGAAGAGCCGGAGCCATTCCGGCCAGTTTCCGCTCAACTCGAAGAAATCGTCGTAATACACGAGCCCGGCCGCCTCGAGGCGCTCGATCAAGTCGCCGAGCGTGTCCTCACCGACCAGCGGTCCGATGGCGATGAGCGCCCCCTCGATCCGGAATTCATCGGGCGTCAGGCCCAGTGCTTCATCGACCTGCGCCCGGGTCATCTCGACGCGTTCGAACGCCGCCTTCCGGATCAGCAGGGTCGGCGCGGTATTCGGCAGGATCAGCGGCATCGGCGGTCGTGGTCGGCGGGTGAGAGTGGTACAACCTTTTATGGATATAGCAGCGGGAGCTACCGTGTGGGAACTGACGTGAGCGCCATCCTCGGAACCGGCTTGCCACGACCTCTAGTTTGAGCGACATGACCGTGCCCCTGTCCACGCCATCGCACGACTCCTCGTCGGCGAAGTCCGCCCGTGTCCACACCATCGACAGTGCCGCCGTCGAGGCGTCGTTCGACGTGGTCGTGATCGGCGCTGGCCACGCGGGCACCGAGGCCGCCGTGGCGGCGGCCCGCTCCGGCGCTTCGGTGGCGCTGATCACCGGTGCACTCGAACAGATCGGGCAGCTGTCATGCAACCCGGCCATCGGTGGCATTGCGAAAGGCACCGTGGTGCGTGAAGTCGATGCGCTGGGCGGCATCATGGCACGCGCCACCGACATGGCGTCGGTGCAGTTCCGCATGCTCAACCGCGGCAAAGGGCCGGCGGTGTGGGCACCACGGGCGCAGTGCGATCGCGGTCTCTATCGACGCGCCGTGCGACAGCTGCTTGAAGCGCAGCCCAACC
>JBBARJ010000300.1:0-4022 GCA_040399825.1 Gemmatimonas sp.
AGAACGAGATCGATGCGGCCAACACCGTGAAGTGGGACTACCTGAACGCGCAGGGGCAGCCGAAGATTTCGTGGCCGCCCAGCTTCGCGCTGGCCAAGGCGTACACGGATCAGCTGGAGCGGAAGGGCTGCGTGGCCCCGGCCAAGATCGGTGACATCCGCGCGCAGATCGCGACCGCCGAGAAGGCGAACGGCGGGGCGCGGAACGCGGCGCTCGCCAAGCTGGTGACGGATGTCGAGGGAAGCCGGAGTTGCGATGCGGCCAAGGTCGACCTCCTGAAGAAGGCGCTGCAGGATCTGCAAGCGCTGGCGATGTAACGCGAATCGCTTCGTAAACGCCGTGGCCGTCACTTGCTCGACAAGTGGCGGCCACGGTCGCATGTTCGAGTGATGATCTCTTCCCGTACCGCATCGCGTGCCGTTGCCGCGAGCATGATCGCTGCCGCGTGCTCATTCGCGGCGTGCTCCCCGAAGGCCGATACCGTCGCCGACAGCACGATCGCGGCAGCAACCGACACGTTCCCGTCGCAAGAGGGGATGATCGATGTGCCGGGCGGCAAGGTATGGTATCGCAAGATCGGTAACGGGCCCGGCGTGCCGTTGCTGGCGATGCACGGTGGCCCCGGTGGCACCTCGTGCCGCTTCGAAGTGCTGGCCCCGCTCGCCAACGAGCGGCCGGTCATCTTCTACGATCAGCTTGGCTCAGGGCGCTCGGAGCATCCTACCGACACGGCGCTGTGGAACTTCCCGCGTTTCGTGCAGGAAGTGGATGCCGTACGCCGCGCACTCAAGCTCGACACCGTGCACCTGCTTGGACATTCGTGGGGCGGGGCCCTGGCGGCGGAGTACATGATTGCCACGAAGCCCACGGGCGTGAAGTCGGTGATCTTCAGCAGCCCGCTCATCTCGACGCCGCGCTGGATCGCTGACGCGGACAGTTTGCGCGAACAGCTCCCCGAGTCGATCCAGCAGGTGCTCGATGAGAACGAAAAGGCGGGCACGCTGAGCTCGTCGGCGTACGCCGCGGCCACCGACTCCTTTTACGCGCGCCATGTGCAGCGGCTGCCGGCGCCGCCGATCGCGCGCTGTGCCGGCGTGACGTCGAACGACACGATCTATCGGCAGATGTGGGGGCCGACGGAGTTCCTGTCGAACGGCTCGCTGAAATCGTGGACGCGCTCGGCGGACATGGACGAGATCACGACGCCGTCGCTGTTTATTGCCGGCGAATTCGACGAAGCGCGTCCGACCACACTCGAGGAGTTCAGGGCAACGATGCGCGATGCACGGCTGGTGGTGATTCCGGGCGGTGCGCATGCGGCGATGCGTGAGAAGCCGGTGGAATACATCGCCGCCGTGCGCGCGTTTCTGGCTGAGGTGGAAAAGCGGTGACCGTTACGGCCGCTTGACTTCCTTGTAGTCGGCCGGTGGCGCAAACATGTCAGCGGGCACGGCGCCGCGCGTGATGCTCTTCACCTCGTCGGTCACCGTCATGAGCAACGACTGCTTGGGCGGCGCCGACTTGCCCGACTGCGTATCCGACTGCTTGGTCGCATTCTCGGCCGCGGCCTTCATCGCGCCCATCATGCCGCGGAATCCGCCACCTTGCGGCTTTTCGTCTTTCTTCGCCGCCAACGTTGCGTCGTCACCGAGCGTGAGGGCACGGTCGTAGGCCATATCGACTGGTAGCAGGGACACGTAGGTGGCGCTTTTCAACGCGATGCCCGGCACTTTCGCTAACTCTTTGGCTGCGGCTTCGAAGCCGTTCTTCATGCGCGGATCACTGGCGAAGACACTTTGCAGCCCTTGCACCTGTGCGCGGAATTCCTGCCCCATCTTCAGCGCATAGGCGCGCTGGAATTCACGGAGGGCGGCGATTTGTGGGGCGTCTTTCGAAATCCACTGGTCGAGCAAAAACACGAGGTTGCCGACCGACTGATCTTTCTTGCCGTCGGCCGTAACCTGCGCCTTGATGGTGACGGTAATGAACACCCGCTCCGCGTCGTAACCGGACACCTGCTTTCGCTGCCCGGGCCGGTCAACCGCCACCTTGTACTCGAAGCTGAGCGAATCATCGTCCGCCTTCGCGTCCGTGCCTTTCTCCTTCGACTTCTCCTTCGCCGACTGCGCGGCTTGCTGCATGACCGCGGACATCTCAGCGAACGTCATCGACGTGTACGACTTCTGTTTGTGATCGATGGTCGTGACCCGGCCGGCATCAGCATCGATGATCGAGCCGGTGACTGACGACTCCGTGCGCATCCGGTGTCCAGATACATACGTGGTGGAGGCAATGTCGTGCATGCTGCCGCCACCAAACTTCGCGGCAATGTTCGCCGCGACACCGAGCGCGCCCTGCAGGCGAATGTCTGCGACACTTTGTACGGTCACCGCCTGTCCCTGCGCCAGGACTGGCAGGACGAGGCCAACCAGCAAGAGCGCGGAGCGAGACAAAAAACGCATGTTTCACCTCGGAGTCGTGGGGCACGAGCGTCGAGATGGTGCGGAGACGCCCGCGGGGTCGTATGGTCCGTTGCACCATGTTGGTAAGCTACACTTTCCGGTCTTGGAGCGGCGGGGTCGACAGGTCGTATGTACGGCGGCCTCAGCCTTCGTCGAAGCAGCAACGCTGGGTCGTCTTCTGCAGACGCACACTCTTAAGGAGTCTTCATGCTCATGATTCTTGGCCTCACGACCGGGGTCGTTCTCGCTGGATTCGGTTTCGTGACGGGACAGGCTCGTCTGTCTGTCGCCGTCTCGCCGGTGGTGATAGCGCGGCACGAGAACGGCTGATGCATAATCACGCACTGATTCTGCGCGAGATTCTTCGCGGCTACGCGTTGCCCTTGCACGGCGATCACGGCGTCGTGCATTGGGCGCGTGTGCTGGAGAACGGAGTCCGGGTGGCCGCCGCGAATGGTGGCGACGCCGAGGTGGTGCGGCTGTTCGCGCTGTTCCACGATTCGCGTCGGGTGAACGAAGATGTCGACGAGGGGCATGGCACGCGCGGCGGCGAGCTGGCGCGATCGTTGCGCGGTACGCTGGTCCATCTCGACGACGTCCGCTTCGACCTGCTGTACGATGCGTGCGCGCGGCACACCGACGGTCACACCACTGGCGATCCCACGTTACTGGCGTGCTGGGATGCCGACCGGCTGGACCTCGGTCGCGTGGACATTCTGCCGAAGCCGGAGCTGCTGTGCACGGACATGGCGCGCGAACTGCTGCCATGGGCGCACCGACGGGCTGAAACCGCCCATGTTCCCACGGAGGTGCTGGCGTCGTGGGGGATGATGCCGGCGGAGTACCGGCTGCACCGCCAGGCGTAGCGCGGCGCGGCGGTGCACGCAAAGCGGCCGGAGTGCTTTTGCGCGCACCGCATCACATCCCGCGATCAGGCTGGGGTGGGAGCGTCCATGCCCGCCCAGAGGTTGGACGTCCCCAGCTCTTCACGGCCACAGCTCTTCAGGTAGCAGAACAGCTGCGTGCGATACGCCGCGCAGCCGGACAACACCATGCTCACGATCTTCGCGCCACGGGTGCCCGAGTTACCGAACAGGCTGATCGTGGCACGCAGGTCGTCGTCTGACACATTCTCGAGCAGCGTGGCGTAGGTGGCCGAGTGCGTGGCGATCTCCGCCATGAGGGCGTCAAGATCGCGCGCCTGGGCCGCCTCGTTGGCCGCGCCATACGCCGCCGTGTCGAAGGTGCCGGTGACGCAGGCACTGATGAGCTGCGGTCCCATGAGGGAGAGGTAGCGCAGCAACTCAATCGTGGAGCGCTGGCGGGCGGTGGGGCGGTAGTCGAGCTGCGCGCGATCGACCTTACTGGCAAGGTGCAGGAGGATGTTCGATTCATGCTGCAATGCGCCAATGAGTTCGGCCTTGGTCAGGACCATCGGGTGCTCCAGAGGTGACGTGATGCCCGCGACGGGTCGTGGCGGGCAATGATGCGGCGGCTGCTGAGGGCGGAAGGCTGCACTGGTCGGGCTCGGTTGTCCAGCGCGGTCGGTTGGCGGGCACG
>JBBARJ010000301.1:0-3992 GCA_040399825.1 Gemmatimonas sp.
ATCGAGCGCGGCGCCCGCGCCAAGCTCAATGCGGTGCAGGTCGATTTTGCACAGTTTCGCGCGAACGCGTTCGGCTGCGATCACGAAGACCGTCCGGAGTTGCCGGCGTTCGCGCAGCGTCGCGCCCGCGAACAGCTCGGTCTCGACATCGCCGGTGACCGCATCGTGATCATCGGCGACACACCGGCTGATATCCACTGCGGGCGTTCGCTCGGTGTGCGCGCCATTGGTGTCGCCACCGGCCGGTACAGTACCGACGATCTCGCGGCGCACAGCCCCGCCGCGGTGTTCGCCAACCTCGCCGATACCGCCGCCGTCGTGTCGGCGATTCTCGCCTGATGACATCCGTGATCGCGGCGCAGGTGCGCGTTGTCGGCATCGTGCGCGGTCGCGAGATCGATACGTCGGCCAGCGTGACCCTCGATCAGGACACGCTCGTGCTGGCATGGCAGGACGCCACGCCGTGGCGACTCTCCCTGAGCGGCATCGAGGGCATCGCCGGCGGTGGGTCGTCACTCACGGTGTATCTCGTGAGCAACGACGTGCTCGAGCTCAGTGGTGACGATCAGCTCCGGGCTCTCGGGCTGCAGTTGCTTGATCGCGCCTGTGCGATGCCGGAGCTGACGCGCGGCCTCAAGTCCCTCGGCTCGTCGCGCGGCATGCCCGTCGCGGCGCACGACCGCTGGTTCGCGCCGCTGCTGGCCGCGCGTCGTTCGGTGGAAGGGGTGAGCGATCCTGCGCGGCAGGTGTTGCTGCTTGACCCGGCCATGCTCACGAAGGACCTCGAGCGGGCCATCGCCGAGATTGCGGTCACCAAGGCGCCCGGTGATCCGGCCGAGCAGCGTGCCGTGGAAGCGGCGCTTGAGGAGGAAGCAGCGCCCGTGTTCAGGGCCATCGAGAGCATGGGACTGGCCGGCGATGCTGTGCGCGGTGGCGCACTCGACACGCGCATCGCCGACTGGCGGCAATGGGTGGAGACCGTACGCGGGGTGTTCGCGGCGGCGGATGACGCCTGGACCGGTATCGCGGCCGAACTGCGCTAACCGTTCCCCGACGCGCGGTTCAGTGACAGCCGCAGTCGGAGCCGCAGCCGCTTTTCGGCGCACGCGCCGCGGCGATCGAGCGCCAAGCGCGCCGCGCCACGAAGAACAGGGCGCTGGCCACGATCAGTACGACGACGATCAATTGCGCGTTCACTCGTGTCGCCATCGCTAGCCTCCGAAGCCAAGCGCGGTGCCGCCGGCGTAGACGAGCCACGCCGAGCCCCACGCCAACGCCAACATGTACGCGAACTGCAGGCCGGCCCACTGCCAGCCAATGCGCCCACCGCCCGCTTCACGCACCGTGACCGCGATCGTGCTGATGCACATGAGCGCGAAGACGTAGAACACCATCAGACTGATGGCAATGAGCGGCGTATACGCACGCGTGCCGGTGACCGCGTTCCGCTCCGACCGTAATCGCTCGGTGAGCGCCTGCTCGCTCTCGGTGCCGACGCCGTAGATGGTGCCCATGGTGGACACGAACACCTCACGCGCGGCAAAGCTGGCAGCAATCGACACGCCGATCTTCCAGTCATACCCCAACGGGCGCACCAACGGTTCAATGCCGTGACCGATGCGGCCCAGCACCGAATGCTCAAGCTGCCGCTCCTGCTGCGCTTCCATCGGCAATGACGCATCGATGGCGGCTTTCGGATACGTGGCCATGGCCCAGAGCACAATCGAGAGCGCCAGAATCACCGTGCCGGCGCGCTGCAGGAACAGCTGACAGCGCTGCACCACGGAGACGCCGAGTGACTTGAGGCTTGGGAACCGATACGGCGGCAGCTCGAGGATCATGGGACGCACGGGGCCCTTCAGCAGCGTGCGCTTGAAGATCGCGGCCACGGCGAGGGCCACGACGGTGCCGAGCAGATACATGATCAGCATGGTGGCACCCTGCAGCGTGAGCCCCGGGAAAATCGAGGTCGCCGGCACGAAGGCGCCGATGAGCAGCGTGTAGACCGGCAGTCGAGCCGAACAGCTCATGAGCGGCACGACCATGATCGTGGCCAGCCGATCTTTCGGATCTTCGATCGTACGCGTGGCCATGATGCCGGGCACCGCGCACGCGTAGCCGGAGAGCATCGGAATAAAGCTTTTCCCGTGCAGCCCGACCCGGCGCATGATGCGATCCATCAGAAACGCGGCGCGCGCCATATAGCCGGAGTGTTCGAGCACGCCGATGGACGCAAAGAGAATCGCGATCTGTGGCAGGAACACGAGCACGGAGCCGACACCGGCGAAGACACCATCCACGATCAGCGACCGCAGATCGCCTTCGGGCAGGGCGGTGCCAACGGCCCGGCCGGCCGCCGCGATGAGGGCTTCGATGCCGTCCATCAGGGGCGTAGCCCACGAAAAGACCGCCTGAAAGACGACCATCATGAGCACGAGGAAGATGAGCGGGCCCCAGACGCGATGCAGCGCAAACCGGTCAATGCGGTCGCTCACGTTGTACCCAGCCGGACGGGACCGGGTGACGGTGCGCTCGATGACCTGCGCAATCCAGGCGTACCGTACTTCCGATTCCAGGCGCGTGGGGACGAAACCGACGCTGCGGAGTTCGTCCGAGGCGGCCGTGATGGCGTCCGCGAGACCCGGTACGCGATCGAGATGCGGACCGACCCGTTGCATGCCCAGCAGTCGCAACGCTTCCATGCGGGCCGCGCGAGCCGATAACCCGTCGGCGACCAGACAGGCCTCGAGCGGGGCGAGCGCGTCCTGCGCCGGCTCGGGGATCGAAAACTGTCGTGAGGGCGCCGGAAGCTCGGCGGCGATGATCAGTGCCCGTTTGAGCGGCTCGAGCCCTTCACCGCGTTTCGCGACGGTGGGGACGATCGGCACGCCCAGCGCATGGATCAGCTCTGGGACGTCGATCCGCAATCCCTCGGCCTCGGCCACGTCGAACTGATTGAGCGCCATGACGACGGGTACGCCGAGTTCGACGACCTGGCTGGCCAGATAGAGGTTCCGCTCGAGGTGCGAGGCATCGACCACGACCAGCACGACATCGGGGCGCCAGCGGTCGGCGTCGCGGCCCAAGAGGACTTCCAGCGCCACCTGCTCGTCCGGTGAGCCAGCGGACAGGGAATAGCTGCCCGGTAGGTCCAGCACGGTCACACGGCGGCCGTCAGGGCCCTTGAACCCCCCTTCCACCCGCTCGACCGTCACGCCCGCGAAATTGCCCACGCGCTGACGCAGCCCGGTAAGGGCATTGAAGAGCGTGGTCTTGCCGGTGTTGGGATTGCCGATGATGGCAACCCGCAGCGCATCGCGGCCGGCGAGGAAGGGAGTGGTCGCCGAATCGTCGGGCGACAGGGGGCTCTGCAGAGTACTCACCGGGTCCTGACGCGCACGCGACGCAACGGCCGCATGTCGGGCGCCTCGCCAGTCGCGCTATGAGCGCGCGGTGACGGGCTGAACAGTGATGCCGGCCGTGAGGGCCGAACCGAGCGCGATCCGAGTGCCTCGCACTTCGAGGAGCATGGCATCGCGGGCGTCGATGACATTGACGCTGGTACCTTCACAGAAGCCAAGCGAGCGGAGACGGCAGGCCTCGTCGCCGGAGCACTCGATGTCGACGACAGTCACTCGGGTGCCTGCAGGACACACGTTCAGCGCGCACGTGGTCCGTGCGGCGGCGGTGTTCTGAGACTGCAGGGTCGGGAGCTGAATCGAGGCCACGGTGTTAAATGAGAATGGTTCTCAAAGCGTATGTTTGAGTATACATAGCAGAGGCAGCGTGACGCAATGGGGAGTGGCCGGCTCGGCTTTTCAGCCCGCGGTCCACGGCCTAGGGCTCATGGCCCACCTCAGCCGTGGGTCTTACTCCGTTGCCAGTGGCGTACGCCGCTTCGATCGCGTCGCCACGATCCCCACGCCGATCAGGAGAATGGCGATCCCGATGATCTGCGCCGTCGAAAACCCGATCACCAGACGGTCATCCTT
>JBBARJ010000302.1:0-3989 GCA_040399825.1 Gemmatimonas sp.
CCCACCAATGAATTGGTTGGTGCCGTCGGCGTGGCGATCTTGCGAAAGCGATAGGCAGCGCGCAGCGGCAACAGCGCCGCGCGTTTCGTGGCCAGAGAGTCCGACAGAGAGCGCAGATAGCTGATGTCGTCGGCAATCCAGAACCCGCGGCCGTAGCTTGCCACCACGAGATCATGAAAATGGCCCTGAATCTGCAGCCAACTCACCGGCGCATGCGGCAGCGAGCCGTTGATTTCGGTGAAGTGCGCGCCGTCGTCGAGTGACACGTACAATCCGTTCTCCGTGCCGGCGTAGAGCATCCCCTTCCGGACCGGATCCTCGCGCACCACGTGCACGTAACTGAACACGCTCTTCGGGATATCAGTGCCTAGCTTCGTCCACGTCTTCCCGAAATCGGTGGTCTTGTAAATGTACGGATCACGATCGTTGATCAGGTGCGCATCAACGGCCACATAGGCCGTACCGGCGTCGTACTTGCTCGGCTCAATCGCCGACATCGTACTCCACTTCGGCAGCCCGGGCATGTTCGCCGTCACGTTGGTCCACGTCTTGCCGCCGTCGCGCGTGATGTGCAGCAGGCCGTCCATGGTACCAGCCCAGATCAGGTCCTTCACCAGCGGCGACTCGGCAATCGCAAACAGCACCGTCACGTTCTCGACAAACAGGTTGTCGATCACGACACCGCCCGACGACTGCTGCTTGGTACTGTCGTTGGTGGAGAGATCGGGGGAGATCAGCGTCCAGCTCTGTCCGCCGTTCGTGGTCTTGTGCACGAACTGCGATCCCACGTACACCGTGTTGTGATCGTGCGGTGAGATCGTGATCGGAAAGGTCCACTGGAACCGGTACTTAAGATCCTTGGGCGGCACGCCGTAGCCCGCTTCCGGCCACGGCTCCACCGCCCGCGCCATCTTCGTCTGCAGGTCAAAACGCTCGAGGCCGGCGTCGTAGCAACCACTCCAGACCGTGCGCTGGTCGATGGTGTCGGGAACCGCCCACCCGCTTTCGCATCCGCCCACGGCGCTCCAGACGCCGATGGAACGCGAGCCGCGTGAGTTACTCGGTCCTCCGTACGAATAGCCGTCCTGCCGATTGCCGTACAGGTTGTACGGGATCTTCGTGTCCGTGGCCACGTGATACATCTGCGCATTCGGCAGCGCGATGCGCGTAAACGACTTGCCGCCGTCGATGGTGATGCCCACGCCACCGTCGTCACCGACCACGAACCGATCAGCGTCCGATGGATCCCACCAGATGTCGTGCAAGTCACCACCCGCGCGCGGTGGGTTCGGCATCTTGGTGAGTCCGCCGTCGGTGGTGCCCACGAAGCGCACGCCCACGAAGAACACCTTGTCGGCGTTGTTCGGGCTCACGCCGAAACGGGTGTAGTACTGGGGCCGCTCCAACAGGTCATGATCGCGATTCACCGAACGCCACGACTTCCCGCCATCGTCGGAGCGATAGAACGCCGGCTCCTTCATTTCGATGAGCGCGTACACGCGCTGCGGATCGCTGCGCGATACGCCGAGTCCGATCTTGCCCATCGTGCCGATCCTCGGCAGCCCCCGGCCCCACCCCTGACCGTCAGCAGTGGCACCCAGCCGCGCCCAGCTGTCACCACCATCGCGGGACATCCAGATGCCGCTGCCGTTCCCCCCAGAATGCTTGTCCCACGGCACGATGTACTGCTGCCAGCTGGCGGCAAAGAGCACGCGAGGATTGGTGGGGTCCATGACCACATCGATGATGCCCGTGCTGTCATTCACGAAGAGCACCTTCTTCCAGGTCGTGCCACCGTCCATCGTGCGCCACAGGCCACGATCGGCCTGCGGCCCGTACCCGTGCCCCTGCGCGGCGGCATAGACGATGTCGGCGTTGGTCGGATGGATCAGGACGCGCCCAATGCGTCCGGTGTTCTCGAGGCCCATGCGGGCCCAGTGTTGCCCCGCGTCGGTCGACCGGTAGATGCCATCCCCGATCGACACGTTACTGCGCAGAAACGTCTCCCCGGTGCCGAACCACACCACGTTCGGATCGCTTGGCGCCACGGCGATGGCGCTGACACTGGCCGCACGCAGCGAATCGGTGACCGGCGTCCAGCGAATCCCGCCGTTCGTGCTCTTGAACAGCCCGCCGCTGGCCGCGCCGGCATAATAGGTCTTGTACTCACCGGGCACGCCCGCCACCGCGATCACGCGATTACCGTCGGGGCCCACAAAGCGCCACGAGGGCACTTTGATGAAGGCCGTGTCGAGGCCAGACGCGCGGGTGGCGGGTGATGCGGCAGTCGGACGTTGGGCCGAGAGCAGACTAGCCGTGGCGGCCAGGAGGAGGCCTGCAAGTGCGAGACGCATGGACGGTGCGGCGGAGGGAGGACGGCAAGGATCCCGTCCAATGTGGCGAGCGACAGCCCTCGGCGCGAGCGGTCGGTGCGCGACCTCTCGCTACCGCGCAATCCGTCGAAACACCCGCGCGCCGGTCGTCGCGAACCGGCTGTCGTAATTCCCCACCAACGAGTCGCCGGCCAGCCGTGCCGTGAGCACCGACACCGTATCCGCACTCGAGCCGGCAGCCAACGTGACCAACCGGAGACTCTCGCCTCGCAGCGTGCCCAGCACGTAGAGACGCAAGGCGGTGACCTCTCGGCCGCTCACCGAGCTCACGGTCGGCCCCTCCACGTCCACCCACAGATCCAGCTCGGCCGTGGCGCCGGCACTCGTGACGCCGCGCCAGCGGGCGTCCAATGGGAAGCGCGTACGCTCGGTGACCGTGACCTCTCGGCGCAATATGTTGACCACACTGCCGAACAGGCCGAGGCCTCCACGCACACTGCTGATCAATCCCGTTCCGCCGAACGGGTCGTTCCCCGAGCGGTTGTAGTCGTAGAAGTTGGCATCCACCGCCACCACATTCGCGGTTTGTACGAACCCGGGAAACCACACGGATGGCAATCCCGGGGCGAAGAAGTTGCGCAATCCGCCCGACAGCATGAACTGCGTGGAATCCGCGAACAGCGCCCACGGGCCATACGGCGTTTCGACACGAATCGCGTACGTCCGCGCGTCACGCACCGCCGTCCACCGCAATTGCAGCGTGTCGCGACTCCGATCGAGCACAACCGGCGTGGCCAACGCGCCGGCACCGACGGTCCATCCGGGCGGTGCCCCCGGCACCCGCGTTTCGCCCGTGACCTCACGGGCATCGGCCGTACGGAGGCGCAGGCGATAGCGGCGCCCGGGCTGCAGCGCGAGCAGCGAGCGTGGCACCACATACCGGCCCGTGCCGCGCGCACGCACCAACGTTTCGACCGCCCGTACCCCGACACTGTCGCCGTCGGCCAGCAGTCGAACGTCGGCGCCCGAAATCGGCGAACCGCCGGCGGTGCGAATGGGATCGAGCGGGTCGAACTTCAGGGCGTCGTTGATGTCCACGCGCCCGGTCAGCGACGACTCCACCAGCACGACTTGTTCCGGCGCATCCGGATTCAACACAGAATGCACGACGATCGCGGCCGTGGGCGAGGCCACTTCCACGGGCGTCGATTCGCACGCCGCCAACATGATGGCCGCGAGAAGGCCGCCAATCCATCGCGCGTCGGCTACCATGAGACGGTCACTCCAGCCGTAGGGATAAACGGGAACTGCGAGATCGCAGTACGGGTGGGGGGATTGTCGCTGTAGTCGAAGAAGTACGTGAAGACGTTACGCGCGTTGTACGCGTTCACGAGAGAGACGTAGGGCGCCCATGTGCGCTTGCCAGGCTTCGTGCGCGTCACGCTGAGATCCAGGCGCTGAAAGAGCGGAAAGCGCGCGCCGTTGCGGGCGCCACCGATAGGCTCACGCGGCACGTCGAGATTGCCGGTGCCGAAGCTGTTCGTAATGGGATCGTACCGTCGCCGCACCAACTGACCAACCACGTCGGTGAACGGCGTGCCCGAACCCAGTCCGACCCGCGCGCCGTAACTCCAGGCGCCACCGCGACGATACGAC
>JBBARJ010000303.1:0-3988 GCA_040399825.1 Gemmatimonas sp.
CACGTTGTTGAGATTGAGGTCGCCGTGCGTGATCGACGTAGCCCATGTCGCGGTATACCCGCGCAGGGCGTCCCACCGGTGCTGCAGGAAGTGGTACGGGTTGAGGACGCTGCGGCCGAGCGGCGGACAGTCGATGCGCGGCGCGTTGAGATCGATCCCCAGCACCTCCTGCGCCACGGCGGGGAGGTTGGTGAACAGCACCCGCGGATCGTGGTCGGCGAACGGATGCACCGGCGCCACCACGGCCTGCCCGTACCACGGGCGCAGCACGTTCGTGAGCGTCTGCTGGATGGCCGTCATGGCCTCCGCCGGCGTGTCGCCGACGTACAGTGACTCCAGCGGCTGCAGTTGCGACTCGGCGCCCGTGATGCCCAAAAAGTTGTAGCGCAGCCCCGCATACTCGCCGTGCACGGCCTGCGCCATGAGCACCGTGGCGTTGTTCAGAATGAACGGCCGCACGTACTGCCGATACGCCGCTTCTTCGCGCGCCGTCACCGCGCGCGGGCTGATCTTCAGCACGCTGGGGAGCGTGCGCCGGCCATGCCGGTCGTGCGTGTCGGTGGCAAAGGTGGACGCCATGAACCCGCCGGTGAGGCGGCGCAACTTCACGCGGGCCTCTTCGGCAAAGGTGGAGCGGATGATCCGCTCCCACGCGTCCGACACCGGCTCGGCCGCGTCGATGACCAGCCGGTGCGCGCCGCCGTCTGCGATGGTGGGCGTGGGGGCAAACCACACGCGGACAGCGCGCAGCGTGGTGTCGTGGCTGGGCCAGCAGATCTCCGCCTCGTCGCCGCGGGCCAGTGCGGCCGCGGCCTCGGCGAGCGTGATCGCGCCGCCCGCCTGCGGCGCGGTGCTCGGGTCGGCCACGGCACGCAGCGCGACCACGCGCAGCGCCTCGCCGATGGGTGCGAACATCAGGAGCACGCACGGCCGGTCGTCCCAGCTGGCCAGTGCGCCGGCGGCCCACGGCCCGATGCCGGCGGTGGCTGCCTGCACCTCTAGGTCGGCTCGCAGGTGCCCCCACGTGACGTCGCCCTGGGCGTCCCACCGTTCCGCGTCGTCGAGTTCAAGCCGCACCGCCTCGGCGATGCAGGCGAACGTGGTGGCGGGCGTCACGGTGTCGAGCAGGTCGGTCAGTCCGTCGGCGGTGTGCACCAGCACGGTGTGCCCCGTGGCCACGAGCGCAGACGCCGGTTCATCGGCGGAGTCGGAGCCGAATCCGCCCACACCGAACGCCAGCCCCAGTTCGTCGAAGCGCACCAGCATTGGGGGGGCGTCGGGAGCCGTCTGAAAGCGGGACGCGCGTCCCAGCCCCTTGGCCGGCGTGCGCTGATACCGATCACCCGCGGCACCGGTCCACGCGGCCGCGGGTGCCGTTGGTGCTCCGCCCTGCTGCATCGCGCGTGCAGACGCGAGATCGGTGTGCATGGGCCACTGGGAGGTGAGGCCCGCCGATGACAAGACGTCGGCCACGAACGATTCCGCTACGTACACCACTTGCACGCGCTGCCCGGCCGCTCGCACGCGACGGTCGAGCGTGATCAGACTCCGGATGCCCAAGCTCGAGATGAAGGCCAGCGCCCGTAGATCCCAAAGGGCGGGCACGGTGGCCGCCTCGGTCTTCCAGGCATCGAGGGCAATCGCACCGGCCGCGTCGAGGCGCCCGGAGAGGATCAGCAGGTCGGCGTCGACGGTGATCTCGAGGGCCATGTCACGGAACGTGAGGAGGTGGATGCCACGCGTGGTGGCGACTTACGGCGCGAGCTTGGCCAGCGCGTCGGCTTCGGTGGCGGTGATGTCAAAAAGTCCGAGGAATCCCGCCACCCGGAACAGCGTCGTAAGATCGTCGTTGAGGCCGCAGAGCACGAGGGCCCCCTGCTTGGCGCGCACGCTCACGAGTGTCGCCATGAGCGCCCGCAGTCCGAGGCTGCTCATGAAGGCCACGGCGGTCAGATCGATCACGAGGCGGTGCTCCACATCGGGGAGCAGCGCCTGAACCCCGGCCTCGAATTCCGCGACCGTGGTCGGATCGATACGCCCAGCCACGGTCAGAATTCCGACGCTCTGCTGCCGGCGTTGTGTCAGAGTCAGCACGTGAATCACGGTGGAGGGGAGAAGCGGCGGCGACAATACCGTCCAGATCGGTGAACGGTAACGCGAGGTGCCGTGCCTTAACAGGGTCCCGGACCACGCGCCGGCGTAAGCAGTCGGCCTGCGCCGCACCGGCGCCCCGGCACGGCGGCCTCCCGCCCTCCTCACCCGCCGCCGTTACGGAAAGATCGCGACCACGCGACTCCACCCAGCACTGCCGCGGGTGAGCTTGACCGGGAAGCAGGCCACCGTGAAGCCGAACGGCGCCGGCAGCGCGCGCAAATTGGCCAGCTTCTCGATGTGACAGTACTCGAGGTCCATCCCGACCCGGTGGGCCTCCCAGAGACACGCGGCCTCGCCCGTGCGGGCGAATTCCTCACGCGTGGCCCAGAACGGCCGGTCCCATCCCCACGCGTCGATCCCCATCACGCGGATGCCCTGCCCGATCAGCCAGCGCGTGGCGGCCGCCGACATACCAGCCCCCGCCTCGAAGTACTCGGCGCTCCCCCAGTACCGGTCGGCGTCGGTGCGAATCAGTACGATGTCGTGCGGCTTGAGCGCGTATCCGATGCGTGCCAGCGCGGCTTCGAGATCGGACACGCCGATCGACGCGCCGCGCGGCAGGGCCGAACAGTCCAGCACCACGCCGTCGCCGTAAAACCACTCCAACGGCATCTGGTCAATGGTGCGCGCTGGCACGCCACCGCAGGTGGGGAAGTAGTGAAACGGCGCGTCGACATGCGTGCCGTTGTGCGAGCTCATGCTCACGAAGTCGTTGGCCCACCCCTGCCTGTCGGGGAGGTCGTCAACCGTCGCACCGAGCATGGCCGCCATGGCTGGCGCCGACTCGGCATGCGTCTGATGCGTGACCGACAGGGGGAGCGGCTCGCTGGGCGTGTCCTCGATCGGGACACTGAGGTCAAAGATGGGCATGAGCGAAGGCTGAGCGGTGTGTTCAGGAGGGCGAGAGCAACGCCGCCGCCCGCATGCGCGGCATGAGCGTGTCCCGGATCATCGCCACGCACATGTCCCGCATTTTCGGCAGGAACGTGATGGTGTAAATCAGGCGCAGCGACGCCAAGAAATCGCGGTTGCGGTTGAAGTACTCCATCTCGTGGGCCGGCTTGTCGGCGAAGTAATGCACCAGAAAGCGCTCCCACAGGGCAACGCCCGCGTCGGTGGGAATCTTGGTGGCCAGTTCGCTGATCCCCAGCTCGGGCACGCCGTAGATCGTGCACAGGAGGCCGACATCGAACAGATAGCTGCCGCGCGAGAAGTCGCCCATGTCGATGATGACCGGCTCGCCGTCGCGGATCATGATATTGCTGGAGTGAATGTCGAAGTGCACGCAGGTATCGGCGTCGGGGATGCCAGCCAGCCGCTCGTGCAAAAACGCGATCTCCTCGGCGGACAGAAAGAAATCCATGGCGTCGAAGTAGCCGCGGAATCGCGCCTTGAGATCGGGGAACACCGCCGGATCCGCCGGCGTGGCGTGGATGGTTTTGGCGACCTGCGCCAGCGTTGCCGCATGGCGGTCGACGTTGTCCAGATCATTCCGGATGACCGTGCTGAACAGCTGCGCGTCGAGCATTTCGTACACGATCCCCGTGCGCGTACCGCACGCGACGACATCGTACGAGATGGCCGTGGGCACCCCCAACACGAAGGCCGCCTTGGAGAAGGCCTTCTCCTGCGCGGCGATCTCGGGTGCCACGCCCTCATGATAGAGCTTGACGATGGTCTCGCTGTCCAACCGATAGCACTCCCCACACACACCAGCCGACATCAGCTCACGCCCGTCAATGCTGATCTCCCGCACCTTGGGCACCACGGTCAACATGCTCGCGAGGCCGGTGAGCTCGAGCACGTGCTGCACGTCGCGGCTCACGTTGGTGAC
>JBBARJ010000304.1:0-3971 GCA_040399825.1 Gemmatimonas sp.
CGCGAGGCATCGGGATACCGGGAAACCGCGGATTCGATGGTGGCACGTGACGGGCGAAGAAAGTGACAGCGTGATCCGGACAGAGCCAATCTAGGATGGGCTGAACGGCCCACAACGCGTGATTGTCAGGCAAGTTGCGTCATGGGTGGCCTATTCCGTCACCCCCCTGACCCGTAACAGTTGTACGGAGGGACGGGGTCCGTTAGCCTTTCCAGTCTATGTTTGACGAGCTCTCAGACAAACTCGGGAACGTCTTCGCGAAGCTTCGCGGACGTGGCGTTCTCACCGAAGCCGACATCAAGGAAGGGCTGCGCGAGGTGCGCCGCGTCCTCCTCGAAGCCGACGTGAATTTCTCGCTTACCCGTGAGTTCCTCGAACGGGTGGAGCAGAAGGCCGTCGGCGTGTTGCAGATCAAGACGATCCAGCCCGCTCAGCAGTTGGTGAAGATCGTCCACGACGAGCTTACGGCGATGCTGGGCGAACGGCGCGAGGGGCTCAAGATGAGCACGCTGCCGCCGACGATCATCATGATGGTCGGACTGCAGGGGTCGGGTAAGACGACCACGGCCGGCAAGCTCGCCCGCAAGTTGATGCTCGAAAACAAGTCGACGCGACTGGTGGCGGCCGACGTGTACCGCCCCGCCGCCATTGACCAGCTCGAGACACTGGGTAAAGCGCTGAACGTGCCGGTGTACGCCGATCGTGACACGAAGGACGTGGTCAAGATCGCCAAGGCCGGTATCGATCAGGGTATGCGCGCGCGCGACCGCGTGGTCATCATCGACACCGCCGGTCGTCTGCAGATCGACGCCGACATGATGGACGAGCTCAAGCGGCTCAAGGCGGCGATCAAGCCCGACGAAATTCTGTTCGTGGCCGACGGCATGACGGGTCAGGAGGCGGTCAAGATCGCGCAGGGCTTCGACGAAGCGCTGAACGTGACCGGCGTGATCCTCACGAAGCTGGACGGCGACGCGCGTGGTGGCGCGGCGCTGTCGATCTACGGCGTGCTCAAGAAGCCGATCAAGTACATCGGCGTGGGTGAGAAGCCGGATGCGCTCGAGGAGTTCCATCCGGAGCGCATGGCGGGGCGTATTCTGCAGATGGGCGACATCGTGTCGCTCGTGGAGAAGGCGCAGGAAACGTTCGACGCCACCGAAGCGAAGAAGCTCGAGAAGAAGGTCCGGAAGGAAGGCATGGACCTCGAGGATTTCCTCACGGCCATGCGTCAGATGCAGAAGCTCGGACCACTCGAGAACC
Source organism: Gemmatimonas sp. (assembly GCA_040399825.1). Taxonomy (GTDB): domain Bacteria; phylum Gemmatimonadota; class Gemmatimonadetes; order Gemmatimonadales; family Gemmatimonadaceae; genus Gemmatimonas. The sequence continues at coordinate 1,261 of JBBARJ010000304.1, forward strand.
TGCTGAAGCTGCTGCCGGGCGTGAACTCGAAGATGCTGAAGGACGTCAAGATGGACCCGAAGCGCATGAAGCACATCGAGGCCATCGTGTTGTCCATGACGCCTCAAGAGCGCAAGAAGCCGGAAATCCTGAACGGCTCACGTCGCGCGCGGATCGCGAAGGGCTGCGGGCGTCCGGTGAGCGAGGTGAACAAGCTGCTCGAGCAGTTCCGCGATATGCAGAAGATGATGAAGAAGATGGGCGGCGGCCCGGGCGGCGCCGGTGGCAAGGGGGGCGGTGGGATGCCCCGGATGCCATTCGGCGGCGGTGGAATGTTCGGCGGTATGCGGTGAACGAAACGGCGAGCGTCAGCTCGCCGTTTCTGTTTGCGCCAACGCGGAATCGAGCCCCGGCCATGACGGCAGGTTGTACACCACGAGGGTGCGCAGGTAGTGGCGCCCGTCGTCCCCGTGCTGGGTGAGCACGGCCGCGACGCCGCGTGCCACCGCCTCGGCGTCGGCATACGGCGGCTCGAGCTCCTCGGGGATGACGCCCGCTTCGTGCTTCACGCCGGCGGTCTCGAGGAACGTGATCTGGATCTGCGGTTCGAGATCGACATAGAGCATCTGCAGCAGTTCCAGCTCATCCTGCGGCGTCTGTGCGTTGAGGCGCACGAATTCGCGGGCGAGCTTGTCGACGGGCCACGACATCAGCGTGGCGGCGCGGAACCCGCCGCCCTTGGCGGCGAGGCGCTGCGAGTACAGGGTGCGCGCGCCCTTGTGCTTGGCGAGGGCGGACGTGACGAGCGACAGGCGCCGCTCGGGCGTCAGTGCGCGGTAGGGAGTAGGTGACTTGGCCATGGTGACAACCTAGTGCACGAGGGGCCGGTTTTCCGAGGCCTCGACGGTTCTGGACGTGACCGCGGTGGTTCCGGTTCTCGTGGATTGGGCGTAACCTCTGGCACACCCGCTCTCGAGCGTTTCTCCCCCTTTCCCACACGGCGCGGAATGCCACCATTCGCTCCTTCCCCTGTGCTCCGTCGGCTGGCTCGGTTGATCCTCGCGGTCGGGTGCGCTGGCACCGCCGGCTGTGCCGCCCCGCCCGCCTACGACGTCGTCATTCGCGGCGGGACCGTGTACGATGGGTCCGGCGAGTCCCCGGTGATCGCGGACGTCGCGATCACCGGGGATTCGATCGTGGCGATCGGCGCGGTGCGCGGAACCGGTCGACTCGAGGTGAAGGCAGACGGTCTCGCGGTCGCTCCGGGCTTCATCAACATGCTGAGCTGGGCCACGGAATCGTTGATCGAAGACGGGCGCAGTCAGAGCGACATTCGGCAGGGCGTCACGCTCGAGGTCATGGGTGAGGGCGACTCCATGGGGCCGCTCTCCGATACACTGCGTGCGGACATGCTGTCGCAGCAGGGGGACATCACCTTTCCGATCACCTGGCGCACGTTGCGCGGCTATCAGGATTCGCTGGTGAACAAGGGCATCAGCACGAACATCGCGTCCTTCATTGGCGCAACCACGGTCCGCATCAACCACGTGGGTTGGGATGACCGTGCGCCAACGGCCTCGGAGCTGGAGGCCATGCAGGCGGAGGTGCGTACCGCGATGGAGGAGGGGGCGCTGGGCGTGGGCTCGAGTTTGATCTATGCGCCCGCGTTCTATGCGAAGACGGCGGAGCTGATCGCGCTGATGAAAGCGGCCGCGCCCTACGGCGGCATGTACATCTCGCATCTGCGCAGCGAAGGGGCGCGACTCGAAGAAGCGGTCGAGGAGTTGATCACGATAGCCCGTGAGGCCGGTGTGCGCGCGGAGATCTATCATCTCAAGGCGGCCGGTGAGAGCAACTGGCCGAAGATGAACACGGTCCTCGCGCGCCTTGAAGCGGCCCGAGCGGAAGGGCTCGAGATCACCGCCGATATCTATCCGTATACCGCCGGGGCCACGGGGCTGGACGCGGCGATGCCGCCGTGGGTGCAGGAGGGCGGATATGCGGCGTGGGCGAAGCGCTTGCAGGATCCCGCCACGCGGAAGAAAGTGGCGCAGGAGATGCGCACGCCGACCGATCAGTGGGAAAGTCTGCTGCTGGCGGCGGGATCGCCGGAGCGCGTGGTGCTGTCGGGCTTCAAAGCCGATTCGCTCAAGCAATACACGGGCATGACGCTGGCCGCGGTGGCGAAGCAGCGCGGTACGACGCCGGAAGAGACGGCGATGGATCTGGTGGTGAAGGACGGCACGCGCGTCGGCACGATCTATTTCATCATCGATGAAGACAACATCGTGAAGGAGCTGCAGAAGCCGTGGGTGAGCATCGGCTCTGATGCGGGGTCACTGGCGTCGGAAGGCAAGTTCTTGAAGAGCAGTCCGCATCCGCGGGCGTACGGGAGTTTCGCCCGCGTGCTGGGCAAGTATTCGCGTGACGAGCACGTGCTCACCCTGCAGGACGCGGTGCGACGCATGTCGGCGCTGCCCGCCACGAATTTGCGCCTCGCGCGCCGCGGGATGCTCAAGCCCGGCTACTTCGCGGACGTCGTGCTGTTCGACCCCACCACCATTCGCGATAACGCGACGTTCGAACAGCCGCATCAGTACGCGAGCGGTATGCGGCATGTGTTCGTGAACGGCGTCCAGGTGTTGAAGGACGGCGAGCACACCGGCGCCAAGCCGGGACGGGTAGTGCTCGGTGCGGGAGCCACGCGATGAACGACCGTCGGGAATTCTTGC
>JBBARJ010000305.1:0-3969 GCA_040399825.1 Gemmatimonas sp.
AGTTCCCACGAACGGACGGGCGATGACCCGTGACACGTCGTGCGGGGCCACCAGCTGCTGGCGGGCGATTTCGCAGGCGCGGTACAGCTCCTCGAGCGGAATCCACGCCTCGTGGGCGGCGATCTGGAAGACGGAATCCGCCGACGTGTACACGATCCACGCCCCGGCGTCCCGAGCCTGCTCGGCGAAATCGGCGATCACCGCCGTCCCGCTCGCGACACAGTTGGCCATCACCGGACGACCGGTGGCCCGCTCGAACGCCTCGATCACGGTCGGGGGGAACCCGTGCGGATAGGTGGGAAACGGCTTCGCCAGATGGAGGCCGGCAAGCTCCCAGTGCCCGGTGGTCGAATCCTTTCCCATCGACCGGGGGATCAGCGTGCCCCAAGCCCCGATGGGATGAGCCGCCGGCTCGACGCCCGGAATGGGCGCCACATGCCCAAGCCCGAGACGGGCCAGATTCGGCAGATCGAGACCACCCACCGCCCGCGCCACGTTCCCGATCGTATCACTCCCGGCATCGCCATATGCCGCCGTGTCGGGGGCCGCACCGCATCCCACCCCGTCGAGCACCAGCAACAGCACGCGGCGATTCGTGGTGTCGGTCATGACGGACTCGATGAAAGTGGCCGGGAGGGCACGCGCAGGGCGAGTCCGACCAGGAGTTCGTACGGCGACAGGTCGGCCATCTCGGCCACCTGCTCGGTGCTGACCGTGGCCGCGCCATCGGTGCCGATGAGCGTGGCCACATCGCCGACTGCGCACGGGACGTCGGTGACATCGACCATGATCATGTCCATGGTGACCCGACCCGCGATGGGACAACGTACACCACCGATCAGCACCTCGCCGCGATTTGACAGGTGCCGTCGATAGCCATCGGCGTACCCCGCCGAGAGCGTCGCGATACGCGACGGCCGTGCGGCGGTCCAGGTGGCGCCGTAGCTCACGGTCTCGCCGGGCGCGACGTCGCGGATATCGATGAGGCGAGCCCGTAAGTGCACCACCTGCCGCAGTCCGAGCAACTCGCTGAACATGCCGCCGTACACCGCGATGCCGGGACGGGCGAGCGCACCGGGCGAGAGACGCGTGCGACTGGCGATCCCGGCGCTGTTGTCGCTGTGTCGGAGCACCGCCGCCGGCAGCGCGTCACCAAGCGCCAGCATAGCGTCCACGAACCGCGCGTCCTGTTCGTCGCGCGAGTCGATGTCCTCGTCGGCCGAATGGAAGTGCGTGAAGACGCCCTCGGGGGGATGCTCGCGCAGCACGTCCCGGAGGGCCTCGACCTGATCCCAGCGCACGCCGGCGCGGGCCATGCCGGTGTCGATGGCCAAGTGGTAGGGGCGTAACTCGCCGCCCTGCCCCGCGGCGGCCCACGCGCGGATGTCGTGCGCGCGGTGCAAGGCCGGCCGCACGCCCAGCGCATGCGCGCGCGGCAGCTCCGAGGCGAGCAGCGGCGTGAGACAAATGATGCGCCCGCGACAGCCCGCCTCCCGCAGTTCGGCGGCCTCGTCGAGGGAGGCGATCCCGAGCCCCCAGGGGGCCTCTGGGGCCGCCGGCGTGCGATCGAAGGGCACGCCCAGGGCCTGGCTCACCAGCACCGCCCCGACGCCGTAGGCGTTGGCTTTCACCATGACGATCAGCGGCACGCCGGCGCGCGTGCGCAGCTGACGCACGTTGTGGCGCACCGCCTCGAGATCCACATCGAGCCAGGCGCGATCGGTGGCGGGATATATTGTCGCGGACACTCGCACATCCTAAGCAGCCAACGACGTACGGAGAAGCGATGCAACGGACGATGGACGACGCGCTGGCCCTGATGCGGGATCTGCGGGCCCGGTGCGACTGGGACCGGGTGCAGACGCACGGCTCGCTCCGCCCGTATCTGATCGAGGAGGCGCACGAGGTCGACGACGCCATTGCCCAGGGCGACGACGCCACCCTGCGCGACGAGTTGGGCGATCTGTTCCTGCAGGTGCTCTTTCACTCGGTGGTGGCCGAGGAGCGCGGCGCGTTCACGATGCAGGACGTGGCGGGCGCGCTGGTGGCGAAGATGCAGGCACGGCATCCGCACCTGTACGGCGACGGGATCAAGCGCAGCTGGGAGTCGATGAAGGCCGAGAAGGCCAAGCGGTCGACGCTGGAGGAGGGGCTCCCGGCAGGGCTCCCCTCCCTGCATCGATCGCATCGGCTGCAGGACCGCGCCGCGGGGGTGGGCTTCGACTGGCCCAATGCGCTCGGGCCGCTCGAGAAAGTGCGAGAGGAGATCGAGGAGCTGGCGGCGCACGTGAACACCGAGGGCCAGGTGGCCGATCAGGACTTGTTCGAGGCCGAGCTGGGCGACTTGCTGTTTGCGGTCGTGAACCTGGCGCGCAAGACCGGTGTGCACGGTGCGCTGGCGCTCGATCGCACCAACGCGAAGTTCGTGCGGCGCTACGCGGCGATGGAGGCGCTGGCACATGCCGACGGCGTGGAGCTGACAGCGCTGTCGTTGGAGGATCAGGACCGGTACTGGGACGCGGTCAAAAAAGCAGAGTAAGGGGTAAGAAGTAGGGGGTACGGAGATCGACTCCTTACCCCCTACTCCGTACTCCCTACTTCGCCGTTACGGCGCCAACCGTCCCATCATGCGCGGGAACGCGATCACTTCGCGGATGTGCTCGATGCCGCAGATCCAGGCGATCGTGCGCTCCAGGCCGAGGCCGAAACCCGAGTGCGTGAACGTGCCGTACTTCCGCAGGTCGAGGTACCAGCCGTACGCCTCGACCGGGAGTCCCTCGTGCGTGAGGCGCGCGAGGATCTTGTCGTAATCGTCTTCGCGCTGTGACCCGCCGATGATCTCGCCGCGGCCTTCGGGCGCGAGCAGATCGGCGCAGCGCACGGTGCGTGGATCGAGGGGGTTCTCCTTCATGTAGAACGCCTTCGCTTCCTTCGGATAATTCACGACGAACACCGGGCGCTGATACTCGTCGACGATGAGCGCTTCGTCGGGCGCACCGAGGTCATCGCCCCACACGATGTCGCTGCCCTTGCTCTGGGCGAGCTTCACGGCGTCGCCGTAATCGAGTCGCACGAACGGCTGCGACACGCAATCGAGCTTGCTCGTGTCGCGCTCGAGCACCTTGAGCTCTTCCTGACGACGCTCCAGCACGCGCTCCACCAGATAGCGGACGAACGCTTCCTGCAGATCCATGTTGTCGTCCTGATCGTACCACGCCATCTCCGGTTCGATCATCCAGAACTCGGTGAGATGACGACGCGTCTTCGACTTCTCGGCGCGGAACGTGGGGCCGAACGTGTAGATGCGCCCCATCGCGGCGGCGAGGGCTTCGCCGTACAGCTGGCCCGTCTGCGCGAGATACGCCGTGCCTTCGTCGAAGTAGTCGGTGCTGAACAGGCCGGCCCGCTCGCCGATGGCGGCGGTGAGAATGGGCGTGTCGCAGCGGATGAAATCGCGCGCGTAGAAGAAGTCGTGCACCGCCTGCTCGAGCTCGTGCCGCACGCGCATGATCGCGACCTGGCGCTGACTGCGCAGCCAGAAGGTGCGGTTGTCGAGCAGAAAGTCGATGCCGTGTTCCTTCGGCTGGATCGGGTAGTCGTTGGGGCTGGTGCCGATCACCTCGAGCGTCTGCACCCCCATCTCGAACCCGCCGGGTGCGCGCGCGTCGGCGCGCACTTCCCCGGTCAGCGCCACCGACGCTTCCTGCGAGAGTTCGGCAAACGCGTTCCACGACGCCTCCGGCACCTCAGACTTCACCAGCACCGCCTGCAGGATTCCCGTGCCATCGCGGGCCACAACGAAGGCCACCTTGCCCTTGGAGCGCAGGTGGGTGACCCACGCGCGAACGGTGACGACGGCGCCGACGTGGTGCTTGAGGTCGGCGATACGGGTGCTGGATTGGTTCATCGGACGGCGAGTTGAAGGAGTGCCGTGAAGCTACACCGATGCCCGCTCGCGCTCCAAGAGTT
>JBBARJ010000306.1:0-3957 GCA_040399825.1 Gemmatimonas sp.
AGCCCCGGGCGCTGTTCCAGACGACGCAGCGATGCCACTCCGTCTTCTCCTGCTTCGCGCCGGTCTGGTCCGTCCAGTTGCGGCTTGTGGCGAGCGAGAACTGCGCGACGCGCGTTCCGGTGCCGACCGTGCGAATTTCGGGATCTGACCCGACGTTGCCAATCAAAATGGCCTTGTTCAGGCTGCGACTCATGGTGCCTCCTCGGAGTGCGATGGTGATGGGTGTCGGATAACCTAGGATGGACCTCTGACCAAACCAAACCCGAACGCTGCGCGTGAGGCTATTCGAACGCGGCGGCGTCCCGGCGCAGGACAAGTGCGTCTTCGACGGGGTGCCGGTAGTACCCTCGTCGGCGCCCAACCTCCGCAAAGCCACGGGAGGCATAGAGCGCGCGGGCCGCAGTGTTCGACTCGCGAACCTCGAGAAACATGGCGACCACCCCCGCCAACTCCCCCGCGGCGATCGCGTCGTCGAGCAGCCTGGCGCCGACCCCCCGTCGTCGGGTACCCGGCGCCGTCGCGATGTTCGCGATCTCGGCCTCGTCGGCGGCGCGTAACATGACGCAGTAGCCGACAACGCCCCCGGACTCGTCCGCTGCGGTCGCCATCCGGGAGAAAGGATGTGCCAGTAGCTCGTGAAAGGAGGTCGCCGGCCACGGATCGCTGAAGGCGAGCGCTTCGATCGACGCCATCGCGGGTACGTCCTCCGCGCGCGTCGGTCGGATGGAGAAGCCCGCAACGGTCACGAGATCACGTGAGTCGGCAGCGGCGCGCCGTGCGATGCCTCCCATTTCACCTGTGCTTCCGCCAGACGGCCATAGTCCGGCTCCCAGCGATCCAACGAAACGGCCCTCGACCATGCCGACGCGGCAACGCGCAGCAAATTCGCCGACGACGGCGTCACCATGCACGTCTCGTGGTCGGGGGACGGCGACGAGAGCACCGCGAGCCGTGAACGTCCAGCCGCGTGCATCTCCAACTGCTCAAGGGTCATGCGTTGGAGTGCAGACGTGGGTCGCACACGGCCATCCGCGTCGAACATGACGTCCAGCACGTAACGCTCTCCGCGCAGTGCGTCCGCGTGGACCACGGCGGGGCCGGCGGGAAGCGCATCAATCGCGTCAGCCGCTGCGAGCAGCAGCGACGAAACCGCAAAGAGCGGCACGGACGTGCCGTCCGCCAAGCCTTTCGCGAGCGACGCCGCGATGCGGAGCGAGGTGAAGCTGCCCGGACCGGCGCCGCACACCACGCCCGTGAGCTGTTGCACGGTCGCACCGGCTTCAGCGAGCAGCGCCTGCACCGCCGGAAACAGCTGATCTTCCCGACCAGCGCCCATCGCGACCGTTCGCACCGACACGCGGGCGCCGTTCGCAATCAAAGCGACCGAGCCAGCGATCGATGACGCTTCGAGCACAAGGAGGAGCGCGATGGGTGTCGCGGATGGCTCAGGGGACAGCGCGGGGGAAGACATGCCTAGAGTCTAGCGCGACGGCCGATCGTTCCCCAGCCCCCGCAGCGCGAGCCCTCGAAGCAAGTATGCCCTAATCACGCTGCGACCACGCGTTCGGTCCTATCCGACGCTGTCAAGCCGACTGAACTTCGCCGGCTCCTGACGGAGTTGCGGGAACGGATCGTCGCGTCCCTCGGCCAACAGCGCAAATGTGCCACGCTCGGCGAGCGCCGCCGCCGCGTCAAGGACCTGACGATCGAACGCCGTCCCCCGGTCAGCGCACATGATCTCGAGCGCGGCAGGCACTGTGAGCCCGGCGCGGTACGGTCGTTCGGCCGTGAGCGCTTCGTAGACATTTGCCACCGCCAGCACCCGCGATAGCGGTCCAAGCTGTGGCGAGCCCAGCTTCCACGGATAGCCCTTGCTATCAAGACGCTCATGATGCTGAGCGGCCTCGTGCGCGAAGCCCTTGAAGGCACGTACGCGCGCGAGGATCTCCAAGGTCCAGCGCGGATGCTTGCGGATCTCGCCCAACTCCTCGTCGGTCAGCCGGGCTGGCTTATCGAGAATGCGGTTCGAAATGCCAAGCTTGCCGATATCGTGCAGCAGGCCGGCGCGCAGCGTCTCGCGGCACCTCGCTGCATCCGCTCCCATCGACAGCGCGATACCAACCGCATAGTGCGCGACGTTCGTCGAATGGCGCGCGGTGTACGGCGTCTTCGCGTCAATCACGGCGGCGAACGCGTACGCAAGACTGTCGAGCCGCTCGTCGGTGGCATACAGGGGTACGCGGCCCGGCTCCAGCGCGATCACGGCATGTTCAAGGATCGCGCTGTCGGCGAGGGTGGCCCACCACGCACGATCCCGCCGCCACGCGTGGACCAGATCGACGAGTCGCGGATCGAACCACCGGCCGCGACGTTGTTCGGTCATGTGCATGGCGGCGTCGATACCGTTCTCACTCCAGTACGCCTCGAGCGTCTGTGCGAGCAGCAGAATCCGCGACAGCAATGGGATCTCATCGCCCGCCAAGCCGACCGGATGCCCGCGGCCACACCAGTGCTCATGAATATGCGCGATCGCGAGGCTCGTGGACCGCGGGAATCCGAGCGCAAGCGCAATCTGTGCACCGCGTTCGCCACGCATCCGAATGAGCGCGCGCGTCATGGAGGGCGTGCACGCAATGCTCAGGAAATGCGAAAGGCGAGCGATCGGATTCCGGCCGACCCCGCAGTTTCTCGCGGTACGGATCGATAGCGTCCAGCGATCATGCCAATCGACCAGCCGCATGTCGCGCTTCACATCATGATCGTCACTGCCGAAGAGCGACGCCATCCGGGCCGCGTTGCTGGAGCCCCCCGAATCCTTCAACAACGCCGCGTAGTAGAGCGCCCCCATACTATCGTCGTGAAGGGCGAGCTCGCGGCCCATGCGCATGGCAATCAGCACCGTGCGGAGCGTATGGCCGGGGCGCTGTCCTTCGGTGAAATCGAGCGCATACGTGAGCGCTGAAATCACGTCGGCTAGAGGTATGGACGGGCCGTATCGGCCGACGACTGACATGGCGAGGACGAGAGGGATGCTCGAGACGTCGACCGACATGCCACGCCCCAAGACACCGAAGACGACGACGCCCCCAAGACGGTCACCGACGCCAACCGGTGACCATCCCGCCCCAATCAGCGCAGGGTGGGTGCGTGGATGCGCAGCAGCCGTCGATCCACATTCTCTGGATCATGACCCAGCACCACGTGAATGCTGTCGCGAGGCAGGGTATTCACCGCGCGATCCGGCCACTCCACCAGCAAGACGGGGGCACTCTCCACGAGCTCGTCCCAGCCGAGCAGCGCCAGCTCGGCGTCCGACCGTAACCGATACAGGTCAGCATGAACGACCGGGCCGCGTGGCGCGTCATACTGCTGAATGATCGAAAACGTCGGACTGGTCACGTCCTGGATGGCCGGCACGCCGATACCGACGCAGATGGCTCGCACCAGCGTCGTCTTGCCTACGCCCAGGTCGCCCTCAAGAGTGATCACGACGGGGCGCGGGAGCACGGCGCCAAGTGCGCGCCCCCACGCCTCCAGGGAATCCCGATCGGGAGCCCGAGGGGCGCCTCGTCCGAGCAGGTACATCAACGAATCAGCGGCCACGCTTGCCTCCGGGACGCCGCATTGGGGCACTCCCCGGTGGTCGCTTCGCGGCCGCTGTATTGCCGCGCGCCTGTTCCGGCTTGTCGCCGAGCGCGGTACGCACTTCGAACAGTTGATCACGGAGGCGGGCGGCAGCCTCGAAATCGAGCGCGATGGCGGCTTCGCGCATAGCCACTTCCAGTTCGCCAACGAGGGTCTGAAGATCCTCTCGCGAACGCGGCGCGCTCTCTGCACCCAGTCGCTTGGTGGCCGGCGTGACATCCTCGTGCGGTGCACGAGCGTCGGCCACCCGGGTGATTAACCGAACGTCATCGATGCTCTTGAGTACGCCGTGCGGCGTGATCCCGTGCTTCT
>JBBARJ010000307.1:0-3895 GCA_040399825.1 Gemmatimonas sp.
GGTGACGGGCGGGGCAGGATTCATCGGATCCCATGTCGCGGACAGATTTCTGGCCGAAGAGTGGGACGTCACCATTCTCGACGATCTGTCGAGTGGGCGTGAAGAGAACATTCCGTCGGCGGCTCGGTTTATCCGTGGCGATATCACCACACCGGAGGCGGCGGCGCTGATTCGCGACGGCAAGTTCGACGTGATGTGCCACCTTGCCGCGCAAATCGACGTGCGCCGCAGTGTCCTCGATCCCGTGTATGACGCGACCCGCAACATCCTCGGCACGCTGAATCTGATGGAAGCCGTCCGCGCAGGAGGTCACCCTACGCGGACCATCCTGTCATCCACCGGTGGCGCACTGTACGGGGATTTTGATGCGCCGCCGAGTTCCGAGGCATACAGCAAAGATCCGGAAGCGCCCTACGGCATCGCCAAGCTATCGATCGAGTACTATCTCGCGTATTACGGTCGTGTGCATGGGCTCGACAACGTGGCGCTGCGCTACGGCAACGTGTACGGTCCACGACAGGACCCGCATGGCGAAGCCGGCGTCGTGGCGATCTTCTGCAATCGCCTGCTCGACGGTCGGGCACTCACCGTGTTCGGCGATGGTGAGCAGACGCGCGACTACGTATATGCCGGTGACGTCGCGGGGGCGAATTTTGCGGCGGCAACCGTTGATCTCCCACCGCGTGGCCGTCTCGATGCCCGTGCGTTCAACATCGGTACGTCGATCGAGACGTCCGTGAACACGCTTGCGGAAACGCTGCGAGCGGTGTCGTCGGCAGGCTCGCCGATCGACTACGCACCGGCCCGCGCTGGCGAGCTCGCGCGCTCCGCGCTCGATACGACGAAGGCGCAAGCCGTGTTGGGCTGGACGCCGAAGGTCACCCTTCGAGACGGACTCGAGAACACGTTTCGATTCTTTGCCGATCGTCGTGCGCGCCTAGAGAAGCAGGCGTGACGGCGGTGGTCGGAATGTTCTCGGCCCTGCAAATGGCCAGCGAAAAGGACGCGTTGCCGTCGTCGATGCTTGGCATGCTGATCAACAGCGATCCGGTCACGAAGAGCGTGCTGGCCCTTCTGGTGGTGCTGTCGCTGATCTCCTGGGCGATCATGTTCTCCAAGTGGCGCGGCTTCAAGGCGGCCGAGACCAATGGCCGCGCGTTCGTGGCCGACTTCGAGCGCGCCCGCGGCATGGACGACGCCATGCTGTGCGCGCAGCGCGCCAAGCCGAGTGCGTTCACGGCGGTGTTCGCGCGCGCGGTGTCGTTCCTCAATGACACGAAGCCGGCGCTTGGTGCCACCAACGACCGTACGGCGCGACTTTCCGGCTCACAGGTCGAAGCGCTACGGCTGGTACTCGACGCCGAGGGATCGAAGGCGCGCGAGGAGCTTGGGCAGTACATCCCGTGGCTCGCCACGGTTGGCAGCGTGAGTCCACTTATCGGATTGTTCGGCACGGTGCTGGGCGTGATCGAGGCATTTGTCGGCATCGGGCAGAAGGGATCGGGAAACATCCAGGCCGTGGCGCCCGGCATCGGCACCGCCCTGATGGCCACGGCCGCGGCGTTGGCGGTCGCGATTCCGGCGGCCTTCGCGTACAACGTGTTCGCCTCGCGCCTCAATCGCTTTGACGACGCGCTCGAGGGTTTCGGATCGGAGCTGATCGCACTGATGGTGCGTGACGGGCGGATCTGACGATGCGCCGCGGCCGCCGTCGGGAGCGGGCTGGTGTGAATGCTGAGATCAACGTGGTGTCGCTGATCGACGTGATGATGCTGTTGATGATCATTTTTATGATTACCGCACCGATTATGCAGGGCGGGGTGGACATCGCGCTGCCGACGGCGGATGTGGCGCCGCTCGAGCCGAAAAATGGTCTCGTGATCACGGTAGATCGTCTCGGGCAGATCTTCGTCGATGAAACGCCGCTGTCGTTCGATGAATTTGCCGGCAGCATCAAGGCGTTGTCGGACAAGAAGGGCGGCGGTGGGGTGTATTTGCGCGCCGATGAAGCCGTGCCGTACGGAACCGTGGTGCGCATCGTCGCTGCGATGAAGTCCAAGGGGATTTCGGATGTGGGGCTCGTCGCGGAACCGGACGGCAATCGGTGAGTCCGTCGCACACTGCGACAAGGCCCACGACGCTCGTCCGTGGTCTCGCGTTCTCCTCGCTGGTGCACTTTGTGATTGTGGCGGCGGCCATCGGGTGGGGCGCGCGCGCGGAGGCGCCGCGGCCGCCTGTGTATCGCGTGGAGCTCGTGGGGGCGCCGCCGGGACCTCGGCAGGCCGGCGTGGTGACACCGGCGGCGCAGCCAGCAGCGCAGGCCGCCGACATCGCCGGCGCCGAACGGGTGCCCGAAGAGAAGGTGGTGCCGACCGCCTCGGTGGCGAAAAAAGCCGCGCCGTCGCCCAAGGCGACCCCCTCGACGTCGCGCACGAAGCAGGCGGGCTCGAAGGCCGCATCGCCGACGGCGTCCAAATCGACGGCGGCACCGAAAGCCGGTGCTGGTGCACAGGGGGGCAAGGGGGCGGATGTCGCCAACCTGAACATTCGCGGGATCGAGTTTCCGTATCCCGGGTACCTGCAGAACGTCGTGAGGCAGCTTACCCTGAACTGGACGCCGCGCCGTGTGTCGGCGTCGCTTGTCGCAGAGGTGAAATTTAGTATCCGACGCGATGGCTCGGTGACCGCAATCGAAGTCGTGAAGGGATCGGGGGATCGCATTTATGACCTTGATGCGATGGGGGCGATCGAAGCGGTTGGCTCGACCCGCGGATTCGGCCCGCTCCCACAGGGATGGACGGATGATGTGCTGATCGTGTACTTCACGTTTGACTATGCGTTGCGACCCAACTGACCGCATGCCCCAGATGATGTCCCGTTGCCTGTCCCTTCGTATGATGCCGCTCGTTGCCGGAGCGCTACTGGTCATCGGCGCCGCCGTGCCGTCGGACGCCTCGGCGCAGGCGCAGCCGCCGGGCGTGAGCCTCAGTACGCGCTATGTGGCCGGGCAGAAGACCGCATTGATCGTGCTGCCGGTGAAGGGCGTGAACGGCGACTCGGTGGCGACCATCCTCTCGCGGGATTTCGACTACAGCGATCGCTTCAACGTGGTGTCGACGTCGAGTGCGCCGGTGGTGAATGGCCCGCCGAATTACGCGCTGTTCAGCAAGCTCGGCGTGGACGGCATCGTGCAGCCGACATTGTTGCCGTCGGGCTGGGTCCGGGTGGCGTTGCACGACGTCTCGAAGAAGTCCGTGCTGAACAGCAGGGACTTTCCGCTGCCGTCGCCGGCGCTCTCGCCGGCCTGGCGTTCGGCGATGCACGGTGTCTCGGACGCCGTCGAGGAGTGGATCACCGGACAGCGTGGTATCGCGCAGACGCGAATCGCGTTCACGCGAGGCGGTCGGGTGTGGATAGTTGACAGTGATCGCGCAAATGTGACCCCGGCAACGCCCAGCGGTATGTCGCCGCAGTGGCTGCCGGGTGGGCGAGGACTGGTCTACAGCGTGCTCGACGGCGTCCGCAATCCGATCATGGCGACGGATCTCGGCACCGGCTCGCAGCGCACGCTGGTCTCGACGCCCGGCATCGAGCACAGCTCGCCGGCGATCGCTCCCGATGGTCGGACGGTGGTGTACGCGCGGGGGGCCGAGAGCGGTACGGATCTGTACGCCATGCCGATCGAAGGCGGGGCGCCGCGTCGGATCACGGTGGGACGCGGCCGGGCGAGTACGCAGCCGACGTTCAGTCCTGACGGGCAGCGAATTGCCTTCATGTCAGACCGCTCAGGGCATCCCGAAGTGTATATTAGCGATCTTGATGGAACGAACGTGGAGCTGCTGACGGCGGCGGCGTTCGGCGATCGCGACTACCGCGCGGGGCCGGACTGGTCTCC
>JBBARJ010000308.1:0-3880 GCA_040399825.1 Gemmatimonas sp.
TGACGAACTGCGCCGGATGCATGGCAACGATGAGCGGGTCAGTGTCGAGTCGTTACGGCAGGGCACCGAGATGTTATTCCGCACTTTGAAGCGGGTGGCGGGCTCCAGTTCGTCCAAGTGAGCACGGCAGGCGGCGGAGCGGCAATGACCGCCTAACCGCAAATCCAGCAACGGCCTAGGTATTCGACGCGTATGTCGTAAAGCCCTTGCTGTCTGTTTGAACGGGCCACACTGTTCATAGAGGGGGCGCCGTTCGCGCCCCGTCGTTCCCGCCCGGCACAGCTGTTCCCGCCCCGCCCCGAGGTCTTGGGATGAAATCTGTCGTAGCACTAGGTGCTGGCTCGATCATGCTCGCGCTTGCCGCGAGCAGTTACGATCGCACCGTCGATCGCGACGAGTCGCTGGCCGCTGAATCGGCGACGCCGCTCGCCGTCGCTTCGCCCGTGAGCTATCTCGCGCCGCCGTCCGTGGCGCCGATGTCGCGCTACCGGGCAACGCTCGATGAGCTGCGACCCAGCCTCGGCGCCCACGCGCGCGGCACGCGCACGATGGCGCCCGCGGCGCTCAACGACGTCGTCAAGAAGAACTGCGCCGGCTGTCACAGCGATCAGCGCAAGATGGGCAACTTCTCGCTGCAGTCGTTCGATCTGGCCACGGTCGGCGCGACGTCGCCGATCATCGCCGAGAAGATGATCGGGAAGTTGCGTACGGGCATGATGCCGCCGCCGGGACGTCCCCGTCCGGCCGGCGACACGCTCGACGTGCTCACCGAAACGCTCGAACGGCAGATGGATGCCATCGCGGTGCGGAAGCCGGATGTGGGCCGTCGGTCGTTCCAGCGGTTGAACCGCGCCGAGTACGAGCGCGCCGTCAAGGACCTGCTCACGGTGAGCGTGAATGCCGAGTCGTGGCTGCCGCTCGATACCAAGAGCGCGAACTTCGACAACATCGCCGACGTGCAGATTCCGTCGGCCACGGTGCTGGAAGCGTATCTCGATGCCGCCAACGCCATCAGCCGTCTGGCCGTCGGCGATGCAAAGGCGAACGTGTCGACCACCACCTTCAAGGTCTCGCGTCTCGCCAACCAGAACGGACATGACGCCGACGCGCCGATCGGTACGCGTGGTGGTGGATCGGCGACGCACTATTTCCCGGCCGACGGCGCCTACGTCTTTTCGGTGTCGCTGCACTCCACGCCGATCGGCCAGCTGGTCGGTGGCAATGCGCCGTTCGATGAGAAGATCGAAATCTCGGTCGACGGCGAGCGCGTGGCGTTGCTGGATATCGATCGCGGCATGCACGAGAGTGAGCCGAACGGACTCGATCTCAAAACGGTCCCCATCACCGTGAAGGCCGGCCCGCGCGTGGTGGCCGCGGCCTACGTGCGCACATTCGAAGGACCGGTCGAAGATCTCATGACCCCCATCGGGAACAGCCTGCCCGATACGCAGATCGGCATTCAGGACGCGATCACGATTCAGGGCCACATGAAGCTGTTCACGGTCACGGGCCCGTTCAATCCGACCGGCGTGTCCGATACGCCGAGCCGCCGTCGCATCTTCAGCTGCCGTCCGCTCAGCGCGGCCGAACAGCGCCCGTGCGCCGAACGCATCGTGAATCGCATCGGGGCGCAGGCCTATCGCCGGCCGCTCACGATGAGCGATCGCAAAGCGATCATGAGCTTCTACGACGAGGAAGCGAAGTCGGGCGGATTCGAGAGCGGCGTCCGAGGTGCGGTCGAAGCGATTCTGGCCAGCCCCTACTTCGTGTTCCGCGCCGATGAAGTGGCCGTGACGGCGAAGCCGGGCTCAAAGGTGGCCGTGAGCTCCACCGACCTGGCGTCGCGGCTGTCGTTCTTCTTGTGGGGCACGCTCCCCGACTCCACGCTCACGAGCGTCGCGCAGCGTGGCCTGCTCACCGATACCACGGTGCTGGCGGCGCAGACGAAGCGCATGCTGGCCGATCCGCGCGCCGATGCACTCTCCACGCGCTTTGCGGCGCAGTGGCTGCGGTTGCAGGACATCGAGAAGGTTCATCCGGACCCGCTGCTGTATCCGGCCTTCAATCTGCAGCTCGCCAAGAACATGCAGAAGGAAACGGAGCTGTTCGTGGCCAGCCTGGTGCGCGAGAACCGCAGCCTGCTCGACCTGTACACCGCCGACTACACGTACGTGAACGATGAGCTGGCCCGGCACTACGGCATGGCCGATGTGGTGGGCACGGATTTCCGTCGCGTCCAGTACACCGACAAGAATCGTGTGGGCATTCTGGGACACGGCAGCGTGCTGCTGCTGACCTCGCAGGGCAATCGCACGTCGCCGGTGTTGCGTGGCAAGTGGGTCATGGAAGTGCTCATGGGCTCGCCGCCACCACCGCCGCCGCCCAATGTGCCCGATCTCGAAGTCACGGGTGCCAGCAAGGAAGGGCGCATGCTCACCACGCGTGAGCGCATGGAAGAGCATCGCGCGAATCCCTCGTGCCGCTCGTGCCACCAGTTCATCGATCCGATCGGGCTCGCGCTCGACAACTTCGATGTGATCGGGCAGTGGCGCATCAAGGAGAACAACATGCCGCTCGATACGCGCGGCGATTACTACGACGGCACCAAGATCACCGGCCCGCGCGAACTGCAGCAGGTGCTGCTGAAGCGTCCGGTGCCGCTGGTGCGCACGTTCGTGACGAACCTCATGGCCTACGCCGTGGGCCGGCGCGTGGAGTACGCCGATGGACCGGCCATTCGAAAAATTGAAGCGTCGGTGCGGGCGAAGAACTACCGGATCCAGGATGTCGTGCTGGGTGTGGTGAAGAGCGATGCGTTCCGGATGCGCATGGTGCCGGTCGCGCAGGCAGCACTCCCCGCGCGCGGGGCATCAGTCGGCCAGAGCCACTGACTTTCCTGACTTATTCCAACGGAGCAACCGCTATGCAGTTCCTGACGGGAAAGGCGATGCCTCGCCGACAGTTCGTACAGTCGCTCAGCGCCACCATCGCGCTGCCCTATCTCAATGCCATGGTCCCGCGTGGCCAGAGCATCATGGGCTCCGCCAACGCGGCGCCGCGCCTGATCGCGATCGAAATGGTGCACGGGGCCGCCGGCTCCAACGACATCGGCTCGAAGCTGAACTTCTGGTCGCCCGCCGCGGCTGGTCGTGACTTCGATCTGTCGCCGTCGGCGCTGTCGTCGCTGGACAAGTACCGCGAGTACATGACGATCATCAGCAACACCGACGTGCGCGAAGCCGAGCCGGCGGCACCGCCTGAGATTGGCGGCGATCATTTCCGGTCGAGCGCCACGTTCCTCACGCAGACGCATCCGAAGCAGACGGAAGGCTCGGATGTGAAGATTGCCACGTCGCTCGACCAGCTCTATGCGCAGCGGTTCGGTCAGGAGACGCCGATCCCGTCCATGCAGCTGTGCATCGAGAACGTCGATCAGGCCGGTGGCTGCTCGTACGGCTATGCCTGCGTGTACACCGACTCCATCAGCTGGAAGTCTCCTACCGAGCCGCTGCCGGTCATCCGCGATCCACGCGTGGCCTTCGAGAAGTTGTTCGGCGTGGGTGGCAACAGCGCCGAACGCGCCGATCGCCGTCGCTCGCGTCGCAGCATTCTCGACTTTGTGTCGGGACAGATGACGTCGCTGTCGCGCGGCCTCGATGCCGACGACCGTCACCGCATGGACCGCTACCTCACGGACATCCGCGAGGTGGAGCGCCGCATTCAGATGGTCGAAGCGCGCAACTCGAGCGGCGAGGAACGCGAGTTGGCGGCGGCACCGGCCGGCGTTCCCGATTCGTTCAAGGAGCACGTCGAGCTCATGTTCGATATCCAGGCGCTCGCCTTCGCCGCTGATGTCACGCGCGTGTTCTCCTTCAAGATG
>JBBARJ010000309.1:0-3878 GCA_040399825.1 Gemmatimonas sp.
TGGACGCGGCGGTCATGCCTTCACCTCAGCGAGCATCGATTCCAGGATTGACGCGAACAAGGGCACGCCGTCGATTGAACCGAGCGTCGCGTCGAGCGCGCGCTCAGGGTGCGGCATCATGCCCAGCACATTGCCTTCGGCACTCACGATGCCGGCGATGTTACGCAGCGAGCCATTGGGATTGGCGGACGCGGTGGCCTCGCCATCGGCGTTGACGTAGCGAAAGACGACCTGACCCTCGCCTTCAAGGCGGGCCAGCGTATCGGCATCCGCGGTATACCGACCGTCGCCGTGGGCGACGGGAATCGAGATGACCTGCCCGATGTGGTACTCCGACGTGAAACGCGTCGCGATCGAATCGACCCGCAGATGCACCGGTGCGCTCACGAAACGCAGGCTGGCATTCCGCAGGAGTGCACCTGGCAGGAGTCCCGCTTCACAGGCGATCTGGAATCCATTGCAGATACCGAGCACCGGCCCACCGCGCTTCGCGAACGCAACGACTTCCTGCATGATCGGACTGAAGCGCGCGATGGCCCCCGCGCGCAGATAGTCACCGTAGCTGAACCCGCCAGGCAGAATGACGAGATCCACGTTCTGGAGATCATGATCCTTGTGCCAGAGATACACTGCGTCCTGGCCGAGATGATCGGCGATCGCGTGATACGCGTCCTCGTCGCAGTTCGAACCGGGAAACCGAACGATGCCGGCCTTCACGCGAGCTCCACCGAGGCGATCTCGAAGTCTTCGGTGACCGGATTGGCCAACAGCTTCTCGCACATGGCCGTGATGCGCGCGCGTGCGGCGTCGGCGGTCACCGCTTCGGTCTCCACGATCACGTGACGCCCCACGCGCACGTCACCGACATCGGCGAAGCCGAGCGAATGGAGTGCATCGGCGACCGCCTTGCCTTGGGGATCGAGGATCCCACGACGCGGAACGATATGGATGGCGCAGCGGAAACGGGTCATACCAAGGGCTCCTCGCGGCCGGCGTCCGGCGCGATGTTCTGTCGTGAAGGACGACGGCGTCGACGACGACGTCGGGGGTCGATGGGTTCCTCGAGGTCAGCCTCGGTCGCGTCGTCATCCTCACGCGCGCCAGGGATGCGATCGAGCAATCCAAGAAAAACGGTGCGGCCGATGCCGTACAGCACATAGGCCATCAGGGCCGGGAAGAAGAACTTCTTGGGCAGAAAGATGACGCCCACAAAGGTGCCGACGACCAACAGAAATCCGAGGATGCCATTGAGCGTCCGAAAGTTGACGGTTGGCACTTTGGCGTATTGCACATTGCTGATCATCAACATGCCGAGGCCGAGCATGACCCAACGCAGCATCTGATGCCAGGGCAGGTCGCCGATCATCGTCTCGGTGTACAGCGGCGTCTGACTGAACCAGTAGTACGTCGCGAGGGTCATGCCGGCGGCAGGACTGGGCAGCCCCGTAAAATGCGTGTTCTTCGTGCCCGCCTGCTCCACGTTAAAGCGCGCCAGGCGCATCACGGCGCAGGCCGTGAAGAAGAAACAGAAGATCCATTCCCACCGGGTGCTCTGGAACACCGCGAAATACATGATGAGTGCCGGCGCGGTGCCGAACGAGATCGCATCCACCAGCGAGTCGAGCTCTTCGCCGAACCGCGTGCCGGATTTCGTGGCGCGGGCGATGCGACCATCCAGCGTGTCCGCGATGGCGCCGAATACGATGAAGCGCGCGGCGGCGTCGAAATCACCGCGCGAGGCCGCCACGATGGCGAAGATGCCAAAAAACAGGTTGGCGAGCGTGAAGCCATTGGGGAGCGCGACCGCGGCTCTTGGGCGCGGGCGACGCGGGCGCTCCACGCCGTCAGCAGCAGTGCTGCGCGTATCCTGGCGGCTCATGTTGGGAGGCTGGCTGGAGTGCGGGAGACCCACGCGATCACGACGGCGACGAGCGTAAGCACGTAACCCGCGAGCCACCACGGCCACGAACGGAAGCGCAATGCGGCCGCGAAGGTCAACGCGGCGAACCCTGCGGCACCAAGCAGCAGCGGATAGCCCTCACGCGCGAGCATCACGCGGAATCCTCAGGAAGTCCCAAGCGTGCCAAGTCCATCGGTGCTCCGGTGAGTCGAGTGAAAGCGTCGCGGTACCGCAGGCTGGTCGCTCGGATGACGTCACTCGGGAGTGTGGGAGCCGGCGCTTCGCCGTTCCAACGTCCGGCCCGACGTTCCACATCGAGCCAGTCGCGGAGCGGCTGCTTGTCGAAACTCGGCTGTCCGCGTCCCGGTACATAGCTGTCGGCCGGCCAGAATCGCGAGCTGTCCGGGGTGAGCACTTCGTCGATCAACAGCAGACGGCCGTCGCGCCAGCCGAACTCGAATTTCGTATCGGCCACGATGATCCCACGCGGCTCGGCGGTCGCGCGTCCGAATTCGTAGACCGCGCGGGCGAGGCGCTCGAGCGTGGCGGCCGTCTCCACTCCGACCGACGCGATCACACTGCCGACCGTGATATTCTCGTCGTGCCCCGTTTCGGCCTTGGTGGCCGGACTGAAGATCGGCGGATTGAGACGGTCGCTCTCGCGCAGCCCAACCGCGAGCGCCTCGCCAGCCAACGTGCCATGCGCCTGATACTCCTTCCACGCCGAGCCGGTGATATAGCCGCGGATGACGCATTCGATCGGTACGACGTCGGCACGCGCGCACAACATGCTCCGTCCGGCCAGTGCGTCACGATATGGGGCGAGGGCGGGCACTTCGCGCACGATCTCGTCGGTGTCGGCGGAGAGCAGGTGATGCTCGACCACGCCTGAGAGTTGCGACAACCACCACGCGGTGAGCTGTGTGAGCACCGCGCCCTTGTACGGAATGGCTTCGGTCATGACGATGTCGAACGCGCTGATGCGATCGGTCGTCACCAGCAGCAGGCGATCGTCGTCCACCGCGTAGACATCACGCACTTTGCCGCGACGCACGAGCGGCAGCGGCAGCGACGTTTCGAGTAATGCCACGGGGAGACCGGTGCTCATACGCGGACCTCCTCCACTTCGACGCCGGTGCGCTCGCGCGCGAGCCACGGCGCCACGTGTTCGTCGAGGAACTCCACGACCTGTTCCGGGGAGCGCCCCACGAAGCGGGTGGGCTCCGTGACCGCCTGCAAGTCCTCGAGCGGAACGCCGAACGCTGGGTCGGCGGCGAGCCGCTCCAGCATGTCGTTGCGGGGGGCGCCATCCTTCACGGCACGCGCGGCGTCGATGCTGTGACCCCGAATCAGCTCGTGGGCTTCCTGTCGATCACCACCGGCGCGAACGAACCGCACGATGATTTCTTCGGTGGCCATGAAGGGGAGCTCGTCGTCGACGCGGCGCCGGATCCGGGCCGGGTGCACTTCGAGTCCGCGCACCACGTTTTGCATCAACACAAGAATGGCGTCGGTCGCGAGGAACGATTCCGGAATCACCAGACGGCGATTGGCGGAATCGTCCAACGTGCGCTCGAAGTACTGGACCGCGTGCGTCTGATTCGCATTCGGCTCCAGCGACAACACGAAGCGCGCCAGCGAGGCGATCCGTTCTGAGCGCATCGGGTTTCGCTTGTACGCCATCGCCGAGGATCCGATCTGGTTCTTTTCGAACGGCTCTTCGATCTCGCCGAACGCCTGCAGCATGCGGATATCGCCGGAAAATTTGGATGCCGTCGCGGCAATCCCGGCGACGACGCCGAGGACCTGCGCATCCACCTTGCGCGAATACGTCTGGCCACTGACCGGGATCGATGCCGCGAAGCCCATCCGCGTCGTCACCAGGCGATCGAGCTCACGGACCTTCGCGTGATCGCCGTCGAATAGGGACAGGAAGCTCGCCTGCGTTCCGGTGGTGCCCTTCACGCCGCGGAACGGC
>JBBARJ010000310.1:0-3869 GCA_040399825.1 Gemmatimonas sp.
CGCCATCCAGTACTTCGTATCGCCGGTGAGAAAGCGCGCCAGAAAGTTCGGCTGGTTGAAATCGAACATTCCCCAGTTGAAGGCAATGTCCTCACCGGTGGTGCTATCAGTGACCGCCAACGCGACGTGTCCGAACCTCTCGAACACGAAGTCGCCCGGGCCATACGTGATGATCGACACCGACATCCGCGCGCCACGCTCGGCCCGCGCACTGTCGAGCGACGCCGACACGCCCGGCGCGGGCGGCTGCGGCGTGGACGCCAGCTCCGGAGTCTGTGCCGTGAGCGCCGACGAGGCCATCAGCATCGCCGACACCAGTATGCGCCGCACCATGGGGACCGCCATCAGAAGCGAATCTCTTTCCCGTCGTCAGCGGCCTTGTAGATCGCGTCGACCACTTTCTGCACCAGCACTTGATCGGTGGGCGGCTCATACGGGGCTTCGCCGTTGATTACCGCGAGGAAGTGCGCGATCTCCGCACGGTAGCTCTGCAGGAAGGGGCTTTCGCGCGCCGCCGCACCCGAGGGCGACACATCGACCGCGCGTCCGTTCAGTTCCTTGGTGACACGCAACGGCGCGAGTCGCGCCGAGCCACGGGTGGCGTGCACCTCAAACCACCAGCGGTCTTCATCGCCCACGTACGACCACGACACGTCGATGTTGAGCACGAGACCGTTCTCGCACTCGAGGAACACCTGCATCGCATCTTCCACGGAACCGGCGGCGCGACCGCGGCGCATCGACGACACCACGCGGATCGGATTCGGCCCGTCGGCCAGCCACATGGCCAGATCGAGTAGCGGAAACCCGTGTTCGAGAAACACGCCGCCGCCCGACTCGGCGCGGCGGTTGCGCCACCCGTCGGCCGTGCGCTTGACATGGAGCGACCCGGTGCGGATCGAGGTGACCTGCCCGAGCTCCGCGTTGCGGATGAACTGGTCAAGCGCCTGCACGTCAGCACGGAAGCGATGGTTGTGCCCCACCACCAGACGGCGATCGGCCTTCTGCGCCGCCGCCAGACACCGTTCAATGCCGCGCGTGGACAGCGACAGCGGACGCTCGCACAGCACATGCAGCTTGGCCCGCAGGGCCGAGAGTACGTGCGGTTCGTGGAGGTGATTGGGCGTGGCAATGACGACCGCGTCGAGTTCATCGCTATCGAGCAGCTCCTCGAAATCGGTGAACACGTCGGGCACGTCGAAGCGATCGGCCAGCGCACGCGCTTTGGCCGCATCGTTATCACACAACGCGACCAGCTTGGCGCCGCGCAGCTTGGACAGAACTGGGATGTGCGTCAGCTGGGCAATCGCACCCGTGCCAACGACGGCAATACGCACGCCGTCTTTCATTCACGCCTCCGGAGATGACAGATCAGTCGGCGAACCCGACGACGGTCCCCGGATAGTAATGACGAAGGATGGTGCGGGCATCGATACCGGCCCGAGACCGGCCGATCGCTCCCCACTGACACATCCCGACTCCGTGGCCGTTGCCGTGGCCGTGCAGGGTGACACCAGACAGGTGCCCACGAGCACGCGATTCGCGGTCCACGGAAAAATACGTGCTGGACAGGATCGCGCCACGCGCATCACGCAGGACATTGCGAATCTCGTTGTTGCGCACGGTCACGTCGCCGCGATCCGTGCGCAGCACCAGCGCGGCGGCTCGCCCGGACGCCGTGCGACCCTCCACGCGCATCTCGGTGACCACACCGGGACGCGGGTCGCGCGTCCCCGCCGCCACGAGGGCCCGGCGCACCGTCTCGCTCAGCTGCCCTTCGTTGAACTCTGCCGTCCAGTGATTCCGGGGCGAAATGTCGCAGTACGGGCGGCCGGTGCGCGGGTCGGTGTCGTCGACCGACTGCAGATACGGCTCCTCGCGTACATCCCGCCACGATTCCTTGGGCGCGGCCGTTCGCCCGCCGCACGACGAGTAGTACGGCGCATCCACCAAGAGGCCGTTGTAGCGAATGACCAGCCCAGCGGTGCGGTCGATAGCTTCGTTCACGATCGACGCCTCCACATCCAGGCCGGCGTATACCTGATTCCGTACGGTGGCGACCATATGCCACCCCGACCGCGGCTCCACGGCGCCGTCCGACGGTACGCGAATGTACGCGTAGCTCCGCGCGGCAATCGCCTGGGCCTCAAGCGCGGCCCGGTCACCAGGCTGCCGCGTGCCCAGTTCGATCGGCACCACGCCGCGCAGGTAGTCCTCCACCGGCACGCGGTTCACCACCAGAATGCCGCTGTCGGTGGGTGTGAACCAGAGTTCGCCGCGATAGCGGCGGTTGTCGTAGCGCAGGATGGAGCCGCCCTCGGACGCGCGGGCCACGAACGGGCCCTCGCGCCACGGCGTGGCGTCCCCGTTGTCGCCGGCCACGCGCAACAACCCGCCCTGCTGCTCCACGCGCCAATTCTCAGCGCCCTGCCCCGTCACCAGCTTCGTGCGTCCACCCTGTTCATCAATCCGCCAGCGCCCGGTGGCCGACACCGGCGCCTGCTGCGCCTTGCCCGCCAACGCGATCCGCGCCATCCGGTCGCGTCCGTCCAGTCGACCATGCGCTTCGCCGGTGATTGGGCCTTCCCTCACCGGCGTCGGCGTGCCGGAGCCGATGCGACCCGCACGCGGCGCGCACGCCACCGTGAACGCGGCCGCGGCCACCAGCGTACCAAAGGCACCAGCGATAAGCGAACGCATGAACTCCTGAGCTAATCCCGTTGCGCGACAGCCGCGCCCAGCGCGTCGTCGAGTCGGGTGAGTGTCTCGGCGATTTCCGCATCGCCATGCGCCGACGACATGAAGGCCGCCTCGAACGCCGATGGTGCCAGCGACACACCACGACGGCGGGCCGCATGAAAGAACCGCTTGAACAGCGCCGTGTCCGACAACTTGGCGTCGTCGTACGTGTGCACCGGTTCGTCGCGGAAGAAGAAGCCCCACATCGAACCGGAATGGCTGGCCGAGAACGGCACACCATGTCGGGCCGCGATGTCGCGCATCCCCTGCACCAGCACGCCGGTCTGCGCCGTAATTCCGTCGTGGACCTCCTGCGTGAGCGCACCGAGCGTGGCGAGTCCTGCCGCCATCGCCAACGGATTACCAGATAACGTGCCGGCCTGATACACCTTGCCCGTGGGCGCCACGTTCTGCATGAGCTCGCGACGGCCACCATAGGCCGCCACCGGCAGCCCCCCGCCGATCACCTTGCCCAAGGCGGTGAGATCGGGGGTGACACCAAAGCGCTCGCGAGCGCCGCCGAAGGCGATACGGAAACCGGTCATGACTTCATCAAAGACGAGCAACGCCCCGGTTTCGTCAGCGATCTTCCGCAATCCCGGGATGAAATCGGGGAGCGGCTCGATGAAGCCGCTGTTCCCCACGATCGGCTCGAGCATGATCGCGGCCAGCGGGAACTCGCGGGCGATACGGGCCGCCTCTTCGAGGTCGTTGTAGCGGCAGGTCAAGGTGAGCTTGGCCAGCGCCTCCGGGACGCCCGGCGAATCGGGGAGCCCGAGCGTGGCCACGCCCGACCCCGCGCGCACGAGAAACGCGTCGGCGTGGCCGTGGTAGCAGCCTTCGAACTTGAGGATGTACTCGCGGCCGGTGATGGCACGGGCCAGCCGCGCAATGGTCATCGCCGCTTCGGTGCCGCTCGACGTAAAGCGCACCATTTCCATGTGGGGCATCCGCTCGGCGATCTTGTCGGCCAGCTCCACTTCCCGCTCGGTGGGCATGCCGAAGCTCGTGCCGTCCTGCATCGCACGCGACACGGCCTCGAGGACGACATCGGGCGCGTGGCCCAGCACCAGCGGGCCCCACGACAGGATGTAGTCGAGATATTCGTTGCCGTCAGCGTCCCACACGCG
>JBBARJ010000311.1:0-3867 GCA_040399825.1 Gemmatimonas sp.
AGTGGCCCTGTATCACGGGTTTCTGCGGTCGTTCGCGGCGCTCTGGAAGCAGGCGGCGTAACCGCGACACCGCTGTGCAGGCAAGGCGGCCCGTCTCTCACGAGACGGGCTGCCTTTCGTTTGTGGGTCGGCGAGTTGCTGTAGCAAGTCGTGACATTCCTAAATGGAGCATGAGACACGACGCACGCGATGCTGTGACGCGGAGCGGAGAGGATACGTGCTCGAGCGTTCTACCGATCTTTCTCATCTTCCCGCTCCGCCCCATGTCCGTTTCGCTCTGTCGCCGGCTCTCGGGTCTCGCCGCCGCGCTCCTCGTCGCGCTCTTCTCTCCTGGTGACACCCTGTTCGCGCAGGGTACCGACGCCAGTATCCGCGGCGTCGTTGCCGACAGCGCTGGCGCCGCGGTGGCGGGTGCTCTCGTAGAGGTCCGCAACACCACCACGGGCTTCGTGTCCATCGTCCGTAGCAGCGATCGCGGGCGCTACGTCGCGACGCAGCTGCCACTCGGCGGTCCCTATCGCATCACCGCGCGCGCGGTCGGCTTCCGCACCAGCGCGCGTGAAGGTATCACGCTCAACATCGGCAGTGTGGTCACCGCCGATTTCCGCCTTGTCGTGGGTACCGTGCAGCTCACCGAAGTGACCGTGTCGGCCGAACCGGCCCGCGTGGTGGAGCGGAACGGCGCGGTGACGCGCATCGGTGAAAGCCAAGTGAAAGAGTTGCCGAACCAGAACCGTCGCTTCCAAGATCTGATCAAGCTGTCGCCGCTCGCGGGCAGCGGTACCAGCCTCGGCGGTGCGCGCGCCATGAGCACCGACGTGCGCATTGACGGCGTGGGGGCGCAGATGAACAACACCGGGCAGACCTTCGCCGGTCCGCTGACCATGAGCATGGAAGCGATTCGCGAGTTCGAGATCGCCACCAACGAATACGATGTCAGCAAGGGCCGACAGGGCGGTGGCCTCATCAACGCCGTGACCAAGTCCGGCACCAATCGCTGGAGTGGCTCGGCGTTCTCGTACTATCGTGACAAGAGTCTGACCACCGACGACTATCGCGGTGTGGCCGCGCAGAACTTCACGGTGCGCCAGCAGGGCTTCAGCCTGGGCGGGCCCATCATCAAGGACAAGCTCACCGTGTTCGGGGTCTACGATCGCTCCGATCAGTCGCTGCCGCTCGAGATCATGAACGTGCGCAACAGTGCCGATGAGATCGAGCTGGGCATCGCCCGCGATTCGCTGAATCGTCTCACGTCGATTCTGGCCAGGAAATACGGGCTCGATACCACCCAGCAGCAGACCGGCGTGTTCAGTCGCAAGCCACTGAGTCAGGCCTTCGTGGGTCGTGTGGATTGGCAGCTGGCGGCCAACCATCGTCTCACGCTGCGCAACAACACCACGCTGTTTACGGATCCTGAGGAAATCGGACCCGATCAGACGCTGCATTACGCCGAGAGCCGCGGCGGGGCCGAGGTGAACAGCACCGGGACCTTCGCGTCGTTGCGCTCGACGTTTGGTGGTGGGGTGGTGAATGAGTTCAAGCTGCAGGCGTTGCAGTTCACCCGTGAGCGTATTGCGCGTAATGAACTGCCGCGTGGATTCGTGCGCATTGCGTCGCGCCTGCCCGACAACTCCAGCCGCACCGTGAACGTGCAGTTCGGCGGCAATCGTCTTGCACCGGAGAAGTACAAGGAACGGCAGTACCAGCTGGCCAACACGCTGTTCTGGAATCGGGGCAATCAGACGATCACGCTCGGCACCGACAACATCGTCACGCAGATCCAGCGCTATCTGCCGGTGGAACAGCGTGGCTTGTTCGAGTTCGACAATCTGGCGCAGCTCGATGCGCTCACAGCGGCGCGCTACAGCCGTCAGGTGCCGCTGCGCGCGGGCGGAACGACGGCCGACTTCACGGTGGCCGATCTCTCGACCTTCGTGCAGTCGGAGTGGCAGCTCGGGCGAGGACTCACCGCATCGGCCGGCCTGCGCCTTGATGGCGTGCAGTTCCTGACGGGTGCGGCGTACAATCCGCTGGTCGATCAACGGCTCGGCGTACGGACCGATGAGAAGCCCTCCAACTGGATCGTGTCGCCGCGCGCGCAGGCCGTGTGGGACGTGAACGGCGACGGCAAGAACGTGTTCCGGTTTGGTGGCGGACGGTTCAGCAGCCAGCCGCCCTACAACGTGCAGGTCAATCACATTTTGCAGAGCGGGCTGGAAGCGGTCGACATCATTCAGGTCGGCGCGCAGGCGCCCCGGCCGGACTTCGTGAGCTACCGCAAGGATCTTTCGACGGTGCCGGGGGTTCCGGCCGGCGTGAGTGCCTCGAGTATCCCCGCGTACGTGAACTACTTCTCGGGCGACTTCCGCGTGCCCACCACGTGGAAGCTGAGCGGCGGATATGAGCGGCGCCTCGGGCGCTTGCAGCTGGGCGCCTTCGCCTACTGGGCGCGCACGCAGGACAACTTCCAGTATTACGACCGCAATATGGTCGCCGATCCGTACTTCACGATCGAGGGTGGGCGTGGCGTGTTCGTACCGGCCGCAAAGATCACCACGGCTGGCCGTACCAACAATGCGGACACGCGCATCTTCACCGACATCGGGCGCGTGCTCGAACTGGTGGGCCAGTCCACGCTGGAGCAGCGGTCACTGGTGCTGCAGAGCGCATTCACGCTGCCGCGCCAGTCGTCGCTCTCGCTGTCGTACACGCGCAACGATACCAAGGACAACTCCAGCTTCAACTGCTGCGTAGCACTGACATCCACGTTCTCGCAGAACACCGGTGACCCGCGCCGTTTGCAGGACGCGTGGGGCGCATCGGAAGACAGCTTCCGCGACAAGTTCGTGGCGGCGTTCCTGCTGCCGCGGGTGTGGGGCTTCCGCGTGACGGGCAGCTACATCGGCATCTCCGGTCGTCCGTACTCGCTGGTGGTGAATGGCGACATCAACGGCGACGGCACGGCCAACAACGATCTCGCGTTCATCTTCGATCCGAACGATCCTTCCACGCCGGCCGACATGGCCGCTGGCATGCGCAAGGTCCTCGACAATCCGGCCAACCGCGCGCGCGACTATATCGCCGCCAACCTCGGCCGGATCGCTCCGCGCAACGCGGCGTCGTCGCCGTTCCGTGGTCGCACCGATCTCCGCGTGTCGCGCGACTTTGGTACGGTTCGCGGACAGGCCGTCGAGGTCACCATCGACCTGTTCAACGTCGAGAACATGCTTAACAAAGCGTGGGGCGGTGAATACAACCTCGGTAGCTCTCAGCAGCTGTATGCCGTGAGCGCCTTCAACCCGACCACGCGCCGCTACAGCTATCGCATCAACGAGAACGTGGGCACGGCGGTAAAGAGTGGCACGCCGTACCAGATCCAGCTCGGCGCGCGGTACCGGTTCTGATGCCCACGCGTCGCACGATGCTCTCCGGCCGCGCGTGGTGCGCGGCCGGGCTGTTGGCGGCGGCGCTGCTGGTGCTGCCGTGGCCGGTCTCGCAGGCGCGTGCCGGTGACGTCGCCCAGCGCCCGCGCCGCCTCAAGGTGGTGCTGGTGGTGTTCGACGGGCTGCGTCCCGATCACATCACACCGGCGCGCATGCCGAACCTGGATGCGCTGGCCACCCGTGGCGTGCGGTCGTCGCAGCATCACTCGCTCTTCCCCACGGTCACCCGGGTGAATGCCAGCGCGCTCGCCACGGGCACGGGTCCGTCGGGGCACGGCATCCTGGATAACAGTATCTATCTCCCGGCCGTCGCTGATCGGGTGCTGAACACCGGCGATGCGCCCGACATGGTGCTGGCCGACAGCGTGCTTGGCGGGCGCTTGCTCACAGCGCCCACGATCGGCAACCGGTTGCGCGAGGCGGG
>JBBARJ010000312.1:0-3861 GCA_040399825.1 Gemmatimonas sp.
AGGCCACGTTGATCACCTGGAGGCCGCGGCAGAGGCCGAACACGGGCTTGCCGTCCTCGATCGCCCAGCGAACCAATTGCAGCTCGACGCGGTCGCGCGCCGGGTCGAGATTGCCGCATTCCTTGCGGACCGCCTCACCGTATTCGGCGGGGCTGATGTCCACCCCACCCGGAATCAGGATGCCGTCCAGCCGCTCGTAGATCTCACGCAACGTGAGCAGATCGTCGTCGAGCAAGGGAATCATCCAGGGCACCGCACCCACCATGGTGGCGGCCAGGAAGTAGCGCTGATTCATCACCCACGACGAGGGCAACCCCGGCGGAATCCCATCGATCGAGTGGAGCGTTTGGGTGGTAAGCCCGATCACGGGGCGCTTCAAAGACGACATCAGCGTGGTTCGACGAGAAAGGTTGGAACGTTGGAGCCACCGCCGGCCGTGACGTTGAGCAGCGGATCGGTCGCAATGCGGGTGAGACACCCAGACATCGTAATGCCGTCGGCGAGAAAGGGCGCCGTGTCGAGCATACGTTCTCCGAGATGGAGCGCGCCGTCGGTCCAGGCCGGCCACAATTCGCTGGGGACTTCCACCCGCTCCTGCACGATATACGGCTCGGCAAGGGCGGTCGCGATCGCCACGTCCCACTCGGCGTCGTTCACCGTCCAGCCCAGCACGATGCCCTTTCCGCCGTACTCGTCGTTCGGCTTGAGCACGAGCGTGGCGCGGTTGGCGGCGGTGAATTCGAGGAGATCCACGCGACTGGCGCCATACTGCGTGTGTCGCGCTTCCACCACACGTGTCCATGGCACATGGGCGGCGACGGCCGCCGATTCGTCGGCAGTGAGCAGCGACGCCTGCCGTTCATCACTTAACACCGCAAGTGAGGCCTTCTTATGTAACATCTTACAGCGGAACGGGTTCACCATACACACCGCACCTTCCCGCACAGCTCGCACCACCGGCGAATCGAGCCCTTCTCGGGTCACGAGCTCGTCGATCAGGACGCGCTTGTAGATCAGCGTGACGTGCTTGCCGCCGATCATCAGCTTGCCATTCGTGTACTCCGCGTCGCGCGGGTCTCCGATGAAGGCGTCAATGCCGAGCGCCTTGAACTCGCGCTCGAAGAGCACGAATTCGCTGTAGGTCGGCACTTCCTTCCAATCGAGAATGCAGATGGTGGGCGCCTCGCGCACGCCGCGCCACCGGTAGAAGGCGTTGAGCAGCGTGTGCACGACCGAGGGCGCCGCGGGCAGCGGCAGCACGATGTGCGTCCGGCTGAACTCGTGCATCACCGGCAAGGACAGGAAGGCGCGCGACAGCGCGTCGTTGTAGGCCGCTCCCGCCGGCGTCTCCGCGTTGTACTCGGTGAACTTGAGCCCGCCCTCCCCTTCTGCGAAAAAGGCATCGAGGCGCGAGGTCGGACTGGCGACGTCGAAGCCGGGGTCGGCGTGGATCAGCTGCTCCTCCCACGCCGTCAGACCGAACTGCGCACGTAAGGCCGAGTCCGCCATGGCGGCCACCCGGACCTTGTCGAAGGCCGAGCCGACCAGGGCGCAAGCGCGCGCCAACTGTTGGTATTGGCCAAGACTGAGGAAGCGCGGCCGGAGCACGCCGCACAACGGGCGCTCCCCAAAGAAGAGTCCGTCATGCCGCAGCTGCCGGTCCAGCACGTCGGCGCTGGCCTGCGCCATCGCGCGATCCTGCAACGCATCGTGGTACCCCGCGATCGCGGATGTGGACATAAAAAATCGAGAAAGTTTGTGAGCAGCCGACGAGCCGTCGTGTACAAACAACAGTAAGGGGTATGGAGTATGGGGTATGGGGTCGCCTACTCCCTACCCCTTACTCCCTACCCCTTACTCCCTACCCCTTACTCTCTACTCCCTACTTCTCCCCAATCGCCACGCCGCCCGGTGCCTTTCGCGGCGCCGTGGCCAGCTTGATCGCGAGGTCGGCCATGTGCTCCACCACCCACTCGAAGTAGGTCGGGGTGAGGGAGTGGATGTCCATATCCGGGGCCGGGTTCATGAAGTCGATGGCGTAGGGAATGCCGTCCTTCACGGCGAACTCGACGGTATTCATGTCGTACCCCAGGGCGTTGCACAGCGTGAGCGAGTCCTTGATACAGCGGGCCTCGAGCTCCTTGCCCAGATAGCCCGGATCCGGGATGTACCGGCGCTCACCGGGGTCGTACGGCATCGGCAGGACTTCTTCGCGTCCCAGGGCCATGCAGCGCACGTAGGCGTCCCATTTGATGAACTCCTGCACCACCATCGTGAGCAATCCACTGTGGTTGTAGTGGTGGATCAGCTCCTCCATGGTCTCGCAGATGTACACGTCGCGCCAGCCACCGCCGTGGGCGTCCTTGAGGACGCAAGGGAACCCGATGTACTCGGCGACCCCCTTCCAGTCGAGGGGGTAGGCCAGATTGCGCAGCGATTCGGTGTGGGAGATCCCCGCGATGTAGTCCTTGTTGGGCAGGACCATTGTCTTCGGGTGCGCCACGCCGTTCTGGATCGCCACGGTGGCGTCGTAGAACTTGTCGTCGGCCGACCACATGAAGGGGTTGTTCACGACCGTCGTCCCCATACGCGTCGCATGCTTGAGGAAGGTGCGGTAGAACCCGACCTCGTGCGAAATGCGGTCGATGATCAGCGAGTACGGCACCTGCTGCCCCATTCGCGTGGCGTCGAGCGTGATGTAGTCCGCGATGACGCCGGACTGCCGGCGCGCCACCGCTTCGAGAAAGGCCGGTGGGAACGACCATTCCCGCCCAACCAGCAATCCGATCCGTGGTTCCATCGACACGTCTGTTCTCCTGATAAGGGGCGCGTGATGACCGGAGAATGGGCCCAAACACGCGGCTCCGCCATGGTCTCGCCTGTTTCGCCCGCGGCACGGATGGGCCCGCCAATCCCGCACGCCAGCCAGCCGCGGAGGCGTGTGAGCAAACAACAGAAAAGCACATTTGTGAGAACCCGACATGTGGACAACCAGCCAGACCGCACCGGAAAAAGGTGGGGGATCACGGAAGCTTTTTTCCACACCACCACGAGGGCGATCTGCCGCTCCGATGAGGACTTAGCGAGTTATCCACACACATTTCAACGTATATCCACAAGCAGATCAACAACTTAGCCTATTTCCGTCGTATTGCGCGGGCGCTCAGATCATCATAACATCACCTCCCGCCGCTGATCCGAAGCAAGTCGAAATACCGGTGCTCACGTTTCTGCCTTCTTGGGAAATCGCTCATGCACGTTGTCCCCTGCAACGCCCCGCTCGGTACCATCGATCCGGCCCCGCTCACATCCTTGCCTATCCACATGGGCATGGACGGTGACCGGATGACCGCATTCTGGAGCAACGACGACCAGTATCTGGTCCGCGTTGAGGGCGAAGCTGGGACGACGTGGTATCGCATCGAAGCGGAACCGTCGATGCCGGCCACGAACGAGGCCGCGCGCATCGCCATCGGCGCCATGATGGCCGACATCCTCCCCCTTGGTACGGGGCGGATCGCCTTTCCGGTGGGCAGCAGCGGACGGCGCGTGTACCGCGTCTGGCGCGCCACGCGCGGCGGCGCCAGTGGTCAGGCCAAGGCGAACGGACGGACTAGAATCCTGGGAGTTCTAGCTGGGCGGTCACGCCGCCAGCCAGCGTAACGCCGGCCGCTTGCAGCCACGCCAGCAAGACGTCCTGTCCATGATCGCCAGCCATGGCCGAGCGCGCCGCGCTCACGTGCAGCTTGAACTCGCCCGACACATCGGGCAGAGTGCGCCGCAGCACGGCCACCGTCAGCAGCTCCGTCGCATCGGCCAGATGCCGGATCGCGAACTCGGTCATCCGGGCGCGCAGGGCCG
>JBBARJ010000313.1:0-3841 GCA_040399825.1 Gemmatimonas sp.
CTTCTCCGGGGTTCACGAGCAACGAATCGCCGCGTGATATCATCTCGGGAACGTGCGTGAACCCGTGCACCACGACTTCATGCCCGTCGATGGATCGCTGGTGTACATCAGCGAGATCGTGGATCAACAGCACCGACTTGCCACCGAGATCGAAGCTGTGCGGCGATTCGTACAATTCGGTCGCACCGAAGCCGGTCTTCGCCGCAGCCTGCAGAGCGTCATGGTCGCCGTCATTGCGTCCGAATACCCCGAGCAGGGGAATCGACAAGTCGTGAAACGGCTGCAACG
Source organism: Gemmatimonas sp. (assembly GCA_040399825.1). Taxonomy (GTDB): domain Bacteria; phylum Gemmatimonadota; class Gemmatimonadetes; order Gemmatimonadales; family Gemmatimonadaceae; genus Gemmatimonas. Next base: position 289 of record JBBARJ010000313.1, read on the forward strand.
TGAACGGCGAGCAGTAGTCGCCGGCGTGCATCACAATCGACACACCGCCGGCAATCATCTGGTCAAGCAATTCGCGGACGGCAGGCACGCGGTCATGGGTATCCGACAATAAGCCGATCCGCATCAGGCAGTTCTCCACTGTAGGTGCGCACGCTCGAGGCGTACGAGGTCTTCGAGGCGTTCGCGCTCGGTGATCACGGCAAAGCGATCACCATCCACCATCACTTCGGCTGGGCGCGGACGGGAGTTGTAGTTGGACGACATCGTATAGCCGTACGCGCCAGCGGTCTGCACCGCGAGTAAGGCACCAGCTGCCACGTCCGGCATCGGCCGGTCTTTGGCGTAGAAGTCCCCGGATTCGCAGATCGGTCCGACGACATCGGCGACGACCGTGCCGGCAATCGATTCTACCGCGTCGATCCGGTGATACGCCTGATAGAGCGCCGGCCGCACGAGATCGTTCATGCCGGCATCGGTCACGATGAAATCCTTGCCGGCCGCATGCTTCCGATACAGCACTTCCGTAATGAGCGCGCCCGCCTCGGCCACCAGGAACCGTCCCGGCTCGAGCAGCAAGGTCAGACCGGTTTCGCGGGCCGCCGCGAGCACAATCGCCGCGTAGTCTTCCACGTCGGCATCCTGCTCATCAGCATGATACGGCACGGCCAAGCCGCCACCGACATCCATGTACGCGATGGGGTGACCGTCGGCGCGGGCGGCGGCGATGGCCGAGAGGAGTCGCGGCAACGCGTCGCGCATGGGGTCAGCGTTGCCGATTTGCGAACCGAGGTGCATACCAAGCCCCCGCAGAGCCACATGCGGCAGCTCGTGTACGAGCGCCACCAGACGTGACACGTCGTCACGCGGGATGCCGAACTTCTGTCCCTTTTCCCCGGTTTTGATATAGGCGTGCGGCGAGTCGACTGTCACTTCCGGGTTCACTCGGATCGCGATGGGCGCCACCACGCCCTGGCGGCCCGCCACGGCGTCAATCGTGACCAATTCCGCTTCCGACTCGACGTTGATCAGCAGGACGCCTTCCTCAAGTGCCTGCTCAATCTCGCGTACCGTCTTGCCGACGCCGCTAAACACGACGTCGCGGCCGGTAAAGCCGGCCTCGCGGGCTCGGAACAGCTCACCGCCAGAGACGATATCGACCCCCGCTCCGAGCTCCTGGAGGAGACGCAGCACGGTGAGGTTCGAATTCGACTTCATCGCGAAGTGAATGCGATGCGGGACGCTCACGAACGCCTGTTCGAGTCGCTCCAACCGTGCACGGATCGTATTCGCGCAGTACACATATGTGGGGGTGCCCACCGCCGCTACGATCGCGGGTATGGGCACCTGCTCCGCGTGCAGGACACCGCCCCGCCGCGGGAATGCCCGTTCGGACTCTGACGATGGCATCACGTCGTTCAGTACGAGCGAGCCCACACGACCTCGTACTTCGCCGGCTCACCGGTCACCATGCACGTCGTTGGCGCTTCCGGCGAACGGTACTCCAGATCAGGGATGACGCGGATCGTCGCCTTGGTCTCTTCCTTGACCTGCTGCTCCACGGCGGGATCACCGTTCCAGCCAGCGTACACAAATGCGCCGGGGCCTTCCATCACGTCTTTGAACTGGCCATAGCTGATGCGCTCACGAATCGTGTTCGCCTCGACGCGGGCGCGGGCGGCGGCGAGCATGTCCGCCTGAATCGTGTCGAGCACCGTCGGCAACTCGGTGCGCAGCGTGTCAAAGCTGATGGGACGCTTTTCCCGCGTGTCACGACGCGCCAGCATGCCGGTGTTCGACGCCAGATCGCGAGGGCCGATTTCCATGCGCAGCGGAATACCGCGCAGTTCCCAGTGGTAATACTTCGCGCCCGGCTTCACGCCGACGCGGTCGTCGACATGGACGCGGATCCGCTCGTGGTCGGGGCGCTTGAAGCTGCCCAGATCCTCGGCGATGCGCTTGGCCATCTCCACCGTGGCGACACGCTCTTCCTCGGTCTTCCAGATCGGCACGATCACCATCTGGATCGGGGTGAGCTTGGGCGGCAAACGGAGCCCGGCATCATCGCCGTGCGTCATCACCAAGCCCCCGATCATGCGCGTGGAGACACCCCAGCTGGTGTTCCACGCGAACGCCTGCTCGCCCTGCTCATTCTGGAAGCTCAGGTCAAACGCCTTCGCGAAATTCTGCCCGAGGTTGTGCGACGTGCCGGCCTGCAGTGCCTTGTTGTCCTGCATCATCGCTTCGCACGCGTACGTGCGCAGGGCGCCGGCAAACTTCTCAGAGTTCGTCTTCTGTCCCGTGATCACGGGCATGGCCATGTAGCCCTCCATGAACTCGCGGTACACGCCCAGCATGCGGCGCGTCTCCTCCTCCGCCTCGTCATGCGTGGCGTGCGCGGTGTGGCCTTCCTGCCAGAGGAATTCCATCGTGCGTAGGAACAGGCGCGTGCGCATCTCCCAGCGGACGACGTTGGCCCACTGGTTATACAGCAACGGCAGGTCGCGATAGCTCTGCACCCACTTCGCGAACATCGAGTAGATGATCGTTTCCGAGGTGGGGCGTACGACGAGACGCTCCTCGAGCACTTTTCCACCACCCATGGTGACGACCGCACACTCCGGCGCGAAGCCTTCCACGTGTTCCGCTTCCTTCGAGAGGAAGCTCTCCGGAATGAACAACGGGAAGTAGGCGTTCACGTGGCCAGTGGCCTTGAACATGTCGTCGAGCGCGCGCTGCATGCGCTCCCAGATGCCGTAGCCGTGCGGTCTGATGACCATACAGCCGCGCACGGGCGAGTAGTCGGCGAGTTCCGACCGCAGGACCAACTCGTTGTACCACTCGCTGAAGTTGTCAGCACGCGTGGTCAGCTTCTTGTCGTCACTCATGGGCGGTATCCGTTCGATTCAACGTCGACGATGCCCACGTGCTCAGGGCATCAAGGGTCTGCACGATCTCTTCCTGCGCGCCAACCGAACGGGCGCGGTACCGCGGTACGGTATCGGTCGTATCGACCACGATCGTGGCGAGACTCCCGGCTTTCCTCGCGGCTTCCAACTGCTTCTCCAGTCGCTGCTCGCGCAACGCACACTCCACCGCATGACCATCGGCCCGCAGTCGGGCAGCGGTCTGCAACATCGCGGTGGGATACGACGCGCTGTCCGGTGGCTGCGCGACCCACAGGGCAACCGCCGGCGACGGCGCCTTCATCAATCCGCGCGCCTTGAGCAGCTCGCCAAGCACCACATCGCCCATGCCGAATCCGAGCGCCGGGAGATCGGTACCGCCAAGGGACTTGAGCAGATTGTCGTACCGGCCACCGCCGCAGATCGCGCGGAACTCGCCGATGTTATCGAACAGTTCGAACACGATACCGGTGTAATACGCCAACCCGCGTACAATCGTCAGGTCGAAGCGCAGCCATTCGCCGATGCCGAGTGCGTCGCACTGCGCCACGTACTGCGCGAAACGCTCCACATGCGGAGCGACGTCAGGTGACTGCCCGTACAGCGATTGGAGTGTCGCGAAATCGAGCGCCGCGAAACCGAGAAGCGCG
>JBBARJ010000314.1:0-3837 GCA_040399825.1 Gemmatimonas sp.
CAGCAGAGCGCGCAGCAGGCCGTCGACGAAACGCTGGAGAAGCTGCGGCAGCTCGCGCAGCGGCAGCAGCAGGAGAACGAGCGCATGCAGCGTCAGGCCGAAGCGATGCGCCAGCGGTTGGGGCAGGAACAGAGTGGTGGTGCGTCGGTCAGCAGTGGCGGTGCGTCGGGTAGCGGAGGTCGCGCGCAGCAGGGTGGCCAGCAGGGCGCGCAGGGGCAGCAGGCCAACAGTGGCGCGCAACGTGAGCTGGCGCGTCAGGCGGAAGAAGAAGCGCGTCGACTCGAACGCTTGTCGCGCGAGCAGAACAACCCGGAGTTGGGCAACGCGGCGCAACGACTGCAGCAGGCGGCCGACGCCATGCGTCGTGCGTCGAGCGGATCGGCGGCGCAGGGCAAGGCGGCGCTGGAGGAGTTGAACCGGGCGGCGCGCAATCTCGAAGGCACGCGCGCCAACGAACTCAATCGCGGCGTGCAGCAGTTGGCCGAGCGCGCGCGGGATCTCGAGGCGCGTCAGCAGGAGATCACCGAAAGCGTGAAGGAAATGCAGGGCGCGGCGCCGAACACGCGTAACGAACAGCAGCGTCGGTTGGGCGAGCAGAAGGACGCGTTGGGCGACGACGTACGCAAACTCGAGGCCGACGCCGATCGGTTGGCGCGTGAGGCCCGTCGCGATCAGCCCAAGGCGGCCGGCAAGCTGGGCGAAGCGGCGGAAGCGATTCGCGACACGCGGGTGGCCGACAAGATCGATTTCAGCAAGCAGGTCATTCGCGGCGGCTCGGCCGAGTACGCGTCGCAGTTCGAAGGGCAGATCGGCGAGAACCTGAAGGACGTCGCGGAGCGGCTCCGGGCGGCCACGGGCGCCATGTCGGGCGAGTCGGCGGCGCGGACCCAGGAACGCACGCTGGAACGCACGCGGGCGCTGGTGGAGGGATTGGAATCGCTGCGCGAGCGCGTGGCCGACAAACAAGGCCAGCAGGGGGCCCAGCAGGGCTCTCAGGGGCAGCAAAGCGGCCAGCAGGGGCAGCAGCAGGGGCAACAAGGGAAGGAAGGTCAGCAGGGCGGCCAACAGGCCAACGGCGGTCGCGGCGGCAATCAGAACGGAGCCCCACGTGCCGGTGGTATGCCCAATGGCAGCATGCCGTCCGGGCAGGCGTCGCCCACCGGCAACGACGGCGGCATGATGCCGTCGGGCACACCGGAACAGTTCGCGCGCGAATTCCGGTTGCGTCGCGAAAACGCCGAGGGCCTGCGTCGCGAGGCGGCGGCGCAGGGCGTGGATACGCGTGAACTCGACCGCGCCATCGAGGGGCTGCGTCAGCTGGAGAACAGCCGCGCGTTCGGCGATCCGAAGGGGCTCGAGCAGTTGCAGACGGCCATGCTGGAGCGCCTCAAGAACTTCGAGTTCGCGCTGTATCGCACGGTAGGGCTGGGGGCCGACGGCCGCCCGGCGGCCGGTGCCCGCGCCGCCGCCCCGGCGGAGTATCGCGCGTTGGTCGAGGAGTACTACCGGGTGTTGGCAGGGTCGAAGCGGCGGCCGTAATCCACTGCCTGTGCCACGAGGGTATGTCGCTTGGGAGGGAGCTCATCATTAACTTTCACTATGCTCCCTGTCCTGTTTGCCCTGCTGCAGGTCGTCGGCGGTCCCGGTGCCCCTCCGCCAGCGCGCCCCGCGTCGCCCACTCAGCCCCCCGCGTCGACGGTGGCGGCGGACGTGTACTCCGGGCGCGCGCGCAGTATCGACGTGCGCGCGCCGCGCCTCAACGACATCGTCACCATCGACGGCATACTCGACGAGCCAGCCTGGCAGCGGGCGAGCCTGCTCACCGACTTCACGTCGTACAGCCCCGTAGACGGGCGCCCGGCGCAGGACTCCATCGAGGTGCGGGTCTGGTACGCGCCAGAGGCCTTGTACGTGGGCATCCGCGCCTTCGCCCCGCCGGGAACGGTGCGCGCCACGCTCGCCGAGCGCGACCGCATTGCCAGCGACGACTGGATCGCGCTGCATCTCGACACGTTCCTCGACCGGCGCCGGTCCTTTGTGTTCGCGGTCAATCCCTTCGGCGTGCAGGCCGACGGCATGCGCACCGAAATGTCAGCCGGACCGGGCGTCTCCCGCGGCGCCCTGCAGGCGGTGGACCTGTCGCAGGACTACGTCTGGCAGTCGAAGGGGCGCACCCTCGACGACGGGTTCATGGTCGAACTGCGCATTCCCTTCAAGTCCATCCGCTTCCAGGCCGGCGCATCGCAGGACTGGGGCATGCAAGTCGTGCGGCAAACGCAGCGTACCGGGTATCAGGACACTTGGGCACCGGCGTCACGATCGGTGCAGAGCTTCGCGCCACAGGCCGGCGCGCTCCGCGGCATGACCGGCCTGAAGCGCGGACTCGTGCTCGACCTCACACCCACGTCGATCACCTCCACCAGCGGCACGCGCAACAGCAACAGCACCGGCTGGCAGCGCGGCACGCGGGGCGAAGGCGGCGGGGACATTCGCTGGGGTGTCACCTCCAACTTTACGGTGAATGCCACGGCCAACCCTGACTTCAGTCAGGTGGAAACCGATGTGGGACAGATTCCCGGCGACGTGCGCTTCGCGAACTTCTTTCCCGAACTCCGCCCGTTCTTCGTAGAAGGGAGCGAGCAGTTCGACGCGCCCAACAAGCTGGTGAACACGCGCTCCATCGTGCAGCCGCTCGGCGCCCTCAAGCTCACCGGCAAGATTCCGCGCACCGACATCGGGCTGCTCACCGCGCTCGACGCCGCCACCGGCACCGGCGACGACCGCGCGAACCCACTGTTCACCATCGTGCGCCTGCGCCGCGACCTGGGCACCGAAAGCACCGCCGGCATCGTGTTCACCGATCGCAGCGTGGGCACGCGCTTCAATCGGGTGGCGGGATTCGACACACGCCTGCAGTTCCGCAAGACATACAGTGTGGAAGCACGCTACGCCGCCAGCCTCACGAACGACAGTACCAAGCGCTCTGGCACCCTCTGGGAGGGGAACGTGGGCAGCTCCGGGCGCGGCTACGGTTTCCGCTATTCGATCCAGGGGTTCTCGCCGGGCTTCCAGACACAGTCTGGATTCGTGAACCGCGTAGACTTCACCAAGCTGCAGCTCAATCAGCGGTTCACATTTTTCGGCGCGCGCGGCGGCTGGTGGGATCAGCGCCAGCACTTCTTCACCGGCAGCACGCTCTGGAGCTACAACGCGTTCGCCCGCCGCGACGCGCCGCTCGAGACGTCGCTATCACTCGACAATTCCATGACCCTGCGCGGTGGGTGGAAGGTGAGCGTCACGCCCGATCTTCAGCTCATCAACTTTGACCCTCGGCGCTACGCGAGCTATGCCGTCCCCTCCGCCAACGCGCGCGACACTGTGGCCTTCACCACCAGCGCGCAGCAGGTCACGAGCAGCACGGCGCTCATCGTAAATACGCCGCAGTGGCGGCGTGTCGGTGCCACGATCACCGCCACCGCTGGCACCGAGCCGGAATTCTTCGAGACCGGCACCGTGCGACGGCGTGATCTGGAAGCGCAGGTGGATGTACGTCCCAGTACGCAGATGCGCATCGGCGCCCTGCTCCGCTATCAACGCTTCATTCGTGCGCGCGACGGCTCGCGGTTCAGCACGCAGGTGGTGCCCCGCCTGCGGCTGGAGTATCAGTTCTCCCGGGCGCTCTTCTTGCGGTTCGTGGGGCAGATGGAATCGCGCGACCGCAGTGCGCTGCGCGATCCGGCCACTGAGCGCCCCCTGCTGCGCCGCGCCACCAACGGAACGTACACGCCGTTGTCGGCGCGCAAGTCGCTGCTCGGCCGCGGCGACGTGCTGGTGAGC
>JBBARJ010000315.1:0-3822 GCA_040399825.1 Gemmatimonas sp.
CCTGCGCGTTGAAGTACGCGTACGTCACGAGCTTGGCGGCATCGAGTTCGTTCTTGGAGATATGCTCGCTGGGCGTGAGCTCCCACACATCGAGGCCACGGGCGATTTCCGAGCCGTAGATCAGGCCATTGTACCAGTACGCCGACCAGTGACCGCCGCTGACCAACGCGGTGGAATCCATCGGGCCACGGTCGAAGAAGCCGATCTCGAAGGCATGATTCGGATCGGTCCAATCGAACACGTTGATGCCACCCTGGTACCACGACTGCACCATGACTTCGCGACCCGGAATCGGAATCAGCGAGCCGTTGTGCGCGACACAGTTCTCGTTGTTCGTCTGCGCAGCGGGGAGCTTGAAGTAGCTCTTGAAGTCGAGCTTGTCGCCGTTGCGCACGAAGATCGCGTCGGCGCCCCACTCCACCTTGTCGGTGGCGCGGCAACGCGGCGATGAACCGCCGCCCCACTCGTCGGAGAAGAGCACCTTGCTGCCGTCGTTGCTGAACGTGGCCGAGTGCCACGCCGACATGTTCGTGTCGGCGGCCGCGTAGATGCGCTTCGGGTTCTTGACGTCGCGGATGTCGAGCAGGATGCCGTAGCCGCTGCACGCACCACCGGCGAGCCCGACGGCCGGATAGGTGGTGATGTCATGGCACTGGGTGGGGCCGCGTCCCGCCACCGAGGGGCGCGCTGGCGTTCCGGCCGGACGTTCGCGACGGTCGGATGCCGCCTCGCCATGACGCGTCGCTTCGGTGAGTCCTTCAAAGATGCGGGGCGAGCTCACGATCGCCGCTGCGGCCGGATTCTTCACCGGCACCTTGATCACTTCAATGCGAAAGAGCGCCGAGTTCGGATCGACGTCCGGCGACAGCGCCGAGCAGCCGGCCAGTTCGTCGGCCGAGCGTACGCCGGCCGAGCCGGAGACGTACACGTAAATGTTGTCCGGATCCTTCGGATCGGTGACGAGCGTGTTGGTGTGCGAGCCGCGGCAGGTCTGGACCGTCGTGATCGTTTTCGGATGTTCGACATCGCTGATGTCGATGATTCGGATACCGCGCGCGCGATCTTTGCTGACTTCGGCTTCGACGCCACCGAGGCCACAGTCAACGCGCCCGCTGACGGCCTCGGCCGACACGAAGAGCAGGTTGCCGTACACGGTGACATCGCTCTGCGACCCAGGGCATACGAACGCGGTACGAAGTTTCGGCTTGCGCGGATTGCCGATGTCCCAGACCTGCCAGCCGCTGTAGTTGCCCTGGAAGACCAAGTTGCCGCTGAAGGCGAGATCGGAGTTCTTGAGCCGCGCGTCACCGGGCGTGCTCATGTTGAGGAAGGACTCCGAGGGCTTCGTGGTGGACACGAGCTTGATGTTCCACGCGGCCTCGCCGGCGTCAAACCACCCGGCTTTGAGGCCGATGCGCGGGTCGGGCTTGGGCTGCGCGTGCAGCGTGGCGGCCGCCGTCGTACTGGCGGCGATGAGCAGGGCGCCGGCGAGCAGCGATCGAGAGGGTATGGGCATCGAGGTGTGTTGGCGTGAGTGAAGGTGGCGAGCGGCTGCGACAACAGGGGCGCTACGGACGCGGGCGGGACTTGAGGATCAACTCCATACGGTCGATCTCGGTGCTCTGATCGGCCACTACGTCGGAGACGAACTTGAACACGTCGTCATCGTTGGCCGCACCCTTGGCGCTCATGAGTTCATCGACCATGCTGATGGCGCCGCGGTGGTGCTGGATCATGAACGTCAGGAAGTACCAGTCGAAGGCCGAACCCGTTGCGGACTTGAGCGTGTCCATCTGGGCGGTGGTGAGCATGCCGGGCATCATGCCACCAATGCTGCTCATGCTGCCGCCACCCATGCTCGACATGTCCATGCCAGCGGAATGCGCATGAGCCATGGCCTCCATGTCACCCGCCGGTACGGTCTGCTTGCGCTTGCCGAGCCACGTTTTCATGAAGGCGATCTCGTCGGTCTGGGCCACGGTAATCCGTCCGGCCAGCACGCGCACTTCTGAGCTCGCGCGGTTGGGGTCGGCGAACGATGACATGGTCACGGCCTGCGCATGGTGGCTGATCATGCCCTGCATGAACGCAACATCCGCCTTGGTATACGGGGGAATGCCACCATCCTGCGCCGCGAGCTGCGCCGGTGTGAGCGGTCGTGTGCTGCCCGTACCGACGCTGCCCGACGCGCAGGCACCGAGCAGGCCGGCCGTCACCGTGACGGACGTGAGGATGGCAACGCGGAGCGTATTACAAAGCGGAGCGCGTGCAGGCATGGATCAGGGGAGGGTGAGAGTGGGAAGCCCGGCAGCCTTTCGCGTGCGGTTAAACGCGGCGATGCCCGTGGTGCGTAGCGCGTTCCACGTTGGTAATACGCTTACCCCCATGGCCCGCGCTGCAGCGCAGGCTGCCACCTGCGTTTCGGTGGGCGCCACATCGGCGTTGTGCATGGCCATCGCGGCGGCCAACATCGACGTGCTGGCGCTCTCGAGGGATGCCGCCGTGGTGGTGGCGCCGCGACGACGGAAGCCGCGGATATTGCGGGCGGTGGCCGACGAGGGTGCGACGGCTTCGAGTTTCGCCTTGAGCGCGTCGACCTCGGCGCCGCTCATCGCGTCGAGCTGCGCGATCAGTCCGCGGGCCTGCACAAAGGCGCGGTGTGTGTCGACCGCGCCGCGGTACATCTCGGTGCTGAGGGCGTGCAGGCGCGAGAGGCCGGCGGCGGGTGTTTTCACGCGCGGGTCGAGCCGGAGCGTGAGCGGCTGCTCGTAGCGCGTGCCGTTAGCGGTGAGGCGCACGGTGTAGCGGCCGGGCGGCGCCCACGGCGCGTTCACGACGGGGAGCGTGCGTCCCGGCACGGCACCGGTGGCGTCGTCGTCGCCCTGTGGAATGGCATCTTCCGGGGTGACGGGATCGAAGTGGAGATCCCACGTGAAACGATGGAGCCCCGCGTTGTCGGACAACGCCTGCGGCGGGCCGGGCCAGTAGAGCGGGAGTCCGCAGTACGGCGCGGTCGGCGTCTTCTTGCACACCTCGTTGTAGCGGGCACGATCGAGGTACGGATGTGGGTCGAGAGCCTTCTGCGCGCTGGAGTACGAGCGCACCAGCTTGCCGGACGCATCGAGAATCTCGAGCGTGATCGGCGAGGACGCGTTGGCTGCCAGCATGTAGTCGATGAACACGCCCGACGGCGCGCTCTCGCCCGAGGGGATCTCCGGCGGCCACGGGGTGGGATCGTTGGTCGCGAAGCGCACACGCACCGCAGTGGCCGGCTTGAACAGATACGACCCACGCGTGGAGACCGCCGCACGCGCCGCCGCCATTTGTCGCAGCGGCGTGACGTTGTCGAGAATGTAGAAGCCGCGGCCGTGCGTGCCGGCGATCAGATCGCTGCACAGGCACGTGCTGTCGTCCTTGATCTGAATGTCGCGTACGGCGATGGCCGGCATGTCGATGCGCAGCGATTCCCAGTGATCGCCATCGTCGAACGACACCCACACCTGCGTGTCGGTGGCACCGTACAGCAGCCCTTTCACCTTCGGGTCTTCGCGAATCGCATTCGCGGGCGCATTGCCCGGCAGTCCGTTGCTGATCTCGGTCCACGTGGCACCACCGTCGTGCGTGCGATAGAAGTGCGGACGCAGGTCGTCGAGGCGGAAGCTGTTCGCGGCGATGTACGCGGTGCCGGCGTCGAAGTGTCCGGCGTCGATGTTGTAGATGCGCGTCCAGGGCTTGATCGTGCCGGGGGTGACGTTCTTCCACGACGTGCCGCCGTTGGTCGTGACCTGCACGTTTCCGTCATCGGTGCCGGCCCACAGCACA
>JBBARJ010000316.1:0-3816 GCA_040399825.1 Gemmatimonas sp.
GCTCCTGCTGGTTCTGTACGCCCTGGCCCAGGTGCTCATGTCGCGCATGAAGCTCGGGCGTTACTTGTACGCCGTCGGTGGCAATGCCGAGGCGGCGAGGCTTTCGGGCGTGCCGGTTCGGCGTGTGCTCCTCTTCGCTTATGTGGCCAGTGGGTTGCTTGCGGGACTCGGGGGCGTGATCATGGCTTCGCAGCTCAAGAGCGGATCACCCACCTATGGCAACATGTACGAGTTGTACGTGATTGCCGCCGTCGTCGTGGGCGGTACGAGCTTGAGCGGAGGCGAGGGCCGGATGCTGGGGACGTTGACCGGTGCTTTCACTATTGCCGTCATTCAAAACGGCATGAACCTCACCAATGTGGAAAGTTACACCCAGAAGGTGGTGCTCGGGTTGGTGATTTTGGGAGCCGTGCTCCTCGACAAGCTGCGCCAAGCCCATTGAGGGGTCCGTCTGTCCTTCCTCTGCCCGCGCCGTTTGATTGGCTGGCTCCATTCTCAAGCTCGAACCATGATCCTAAATCGCGTCCTATTCCGACTTCGATCCAGCTAATTCCTGCCCCATGAAATCGATTATCCAGTCCGCTCTCCTTGCAATGGTGCTCGCGACCGTCGCCGGCGCCCGCGCGGCTGACGACCTCCTCATCGCCGACTTTGAAGGCGTCGACTACGGCGCGTGGAAGGCCACCGGCGAGGCGTTTGGCAGCGCTCCAGCCCGCGGCGCACTAGCCGGGCAGATGCAGGTCGAGGGTTTCCTGGGGAAGGGGTTGGTCAACACGTTCCGCGGTGGCGATGACGCGACCGGTACCTTGAGTTCACCGCCCTTCAAGATCGAGCGGCGCTTCGTCGCCTTCCTTGTCGGCGGGGGTCATAACGAGCAAAAGCTCGCACTGCAATTGCTGGTGAAGGGTCAGGTGGTCCGTTCGGCGACGGGCCCGAATGACCGCAGTGGCGGTAGCGAGGCGTTGACCCCGGACTCTTGGGACGTCGCTGATTTGGCCGGGCAGACGGCCTCCATTCGCATCGTCGACGAGGCCAAGGGTGGCTGGGGACACCTCAATGTGGATCACCTCCGGCAAACCGACACCCGGCCGAAAGGCCTCCAGAAGAACGTCGAACGGTCCATCCCGGTGACGGCTCGTTATTTGCATCTGCCCATTCGCAACGGGGCCCCGAAGCGCGTGGTGACCTTGATGGTGGACGGCAAGTCCGTCGTCCGGAATGACATTGAATTGGCCGATGGTTCCGCCGATTGGTGGGCGCCCATGGACGTGTCGGCCTGGCGGGGCAAATCCATCACCCTCCGTGTGGACGCATTGCCTGCCGATTCCACGGCGTTGTCGGCGATCGAGCAAGGCGACGGGTTCAAGGACGAGGGATCGATGTACCGCGAGCCGTTGCGCGGGCAGTTCCATTTTTCGCCAAAGCGCGGTTGGAACAACGATCCGAACGGCATGGTCTTCTACAACGGCGAGTACCACTTGTTCTTCCAGCACAATCCGTACGGTTGGGATTGGGGCAACATGCACTGGGGCCACGCCGTCAGTCGTGATCTGGTCCATTGGGACGAGCTCGGAGACAAGCTCCTGCCCGACAACATGGGACCGATGTTCAGCGGCAGCGCCGTAGTGGACTGGAAGAACACCAGCGGCTTCGGCAAGGATGGTAAACCGCCGCTCGTGCTCATTTACACCGCCGCCGGGAATCCCGCGGTGCAGTGCATCGCCTACAGCACCGACGGCCGCAAGTTCACCAAGTTTGCGGGCAACCCTATTCTGAAGGAAATCACCGGAGGCAATCGCGACCCCAAGCTGATGTGGCATGAAGCCTCCCGGAAGTGGGTGATGGTGCTCTACGTGGAGTGGCAGAAGAAGCACACCATCCACTTCTTCAACTCGCCCAATCTCCGAAATTGGAGCCTGACCCAAATCGTCGAGGGTGATGCCCCCGGCAAACCTTATCTCTTCGAATGCCCCGACTTCTTCGAGTTGCCCGTGGACGGAGATCCGACCCGCCGGAAGTGGGTGCTGCTCGCCGCCAACAGTGCTTATGCCGTGGGTACCTTCGATGGCGCCCGCTTCGTGCCCGAGCAGAGCAACCTGGCCGGTCAGCGAGGCAAGGGTTTCTATGCACCCCAGACCTTCAGCGATATTCCGGGTGCCGATGGGCGTCGCATTCAAATGGGTTGGTTTCAGACTGCCACCAAGGGCATGACCTTCAACCAGTCCATGACCGTGCCGCTGGAGCTCCGGTTGCTGACCACGGTGGACGGGCCACGACTGACCTTCACGCCGGTGCGCGAACTGGAGGCGCTGCGGGCCCAATCCCATCGCCTGGGTTCGTTGTCATTGGCTCCGGACGCAAAGAATCCGCTGGCGACGGTGCAGGGGGAATTGCTGGAGGTCCGCGCCGTTCTGAAGCCCGGACAAGCGACCCACGTCGCGTTCAGCATTCGCGGGGTGCCTGTGGTTTACGACGTGAAGCAGCAGGAACTGGTGGTGGCTCAACATCGCGCGCCGGCGCCGCTGCACGACGGCAGCTTGGACCTAATCATCTACTGCGACCGCACCGGCTTGGAGGTCTTCGCCAGCCGTGGGCTTTGCTACGTGCCGATGCCTGTCCAGCCGAAGCCTGAAGATCGTTCGCTTTCGGTGGAGGTCCAGGGAGGTACCGTCGCCTTCAAGAACCTCGAGGTTCATGAACTCCAATCCGCCTGGGCTGTGCGGAAAATCGTGACGCCGGCGGGGTCGGCTTCTCCGGCCCGTCCGGCGTTCCCGGCAAGCCCGACGAGGCCATGAACTCCGGATCCCGCCGCTACTTTTGCATCGGCCTCGGGGAAGTTCTTTGGGACCTCTTGCCGGGTGGGCGTCAATTGGGCGGAGCGCCCGCCAACTTCGCCTACCATGCGCATGCGCTCGGCGCTGAGTCCCTCGTGGTTTCGCGCGTGGGCCGTGATGATCTGGGTCGGGATATTCTCGAGCGCCTGAATGCTCTGGGTCTGGCGACCTCCGGGATCTCCGTCGATCCGGCTGCGCCCACCGGCACCGTGAGCGTGGCCCTCGATCCGTCGGGGCAGCCTGCTTACACCATCCACACCGAGGTCGCCTGGGACCTCCTGGAGGCCGGGCTAGAGGTTTTGCGAGTCGCGGCTGCAGCGGATGCGGTGTGCTTCGGGACATTGGCCCAGCGCCACCCGGTGGCCCGCGAGTCCATCCGGCGGGTGTTGGAAGCGACCCGGGCCGACGCCTTGCGCATCTTCGACATCAATCTTCGCCAACGGTTTTGGTCGCGGGAGGTGATCGTCGAGTCCCTGGCATTGGCCACTGTGCTGAAGTTGAACGACGAGGAGTTGCCTATACTCGCAGACCTGCTCGGTTGGCCGGGTGACGACGACCAGGGACTGCTGGCGCGGTTGGCCCAGCGATTCGATTTACGGGCTGTGGCCCTGACGCGAGGGGCTCGCGGCAGCCTCTTGTGGACGGCGGGCCGCAGTTGGGACTGGCCTGGTTCGGACCTGAAGGTGGCCGACACCGTGGGTGCGGGCGACAGTTACACGGCGGCCCTCGCTCTGGGACTGCTATCGGGGAAGGCTCCTGAAGACATTCTTCGCATCGCCCATCGGGTCGCAGATTTTGTCTGCACTCAGCCGGGAGCCACACCGCCCATGCCTGCGGATCTTGCCGCTGAATTGGTGGGCACGAGAAAAACCGAGGGGAATTCTTCGGGAAACCGAAGTTGAAGCTGGTGCGCGGGGCGGGGGTCGAACCCACAACCTTCGGCTTCGGAGACCAACGCTCTATCCAATTGAGCTACCCGCGC
>JBBARJ010000317.1:0-3696 GCA_040399825.1 Gemmatimonas sp.
CGGCCGGGCTTCCAGGCCGATGTCTCGCTGGTGTGCGCGCAGCCTCCACTCGATCTCTCGAGCGAGGCCCCACTGATCGCCTCAATGCGCGCGGCCTGTACGGCGGCTGGCGTTGCGCCAACGCTTGCGGGCTTGTCGTGCTGGACCGATGCCGCCCTGTTCGCCGAGGCCGGCATACCGGCGCTCTGCTTCGGGCCCGGGGATATCTCGCGCGCGCATTCGGCCACCGAATGGGTGGAAATCGCCGACCTCGAGTGCGCGACGGCGATTCTGGAATTGGTGTGCGCCGGGTGGGGGCGGTAGCGGATCGCGCTTGGTGGTCAGCCCTAGGGGGACCCCTCACCCACCACCTCACGCTCCCAGCCCACCGCGCCCTGCCGCCCTTGTAGCTTGGAGGGACTTATGCACCTCTCCGTCCTCCAGTACGACAAACTCGAGCGCGCCATTACCAATGGCACCCGCCTTCAGCTGTATCGCCGCGGCACCGAGTTCCTCGTGATCCCCGAGCGGCTCCGGCTGCAGGACGGCCGCGAGCTGATCGTGGCGCGTCATCCGAGCACCGGCAGCCTGCTCGAGATCTACATCGATGAACTGGACGGCATGGAGATCGTGAAGTGAGCGCGCAGTATCCACTGGTCGCCGTGTTCGCCGACGAATCCTGTCTCGGCAATGGCAAGAGTGGCGATACCCCCGGTGGGTTGGGCGCGTTGATCGAGTTCCGGCGGGCCGACGGGGCGGTGCAACGCTTCGATCTGTGGGCGTCGGAACCGGATACCACGAACAACCGGATGGCGCTGCGGTCGGTGATCGACAGCTATCAGGCGATGTCGCGGAAGGGGAATCCCCTCTCGGTGCTCTTCACGACCGATTCGCGCTACATCGTGGACGGGATGACGTCGTGGGTGCGCGGGTGGATGGCGCGGGGATGGAAGCGCGCCCAGGGGCCGGTCGAGAACGTGGAGCTCTGGCAGGCGGCGGTCGATGCCGTGGCGATGCACGAGACCCAGTGGGCGTGGGTAAAGGGACACGCCGGCCATCCGCAGAACGAGTACGCCAATCATCTGGCCACACGGGCGGCCGCGGTACAGGACCGATCGGATGGCCTCGTCGCGTCGTCGTTCGAAGAGTGGTGGGCCGCACAGCCGGTGCGGGCCAACACCAAGCGGGCCCCGTTGTCACCATTTCCCGCGCCGGACGCATTTGCCCCGGCTCCCGCGTTACCCGCGGCCAAGACTGCGCGTCGAATGACGTAAGGACGCCGGCGCACGAGTGCCGGGCCACCTCGGGACGCTCATGTTCAAGTATCTAGTCATCCTCGCGGTCGGCGTAGCCATGGGATACGGCTATGGCTGGAAGGACGCGCAAGCGAACGAAAAGCACGTGGCCGAGCGAGTTCTTGATCGCATCGGTGGCGAGACGCGTGAGCGCATGGGGAACGACGTCGACGGGCGTTTTCAAGCGGCGGACATCAAGTGAGCGTCGTGTCCCGCTCGCTGGACGATCTCGATCGTCTCGCCTTCCGCCTCTCACGCACCGTTCGCACGCAGTACCCGCATCTCCTGGCGCAGGGCTTCACGCTCACCGATCTCGAGGAACGGCTGCTGCCCTTTCGCGAAGCGCGCCGTGAAATGGCGGACGGCGGTGCCGACGCCTTCGAACGCACGGTGCTCCGACTGATCGCCGGGGAGCGCGGCTATCTAGAGACCGCGTCCGAGCTGCAGTCCGCTTGCACGCAGGCCCTCGCGTCGCCGTCGCCATCGATGTCGTTGGTGCGAGCGTGGGCCACGACCTCGCTGACGCTCTCGACGCAGGCCACCACGGTCGGCACGGAGCGATTGGCGACCCCAGCGGCGACCGACGTCGGAGAGCGTACGGGTGAGGTCAAAGCGGAGACCAAACCGTGCGGCTGTCGCTTCTGCGGGAATCGCCTGCCGGAACACCACCGCATGACGTTCTGGCCACACTGCGGCATGGACATGACCAAGCGCCAATGTCCGGCCTGTAGCACCGAGCTCGACGTACAGTGGCGTTTCTGCGTGACCTGCGGGCGCGGCGCCGATCTTCCCGAGATCGCCACACCAATCCGACGCGCCGGCTAGTTTCGCCTCGTTCGGTGAATCCTGTCGCTGACGTGAGGTGTATACTCGTGTATGCCTCACGTTTTTCCTGTCCGCTCATTGGTGCGTCACGCGCTCCGTGCCGCGCCGGTGTTCGCCCTGTGCACGGCCTGCGCGTCGGCGATCCCCGTCGGGGCGCCGATGGGCGGGCCGATCGCCCCGAACGGCGCGGCATCGACCAGCGGAGCTCCCGTGGCGCCGTCGGCCCCGCCGCCACTGCGCTGGCCCGTGCGCACCGCGGAACACATCGACCTCTGGTTGCACGCGTTCGCGCTGATCAGTGAAGACACGGCGCGCGTACGGCTGTATCGGAACGGCTATCGCGACTCGCTGGTCGTGGTGAAGAACCAGGGCAATGTGCTCACGAGCCTCGATGCCAATCGCACGACGCTCGCGAAGCGGTTGTCGCTGACCGGCGGCTACCTGCCGGCACAGTTTCTGCCGTTCGAATTCGCGAACTGGGATGCCATGAAGTACGCGATCGAACGGTTCCTGCAGTTCGAGGGTGATCCGAGGCGGGCACCCGATCGCGAAACGCAAGCACGCGTGGCGCTCATCGCATCGATGTTTCCGACCGCAGCCGATCGCGAGTGGCTCCGCCTGTTCCTGGCCGGCGTGGTGGATGAACAGGCGCAATTCTTCCGCGCCGAGCATTCGCGCCTGATGCGCAGCCGTGCGCCGGTGATCACGTCGGTGGACAGTCTGTGGCAGCAAGTCTATCGCCCGAAGTTCGAACGCTTTCTGAACAACACGTCGCAGCGGCAGGGGAATGTGCTGCTGTCGCTGCCGATCGGTGGCGAAGGGCGCACGGCCACGGGGCCGAACCGGCAAACGATGGTGGCGGTGCCCTTCCCCGCCCGCAGTGAAGACGCGGTGCAGGTGTTGTACGTGCTGGCGCACGAGATTACCGGCTCGCTGGTCGGTACGGTGGTCGCAGACAACACGACACCGGCCGAACAACGCGCCGGCACCGCGGACCGCTATGTCTCGATGGGCCAGGTGCAGGCGGGTGCGATGCTGTTGGCGGCCATCGCGCCGGAACTCCGCGACGGATACGTGCGATATTACGTGGAGCAGGCCAACATCCGCCGGTCGGGCATGACGGCGTACCAGGCGCTCTTCGATGCCGGCTTCGCGCTGCCGCCGGCCATTCGTGAGGCCCTCCAGCGGCAAATCGATATCATTTTGAGCGGCATCTAGTGCCGATTCGCGTCTCTCTGGTTTCCCGGATTCATGGCTGACATTCCGCGCACCGCGCTCGAGCGCGTGCTGGCCCGCGCCAGCGAGCTGCAGACCACCACCGCCGACGGCGTCGAAAGCGTGTCGGAGGAACGTCTGCTCGAGATCGCCAAGGAAGTCGGGCTCGATCTCGCGCACGTGCGTCAGGCGATCGCCGAAGAACGGGCGCGCTTGCCCATGACGGAGATCGAAACGGGCCCGCTGCTCGACAGTCTCGGACCGGCGTCACTCGGCGCGCAGCGCACGGTGCCCGGTACGCCCGACGACCTCCTGCGTCGCCTCGATGCATGGATGCCGCGCATGGAATCGCTCTCGACGCGTCGTCGCATCGGGGATCGCC
>JBBARJ010000318.1:0-3680 GCA_040399825.1 Gemmatimonas sp.
GGATCTTCCGGCCATTTCCGGCGATGCGATTCAGCTGCATCAGGCCGTTTCGAACCTGCTGGTGAATGCCGAGGAGGCGCTCGTCGAGTTCGACGGCGAACGGCTGATCCGTGTGATCACTCGCGAAGGAGAGAAGGGCGTGGACGTGCTGGTGACGGATACGGGCCCTGGCATCACCTCGCATCACCTGGCGCGTATTCTCGAGCCGATGTTTACGACGCGCACCGCGCAGGGCAACCGCGGGCTCGGCCTCACGATTGCGCACGCGATTGTGCGCGATCACGGCGGCTCGCTGCACGTGCGCTCGCGCGCGGGCGAAGGGGCCGAGTTCACGCTCTCCTTCCCAGCGTCGGTCGCCACGCCGGTCACCGCCGGTGACGCCATCGCCGCCGCCGTGGCCCCGGCCCCGGGATCGATTCTGCTGATCGAAGATGAGGTGACGCTACGGAGCGCGATCAGCCGATTTCTGCGGAACACCGGCTATGCGGTTGAGGTGGCCGACGGCGGTTCCGAAGCGCTCGCGCTCCTGGCGGAGCATTCGTATGATCTGATTCTGCTGGATCTCCGGATGAAGGGAATGACGGGGGAACAGGTGTGCGAGCTGCTCGCGTCACGGAATCCCGAACAGGCTCGCCGGATCGTGTTTATGACCGGTGACTTACACAGTGACGCCGCGTCGCGGTTCATCCGCCTGACCGGTCGGCCGGTGCTGGCCAAGCCGTTCACGCTGGGCGAACTCGAGACTCGCGTGGCCCAGCTGATCCACGAGTCGCGTTAACCTTCCGGGAGCATT
Organism: Gemmatimonas sp.; assembly: GCA_040399825.1. GTDB lineage: Bacteria > Gemmatimonadota > Gemmatimonadetes > Gemmatimonadales > Gemmatimonadaceae > Gemmatimonas. The sequence continues at coordinate 794 of JBBARJ010000318.1, forward strand.
CCCGGAAGCCTGTTGGCCTGGCGACGCGGTCGTTGTGACGCGCGACATCCCCCTCTGCTGAGAGTCTGCCGTTGGGCACTGCACTGACGCTCTCCACCGCCGACCGGTTCACGGTCCGATCGGCCATCGCTCCACTCCTCGGCGACGCGCGCATCTCCGCGCCGCTCACGTCGCAGCTGCTGGCTGGTGAAGTGCTGCAGCTGGTGGACGGCCGCGGCGACTGGCTGCATGTGCGCGGCGCCGACGATTACGAGGGATGGACGCACGTGGGCTATCTCATGCCGTTCACCGGCACCGAAGCGACGTGGCGCATCGCGCTGGGCTGCGTGACGCGTGACGTCGAGGGACAGCTCCGCGCCCTGCCGCTCGGTGCACGCGTGGCGTCAGGGCTCGAGGTGGTTGAAGGCGTGGCCATCGATCCTGCGACCCGCGCCGCACAATTCCCACGCGACCGCGACGCGATCGTTCGCAGTGCGCTCACCTTGTTCACCGGTACCAGCTACCTGTGGGGAGGCGTGACGCCATGGGGCGTGGACTGTTCCGGCTTCGTGCAGCGGATCTTCGCGATGCACGGTGTACCACTGCGGAGAGACGCGTGGCAGCAGGCGGAAGACGCGGTCCTGGTGAGCGACGACGTCACCGCGCCGCATGCCGCGGGAGACCTACTGTTCTTTTCCGATCGCGATGATCAGCGCATCACGCACGTGGGTATCAGCACGGGAAACGGGGGAATGATCCACAGCTCCCTCGCGCGCGGCGGCATCTACGTGGAGACGGAGCTCTCGGCGAAGATGAAGGTACAAGGCGTGGGGATACGGCGGGCTGTTTGAACTGCGAACGGCGTGAAGAATTGACGGCGCGAAGAGTGAACGGCACGAAAAGTGAACGGCGCGAAAAGTGAACGGCGACTCAGTACTCAGCACGGCGCCGTCAGCCGTTTCGCCGTTCATTCTTCGCGCCCCTGCTTCTTAGCGCCCCTGCTTCTTAGCGCCCTTCACTCTTCGCGCCCCTAATCCGTTCTAAGAGAGCATGCCTGCCGCAGCACCCGGCACCATCGGCTGTCCTCTTACGTGTAGCATCGCTTCGCCGCGCTTTTCGTCGCGGAGTTCCACGATCATGCGGTAATCGCCTGTGAGATCGAGCGGCAGGTCCAGCTGCACGATCACCGGCATGTCGAGTTCCGTGGTACCGGGCGGCGGCGGGGCGATCGAGAGTTCGGCGTTCGACACCCAGAGCTCGACGCCGCGCGGGTTGACCCAGCGCAGCGTCATCGCGTGATCGCCGGCGTCGTTGGGCACGGCCTTGATACGCACCACGAAGGTGGCGCGTGGGTGCAGGGTAGGGAGCTGACCCACGTGGACGGCATCGAACACGCCCAGGATGTTCAGCTTCCCTTCCTGGGAGATGTTCGCCGCGTCGGCAAAAAGCGCAAAGGAAACATGCATGAGGGGGAAGCTACCGGCGGTGCGGCGGGGATTCCACCCGCTGCGCCCGAGGTGCCTAGATTGCAGGGACCATGACTTCGCCTCAGACTCCAGCGGCTGCGCCCCGTCCGGGCTTCGGGACGACCGATCTCGGGCTCGTGTTCATGGCGCTCATCTGGGGTATCAACTACAGCGTGGTGAAGGCGGGGCTCCGCACGCTCTCGCCGCTCACTTTCAATGGGCTGCGGGTCACGATGGCGGCAATCGTCCTGTTTGCGATTGCGGCGTTTGTCCGTGACACCAAGCTTCCGCCGCGGCGTGACATCATAACGCTGGCGTTGCTTGGCCTCGTCGGCAACGGGTTGTATCAGCTGTTCTTTATCTTCGGGATGTCGCGTACCCGCGCCGGCGTCGCGGCGCTCGTGGTGGCGGCCGGACCGGCGTGGATCGCGATCATTTCGCGGCTGCTGGGACGTGAGCATCTCCCAATGCGAGGATGGAGCGGGATCGGGCTACAGCTGTTGGGTGTAGCCTGTGTCGTGGGTAGCGCGCAGGGCTTCGAAGGCGGGCGCGATGTGATGCTCGGCGCCGGGTTGATCGCTACGGGCAGCATTGCCTGGGCTACATTCAGCGTGATGATGCAGCCGTATACCAAGACCGTGCATCCGCTCCACCTGTCGGCGATCACCATGGCCAGCGGGGCGTTGGTGCTGGTGTCGATCGCGCTGCCCGGTCTCATCAGGCTCGATTGGGGGGCGGTGACGCTGACGGAGTGGGGCGCCGTGACGTACGCCGGCATCGGAGCCCTGGTGGTGGCGTATCTGCTCTTTTATCGCGGGGTACGCGTGCTTGGTGCCACGCGCACTGCCATGTACGGCAACTTGCAGCCCATCGTCGCGATTGCCTTTGCCTGGCTCATGCTCGGCGAGCAGCCGACCGTGTGGCAGTTGCTCGGCGCGGCGTTGATCATGGCGGGGCTGCTGCTGTCGCGCACGGCTCATGCGAGACCGATGGTGGCACGCCCTGCCACCGTTTCTTCCTCAGCCCAGACCTCGTGAAGCTCGTTTTGTTCGATATCGATGGTACGCTGCTCTGGTCCGACGGCGCCGGCCGTCGCGCCATGGAGAATGCCTTGCTGCGCGTCTTCGGCACGACCGGCGATGCCAGCTACCGCTACGACGGCAAGACCGATCGGCAGATCGCGCGCGAGCAGATGCGCGAAGCGGGCTTTACCGATGCCACAATCTCCAGTCGGCTCGACGACCTGCTCAACGAATACGTGCACGGACTCGGTGTGGAGCTCACGCGTGAAGGCGCGACGCCAGCCCGCTTGTGCGATGGCATTCTGCCCCTGCTCGACGCACTGCGCGGTAACCACGATGTCACGCTGGGCTTGCTCACCGGAAATATCGAGCGCGGCGCCCGCGCCAAGCTCAATGCGGTGCAGGTCGATTTTGCACAGT
>JBBARJ010000319.1:0-3663 GCA_040399825.1 Gemmatimonas sp.
TGTCGTCGATAATCACGTCGACACCGGTGGCCAGTTCGAAGGCGCGGATGTTCCGCCCCTCGCGGCCGATGATGCGCCCCTTCATCTCGTCATTCGGGAGCGAGACCGCTGATACGGTGATCTCCGCGGTAGTTTCGGCCGCCACCCGCTGCACGGCGAGCGCGACAATCTTCTTCGCCTCCCGATCGGCGTTGCGCTTGGCTGACTCCCGAATCTCACGTAGACGGCTGGCCGCATCAGCCAGCGCTTCGTCTTCCAAGCGACGAATGAGCTCGGCCTTCGCCTGGTCGGCGCTGAGACCGGCCAACTGTTCGAGTTTACGCCGTTCGTCAGCGATGAGCTTGTCGAGCTCCTGCTCTTTGGACGTCGCCGCCGACTCACGTCGCCCCACGTCGGATCCGCGCCGCTGCACCTCCTGCTCGCGGCTCTCGAGCGACTCCCGGGCGCGATCAAGCTGCGACTCCCGTTCGATGACCCGCTTCTCTTCGCGTTCCAGCTCGAGCCGACGCTGCCGCACGTCCTGCTCATGCGCCTCACGAAGCTGGAGCACCTCCTCCTTGCCTGCGACGATGGCGCTCCGTCGAAGCGTCTCCGCCTCACGCTTGGCCTCATTCAGCACGCGCACCGCGCCTTCCTCGGCGACGACGAGCGCCCGCTGCTGCTCAGCGGTCTCCACCTTACGCCACGACTGTCGTCCGACCACGTACGCGACGACAGCCGCGATAAACCCAAGGGCGCCAACTAGCGCCACTGCGGGAATCTCGCCCATGAGGATCTATGCTCCACCGCGCCTACGCGCGGGTTCTTGATCGTTATTCCAGCGGACGTATCGTGCGCACGGGACGGGCGACTGCCACGATGCGCCGCGGCCGGCGGAGAGGGAGCGACCTCCGCTGCCGCGGCACAGGGGCGCGCGCGTACCGTTGACTTTCAGAACGTACGGACGCGTCGGGGGGCCCGCAACGGGGAGCACCCGACGGCCGCCATCCCGTCCGCCCCTTTCGACGGACGATTCACCACTCAAAGCGGATTGCCGTCGTCGACTCGCTTCGCCGGCGGAAGGAGCGGACGAATGTCGGCAGCGAGCAGCCGAATGTCGGTCGTGAGCGTTTCCACGGCCGACCGTTCGCGGAACAGTTCGTCCGTGATCTGCAGTGCCGCCAGAATGGCCGCCTTCTGCGTTTCCATCGTCGAGCCGCCACCCATGATAGCCCGGATCGTCCGGTCCACATGTTCGGCCACCGCTTTGGTGTGCTCTGGGGACGCTTCAGTGCGTAGGGTGTAGTCCTCGCCAACAATCCGGACTTTGACCACCAGCTTGTTGTCGATCACCGTTCCGCTCCCTGCCCGATTTGCTGCCGGAGAAAGCGCGCCCGCTCCCCAAGTTGTTTCGTTTTCTCCCCCGCCTCGGAGAGGCGAGACCGTAACCGCTCATTCTCGCGGGCCAGTTCGCTGTCGACCGCCTGCGGCGTGGCGGCCTCCGCCGCCGCGGAGAACGCTGCTCGAACGCGAACGACCTCCGCTTGAGCGAGTTCGGCTTTGGCCTCCAGCTCCCGAACCTTGGCCTCGAGCAGGGCCCGCGCCTGGGCAGAACGCAGCCCGTCGGCCCGGACCTCGATCAACGTGCCCTCACGCTCAGCCAACGACTGCTCGAGTTCACGGGTACGCGACTCGGCAGCCAGCGCCCGCCGGCGGTACCCCGCCAGCTGGTCGCTGAGATTGCGAACGAGCGTATCGAGCTCGCGAAACGCGATCGTGTCAGGACGCACGTGGACGGATACCGAGTTCCTGGTCGAGGAGATCCAGCAGGCGGGCGCGCCGACCTTCGATTTCCTTGTCCCGCAGGGTGCGCTCGGGATGACGGAACGTCAACCGCCACCCGAGACTCCGATGCGCGTCCGGCACACCCGCACCGCGGAACTCATCGAACAGGCTCACCTGCTCCAGTAGGTCACCACCGGCGCGGCGAAGCGCCTGCTCCACCGTCGCGGCGGCGACGCCGTCCGGCACGAGCAACGCCAGATCAATCTCAGCGGCTGGTGTCGTCGGGAGCGCGGTGAAGCGAATGGCCGCCGACACGGACGATTCCCGCCCGATCGGGGCGTTCTCGTGGCCGTTGGCCCGAGGCGGCGCCACATCGGCCGAGGGCATGACGCCAAGTGTCACCTCGATGCCGAATGCTTCGCTGGCCCACACCGGACGGTCGAGCGTGACCGCTTCCACCCGACCGACCTCGCCCACGCCACTCACAGACAGCACCCAGATGGACGGAGCCACTCCGGCCGCCACGGTGGCGACCCGGCCCGGGAACGCCGCCGCCAGCACGCGCACGGCGATCTCCTTCGCATCCCACATGTCGAACGCCGGCGGTTGCGGCTCCGTGAAATGCGGTGGACGCCGGCTGCCCATGATCAGGGCACCCACACGGACTTCCTCACGAGGTAAGCGATCCGGCGCCCCCAGGAAGACGTTACCGACTTCGAAAAGCCGCAGGTTGCCCTGCATGCGCGTCAAGTTGTATTCCGCCCGACGGGCCAGTGTATCAAGGATCGAGGCACGCAGGAACGGCTCGTCATCCGCCAGCGGATTGCGCACGCGTGGTGTGTGCTCGTCGCCCGTGCTGGTGAACGGCATCGGCCGCGTTTCAGCGAGTCCCATGCCAACCAGCAGATCGCGCACGCGACGACCGGCGAGGTACATCGGATGATCCGGCGCGTTTCCAGGCCGGAACCCCCGCAGTTCATCAGGCAAGCTGTCGAAGCCGACCAGGCGCGCGACCTCTTCGATCAGATCCACTTCGATGAGCAGGTCATGTCTCCACGTCGGTGGCGTGACCAGCAACCCGTGCGCGTCTTCGACGATCGTGCAGCCGAGCGACTCCAGACGGTGCCGAATCTCCGACGGCGCAACGACGACACCGAGCACGCGCGCCAGTCGTGACGGACGCACCGTCACCGCATGGCGCACGGCCACCGGCTCGGCGACGTCGATGAACTCGACGACCTGCCCACCAGCAACCTGCACGATGAGTGCCGCCGCCGTACGCGCCACCTCGAGCGTGTTGCCTCCGTCGACCCCTCGCTCGAACCGATACGATGCGTCGGTGGACAGATTCACGGCGCGGCGCACGCGACGCACGAAGCGCGGTTCAAACCGCGCGACCTCCAATAAGACGTCGGTGGTCGACGCGGTGACTTCGCTGTCGAGTCCACCCATGATGCCGGCCAGCGCAACGGGACGTTCCCCGTCGCAGATCACCGTGGTACCAGCCGCTATCGCGCGCGTGGTGCCGTCGAGGGTCACAATCACTTCACCATCGATCGTTGGTCGCACCACGATGCCCTTACCAGACAACTTGGCGAGATCGAACGCATGCACCGGCTGCCCGAGGCCGTGCAGCACATAGTTGGTCGCATCGACGACGTTGCTGATGCTGCGCTGTCCGATGCTCTCGAGACGCAGGCGGAGCCAATCGGGGCTCGGGCCGACCTGCACGCCGGTAATGACCGCCGCGACGTACCGCGGGCAGCTCACCGTATCGTCGACGCGCACCGTCGCATATGCACCGGCAGCAGTCAACGACGCGCTGTGCAAGGGCACATTCAGTGCTGCCGGCGTGATCTCCACAGGACGCTCGGACATCGGCACGCCAAGCACGGCCGC
>JBBARJ010000320.1:0-3635 GCA_040399825.1 Gemmatimonas sp.
ACTTCAGTCCGAACACGTTGTCCATTTTGCGCGATATGGGTTTTCGCTACGAGAGCTCGCTCATGGCGGATGACGCGCCGTATGAACTCCTGCAGCGTGGCCAGCCCACCGGGCTGGTGGAACTGCCGGTGCAGTGGATTCTCGATGATGCGCCGCTGTTCGACCCGCGCGGCGAGCGCTACATGAATCCGCGTGACGTCGCGCGCGTGTGGATGGACGAGTTCGACAAGGCGTACGAGGAAGGCACGATGTTCGTGCTCACGCTGCATCCGCATGTGTCGGGGCACCGCTCCCGCATTGTCGCGCTCGAGCTGCTCATCGCGCATATCAAGGCAAAGGGGGCCGGGAAGGTGTGGTGGGCTACGCACGCCGACGCCGCCGAGTATGTGCGGAAGGCGGCCAAGCTTGGCGAACCGAGGTCACGATAATGCGCGCCGTCATCGGGGCGACGGCCTTCACGCTGCTGATCGGTGCCGCGCCCGATGCGATCGCGCAGCGTGTGGATTGGGCCAATACCAGTGGTGACCCGGGGGCCATGCGCTACGCGCCGGTGGCCGATATCGACCGCAGTAATGTGGGTCGGCTCAAACTGGCGTGGCGGTGGAACACCGGTGAGCAGAGTGTGCGCGCCGGCGTGAATCAGAAGGCGGCACGCCCGGGGCTGTTTCAGGCATCGCCCATCGTGCTTGGCGATACGATGTATGTGTCGACCCCGTACGCCGCGGTGGCCGCACTCGATGCGCGCACCGGACGCGAACTGTGGAAGTTCGACCCCGAGATGTGGCGCACCGGGCAGCCGTCGAACGGCACCGGTTTCGTGCATCGTGGGGTGGCCACCTGGGCCTCGCCCACGGAGCGGCGGATCTTCATCAATGCGCGCTGGAAGCTGATCGCCCTCGATGCCACTACGGGGAAGCCCATTCCGTCGTTCGGCGTGAATGGCGAAATCGATCTCACCAAAGAGCTGCGTCGCGCCGTCAACCAGCTGCAGTACACCAACACCTCACCACCGGTGGTGTACGGCGATCTGGTCATCGTCGGCAACGGCGTGGGTGATCGGATCCGCTATCGCAACGATCCCCCCGGCGACGTGCAGGCCTTTAACGTGCACACCGGGAAGCGCGTGTGGAGCTTTCACACCGTGCCCGATTCCGGCGAGGTGGGCTGGGATACGTGGGAAGACGGCTCGTACAAGTACATGGGTCACACCAACGTGTGGGCGCCGATGAGCCTCGACGCGGCACGCGGTCTGTTGTTTCTGCCGGTGTCGACGCCCACCAACGATTGGTACGGTGGTGATCGCAAGGGCGATAACCTGTTCGCCGAGTCAGTGGTCGCGCTCAATGCGACCACCGGCGCACGCGTGTGGCACTACCAGATCGTGCATCATGGATTGTGGGACTACGACCTCCCCGCGCCGCCGGTGCTCGCCACGATCACCTGGAACGGCAAGCCGCGCGATGTGGTGGCCGTGCCCTCGAAGACGGCGTGGATTTACGTTTTCGATCGCGAGACCGGCGTGCCTATCTGGCCGATCGTCGAACGCCCGGTGCCTGCGAGTGATGTGCCCGGCGAGCGTGCCGCGCGTACGCAACCGATGCCGACCAATCCCGCACCGTTCACTCGGCAAAGCGTGAGCGAGCAGGATCTCATCGATTTCACACCGGAGCTCAAGCGTCGCGCCCTCGAGGTGTTCGCCAAGTATCGGAGCGGCCCCATTTTCACGCCGCCGTCGCTGGAAGGCACGATCGTGATGCCGGGCTCCATCGGTGGGGCGGGGTGGGGCAGCACGTCGTACGACCCCGAAACGCACACGCTGTACGTGAAGGGCACCGACAACCCGGTGGTCTATCGCGTGCAGAAGGGCGTGCCCAACGACACCATCGGTTTTGAGTATACGGTCGACCTGGTGCGCAGCGGGCTCGGTGTGACCGCCGATCCTGATTCGGGCAAGGCGGATCATGCGCCGCCTGAACAGCTGCCGCTCATCAAGCCACCGTATGGCACGATGACCGCGATCGACCTCGACACCGGCAAGCGCCGTTGGCAGGTCACGCTCGGCGATACGCCCGCGATCCGGAATCACCCGCTGCTCAAGAACGTGACGTTGCCACCGCTCGGCGTGGCCGGGGCCGTTGGTGGTACCGTCACGAAGGGAGGGCTGATCTTCGCGACCGGTGGCGGATCCGTGCTGTACGCACTCGACACCCGCGACGGTCGCGTGGTGTGGCAGTTCGATCTGCCGGCAGGGCGCGGCTATGCGAATCCGATCTCGTATCGCGGCGCGAACGGCGTACAATACATCGTGCTGGCCACCGGTGGTGGTGACCACAGCGAACTGCTGGCCTTTTCACTCGACGGCACGCACTGATGCCGATCGCCTTCTCCCTTCCCACTGGTGGACTTCCTATGCGTCGTTCGTGCGTGCCCCTCGCCGGTCTCGTCGCGGCCTTGACTGCCTCGTCGCAGCTCGGCGCGCAATCGCGCGCGCCGATCTTCAATGCCGCCGCGCTCACCGCCCAGCAGCAGCTCTCCCGCGAGATCTACAAAGAGCTCGTCGAGATCAACACGGGCGTCGAGACTGGCAATATCACCACCGCCGCGATCGCAATGGCCGCCCGTTTCAAAGCCGCCGGTATCCCGGAGGCGGACATTTTCGTGGGCGGGCCGCGCCCGGAAAAGCACAACGTGGTAGCGCGCATTCGCGGCAAAGGCGGCCCCAATGCGCCGAAGCCGCTGCTCCTGCTGGCGCACATCGATGTGGTCGAAGCCCTCAAGGCCGACTGGTCACCGGACCTCGACCCGTTCGTGTTCACGGAGCGCGACGGCTACTACTATGGTCGCGGCACGGCCGACGACAAGGCGATGGCCTCGATCTTTGTGGCGAACGTGTATCGCATGAAGCGCGAGGGCTTTGTGCCCGATCGTGACATCATCATCGCGCTCACCGCCGACGAGGAAAGCGGTCCGGCCAACGGCGTGGATTGGCTGCTCAAGAACCACAAAGCGCTGGTGGACGCCGCCCTGGTCATCAACGAGGGTGGTGGCGGCACGCTGCGCGATGGTAAGCCGCTGTTCAACAGCGTGCAGGCCACCGAAAAGATCACGACCAACTTCACGCTGCGCGTGACGAACAAGGGTGGGCACTCCTCGGTGCCGCGTGACGACAACGCCATCACGTCGCTCTCCGATGCGCTCGGAAAAGTGGGGCGCTACAAGTTCGCCATTCAGCTCAACGAAGTGACCCGCGCGTTCTTCTCGCAGACGGCCGCGCTCGAAGAGCCCGCGATGGGGAAGGGCATGAAGGCGCTGGTCGCGAACCCGGCCGACCCGGCGGCCATTGCCGTGGTCACGGCCGATCCCAAGTACAACTCGATGTTGCGGACCACCTGCGTCGCGACCGAGCTCAAGGGCGGTCACGCCACCAACGCGCTGCCGCAGCTGGCTGAAGCCAATGTGAACTGCCGCGTGTATCCCACGCAGACCGCGCCGGAGGTGCAGGCCGAGCTGGCAAAGGCCATCGGCGACACGACCGTGCAGGTCATCATCCGGTCGCAGCGCCCGGCCTCGCCGCCGTCGGCCCTGCTGCCGGAGCTGATGCAGAACGTGGCGCGCATTACCAAAGAGCTCTGGGG
>JBBARJ010000321.1:0-1340 GCA_040399825.1 Gemmatimonas sp.
CCGGCGGATGTCGGCACCGCCACACGACGCGTGCTGCTCATCATCAACGGGCGCGTCGTCCGCGATCACGGCATTGTACGCGCCGCCGAAGCGGCCTATCGCTCCACGTTGCCCTCTGGGGTACGCCCCTCGCTCGTGCTGTCGCTGCACGTGCCCGGCGGGGATGTCGATGTGAATGTGCACCCGGCGAAGTCCGAAGTGCGTTTGCGCGATCGGTGGCCCCTCGAGCGGGCGGTCGAGAATGCCGTCCGTCGTGCCCTCGGCCTGTTTGACGCCAGTGCCGGCATCGGCTGGCGGACCTGGACGCCCGCCGCCGCCCCCTCGTGGCGCGATGACGTGCACGCCATGGAGCCCGCGGCCCTGCGCGCCACGCCCGCCGCCGAAGGACTGTTCGCCACGCCCGATGCGCCCGCGCACGCCGCGACCATCGGGCACGCCGCGACCATCGCGGCCGACACGCCGCCCGCACACGACGCGCCCATGGCGGTGCCCCCGCTGCTGCAATTGCGTCGCATGTATCTCATGTTCGAGCACGAGGACGGCGTGATCCTCATCGATCAGCATTCGGCGCATGAGCGCGTGCTGTACGAGGATTTCCTCGGCGTGCTCGAACGCGGCGAAGCGCCGTCGCAGCGATTGCTCTTCCCGATGACGCTGCACCTCGGCCCCGAGGAGGCCGACGCCTTTGACGCGCATCGCGCGGCCTTCGAGAAGCTCGGCTTCGAGATGGAGGGGTTTGGCGGACATTCACTGCTCGTGAACGCCGTGCCCATGCCGCATCCACGCTTTGATGCCGAACGCTGTCTGCGGGAAACACTGGCGGCGCTGATCGGTGATCGTGCTGCCGGCGACGCCAAACGGCATGAACGCCTGGCCGCCACGTTCGCCTGTAAAGCCGCGATCAAAGCGGGCGATGTGATGTCGCCGGGCGAGATGCGGGCCCTCTACATCGCCCTGGCCAACACCAAGTTGCCGGCGCACGACGTGCACGGGCGCTCTACCATCGTGCGGTTGTCGTGGGACGAGCTCGACCGGCGTTTCGGCCGGACGTGACCGACGTGCGCACCGGCGACCCTGTCCTGCCGTCGACCACGGTGCGCCGCATCATCGTGGGCCCCACGGCCGCCGGCAAGTCGGCCCTCGCCATGCATCTCGCACGAACACGAGGGTTGGCCATCGTGAGCGCCGACTCACGGCAGGTGTATCACGGCTTCGACATCGGCACCGCGAAGCCCTCGCTCGCCGACCGTGCCGCGATTCCGCACTACGGGGTGGACGTCGTTGAACCCACCGACCGCTACTCGGCGCATCGCTGGGCGGCCGATGCCGTGCACTGGTGC
>JBBARJ010000321.1:1440-3613 GCA_040399825.1 Gemmatimonas sp.
ACCCACCGACCGCTACTCGGCGCATCGCTGGGCGGCCGATGCCGTGCACTGGTGCAACGAGGCCGAGACCGCAGGAACGCCTCCCGTGATCGTCGGCGGGACGGGGCTATACGTCAAGGCGCTGGTGTCGCCCCTCGATGCTGTACCGGCACTCGATTCGGACCGACGCGATGCGTTGGCCGCCTGGCTGGCCAACGGCACGCTCGACGAACTGACGCGCTGGTGCCGGCGTCTCGATCCGGCGCGGGCGCATCTGGGGCGGACGCAACTCATGCGGGCCATTGAAACGGCGCTACTGGCCGGCACGCGCCTCAGCGACGCCCTGCGATCATCCCATGAGCGCGAGACCGCACCGGATGCCTCCTCCTCAGCGGCGGCCGATGTCTCCTCAGTGGCGTCGGTACGGTATCTTGTGGTGGATCCGGGGCCGGTGCTGGTCGAACGGATTGCTCACCGCGTGCATCAGATGATCGCTGACGGATTTGTCCAGGAAGTCGAACGATTGCGGCAGTCGATCGCCCACGACGCGCCGGCGTGGTCTGCGAGCGGCTACCGCGTGGTGCGCGATGCGCTCGAGGGCGCGGGTGGCGCACGCGCCCTCGAGGGCGCGATCGAGCGGGTGATCATCGAAACGCGGCAGTACGCGAAGCGGCAGCGCACCTGGTTCCGGCATCAGCTGCCGGCGCCGCAGGTTACGCGTATCGACCCCGACGCGCCCAACGCGCGCGAGCAGGCGCTCGCCTGGTGGGATCACGAGGAATCCGTCGAGGACCACGCGATGCAGACGAGGACCACATGAAGATCGGGATCACCTGCTATCCGACGTACGGTGGCTCGGGCGCCGTCGCGACCGAGCTTGGAATCGCGCTCGCGGCGCGCGGTCACGAAGTGCACTTCATCACGTATCAGCAGCCGTTCCGGTTGCCGAGTTTTCTGCCACGGGTCTGGTTTCACGAAGTCGATGTCGGGCGCTATCCGTTGTTCGAGTATCCGCCGTACGATCTGGCGCTCGCGGTGCGAATGCACGAAGTCGTGCGTGATCACCAGCTCGACATTCTGCATTGCCATTACGCCATTCCGCACGCCACCAGTGCGTGGATTGCCCGCGAGATGCTGCGCGAGGGCAACGCCGATGTGCGCGTCGTGACCACGCTGCACGGCACCGATATCACCATCGTCGGGCAGGAGCGCTCGTTCTACACCATCACGCGCTTCTCCATCGAGAAGTCCGATAGTGTGACCGCCGTGTCCGAGTACCTGCGCGATGAGACCTACCGCGCCTTTGGCTGCGTGGGCTGTGATGTCGAAGTCATTCCGAATTTCATCAACCCGGAACTCTACGACCGCAGTCGGCACCAGTTCCCGATCCCCCCCGACGTGACCACCGGGCGAAAGGTGCTGATGCACATTTCGAACTTCCGGCCGGTCAAGCGCGTGCGTGATGTCGTTCGCGTCTTCGCGGGCGTGAACAGCGAGGTGCCGTCCGTGCTGGTGATGATCGGTGACGGCCCGGAGCGCGTCGAGGCTGAGGCGGAAGCGCGCGAGCTCGGCGTGGCCGAACACGTGTTGTTCCTCGGGAAGATCGATGCCATCGCGCCGCTCCTGGCCGGTGCCGATCTGTTTTTGCTCACCAGCGATCAGGAGTCGTTCGGGCTCAGTGCCCTCGAAGCGTTGGCGTCCGGCGTGCCGGTCATCGGCGCGCGGGCCGGTGGTCTCCCCGAAGTCGTTACTGACGGCGAAACCGGATTCCTGTGCGACGTCGGTGACGTGGAGGCCATGGCGGCCGCCGGCGTACGCCTCCTTACGGATCCCGCGTTGTGGCAGCAGATGAGCACGGCCGCCGCCGCGGACGCGCGAAAGCGCTTCTCGGAAGATGCCGTCGTCGCGCAGTATGAGGCCCTTTATGAGCGCACCATGGCATCGGCGGTCGCCGGTCGATGAGCTCAGCACTCTCCCGTGGGTGGATGACAGCGTGACGATTTTTCAGGCGGTGGTGCTTGGCCTTGTGCAGGGACTCGCTGAGCTGCTGCCGATTTCGAGTTCGGCACATCTGGCGCTGACGCCCTATTTCTTTGGCTGGACCGATCCGGGACTCGCCTTCGATGTCGCGCTCCATCTGGGCACACTCATCGCGCTGGTGTGGTACTTCCGCGCCGAGTGGATCGACATGACG
>JBBARJ010000322.1:0-3610 GCA_040399825.1 Gemmatimonas sp.
GCTGTTCGACTCGTTCGTCGATCGGCTGGATGTGCTCTTCGCGGCGCGAAACCCGAAGCTCGCCACCCGCGATCGACGCCGCGTTGCGCTCGTGGCCGCGACGCTCGGGCAGTCGCTGCTGGCGCGTCGCGGACGAGCCGTGGCCGCCGACAAAAAACCGTTACTCGACGACTTGCGGCGCATTCTGCTGGCCTACCTCCAGCCGGTGCTCGAGCCGCCCGTGGTCACGACGAGCGCGGACGCGAAAGCGGACCGCAAGGCCGAGCCGAAGGCGACTACGAAAAAACGGTGACCCCGCCACGTTGCCCCCGGCCCCGGTATCGATGACTTTTCGAAATGGCCAACATCGTGAACATCGGTGTCATTCAGGACACCGCCTCGGATGATCTCGCCAGCAACGTGACGCGCGCGGTAACGCGCGTGCGCGAAGCCGCCGCGCGAGGCGCACAGATCATCTGTTTGCAGGAGCTCTTCAACGCACCGTACTTCTGCAAGAGCGTAAAGCCCGAGCGCTTTGACATCGCCGAGCCGGCCGACGGCCCGACGGTGCACACCTTTCAAGCGCTCGCCAAGGAACTCGACGTGGTGATCGTCGTGCCCTTCTACGAGCGTGAGGCGGCCGGTCTCTATCGCAACTCGGCCACCGTGATCGATGCCGATGGCAGCGTGCTCGGCACGTATCGCAAGATGCACATCCCGCACGACCCACTCTTCGAAGAGAAGTACTACTTCGCGCCCGGCGACGTCACCGAAGATCTACGGCATGATGCGCATCCCGGCATCAACGGCTTCCGCGTGTGGCGCACCAAGTATGCCGACATCGGGGTGCTGATCTGCTGGGATCAGTGGTACCCGGAGGCGGCGCGTATCACCGCACTGCTGGGTGCGCAGATCCTGTTTTACCCCACGGCCATCGCGTGGCATCCCGGTGAGAAGGCCACGTTCGGCGACGCGCAGGTTGACGCGTGGCGCACGGCGCAGCGCGCGCATGCGATCGCCAACGGCGTGTTCGTGGCGTCGCCGAATCGCGTGGGCTTCGAGCCCGAGCCCGGCACCGACGGTCTCGAGTTCTTCGGACAGTCGTTCATCGCTGATCCGTTCGGCCGTTATCTCGCACAGGCGGGCACGGAGCCGGAGATTCTCGTGGCGGCCTGCGACCTTGGCCTGATCGAGGACACGCGTCGCAACTGGCCGTTCCTGCGCGATCGTCGGATCGATGCGTACGGCCCGATCACGCAGCGCTGGCTGGCCGGTCGTTGAGTCACCGTATCGAGTTATCCGCACTCGGACCGGTGCGTATGCCCGCCGAGTGGGAGCGTCACGACGCCACCTGGATCGGCTGGCCCACGCATGAACCCGATTGGCCCGGCAAGTTCGCGCCGATCCCGTGGGTGTACGCCGAAATCGTGCGTGCCCTCGCGCCGTACGAGCGCGTGGACATTCTCTGTCAGGATGACGCCGTGTGCGAGGATGCGCGCGCGGCGCTCACGATGCACGGCGTGGATGCCGCGCACTACCGGTTGCACGTGCAGCCCACCGATCGCGTGTGGCTGCGTGATTCGGGGCCGACCGCTGTCCATCGCGCAGACGGCAGCGTGGCCCTCGTGCACTGGGGCTTCGACGCGTGGAGCAAGTACGACAACTACGCGCTCGACGTGCATGTACCCGAGGCCGTCTCGCGCGTGACGTCACTGCCGCGCGTGGAAGCGATGCGGCACGACAACGGACAGCGCCTCATTCTCGAGGGCGGCGGCATCGAGACCGATGGACTCGGTACGATGCTGGTGACCGAAGAGTGGTTGCTGTCCGACGTGCAGGTGCGCAATCCCGGCTTCTCGCGCACCGATTATGAGCGTGCCTTTCACACCTACCTCGGCATCACGCACACCATCTGGCTGGGTGAAGGGTGCGTGGGCGACGACACGCATGGGCATGTCGACGACATCGCGCGCTTCGTGTCGCCGGGGGTGGTGGTGCTGGCACACGAAGAAGATCCTGCCGACGAGAATCACGCGCGGTCGCTCGACAACCTGCATCGCTTGCAGGGGGCGACGGATGCGCGCGGCGAGCCGATCCGGGTGGTCACGCTGCCCTATCCGCGCGCGGTGATCATGGACGGCACTCGCTTGCCGGCCAGCTACGCGAATTTCTACATCGCGAACGGCGTGTGCATCGTGCCGACGTTCAACGACCCGAACGATCGCATCGCGCTGAACACGCTGTCCGCGCTGCTGCCGGATCATCGCATTGTGGGCATTCATGCGGTCGATCTCGTGTGGGGACTCGGCACACTGCACTGCCTGAGTCAGCAACAGCCCGCGACCGCCATCGTGTCGGTGGCGTCATGACCATGCCCCCGATGCCCTCGGGTTCCGACACGCCGCCGGAGTTGCCGCCGGAAGCGCCCAAGAACGAGTTACCGCGCTGGGCGCAGAAGCAGAACCAGCAACGGTCACTCGAGCAGCCGAGCGACGCCGAGATGGAGGCCTTCATCGGCCCCAAGTGGGACCGGGTGTACCGTCGGAAGATGGCGCCCTTCTTCGAGGATGCGTCGTTCGTGCCGACCTGGAATTGGAGCGCGGCCATCGCGTTTCCGCCGGCCTGGTTCCTGTACCGCAAGCTGTATCTGCCGTTCGCGTTTTTCTTCCTGATGCCGGGTATCGCGTTCCGTGTGCTGACCGGCAGTGACAAGCCGCTCACGATGGCCGACATGCAGCTGCCGGAGAATGAGTGGCTGCTCATCATGAACGCGGCGATCTTCGTATCCACGATGCTGGCGTCAGGCGGCACTGCGAACTGGTTCCTGTTTCGACGAGCCCGCGCGGCCAACCGTCTGGTGGTGCAGCAGCAGTTGCCGCCGGCGGAGTCGGAGCTCTTGCTTCGTCGAGTGGGTGGGGTAAACAGGTTGGCGACCTCGATGTTCGTGGCGCTGTCGATGATGCTGGCCGTCGCCGCGATCGGGGGATGATCGGTGCACTGGGGTCGCGTTGGCGCGGAACCGGGGATTCCGGTGACGCGCATCGCGGCTGGGCTGTTGTACATCGATGACTGACGCGGAGCTGGTAGTTCGGACCCGCGCAGGTGACCCCGACGCCTTTGGGACTCTGGTGTCGCGGTACTACGACGCGTGCTGGCGTTTCGCGTACCACATGCTGGGGGAGCGAGCGGATGCGGAGGACGTGGTTCAGGACTCCTTCTTGCGCGCGTATCTCGCCATCGGGCGGTATGACGAGCGCGATCAGTTCCGCGGGTGGCTCTTTCGCATCCTCACCAACCAGTGCCACAACGCCCTGACGTCCCGCGGCCGTCGCACGCGTCGGTTCGTGCAAGACGAGATCGCTCTTGAGTCCGCGCCGGCCCCTCCACTCGGGCTTGCGACCGGCGTCGAAGACGCCGCGCTCGTGCACGCGCTCAGCCAGCTCGACCCGCTGCAGCGGGAAGCGCTGCTGCTCAAATACGCGGAAGGGCTCGAGTACGGTGAGATGTCGGCCATGACTGGCGCCGGAGAATCCGCGCTCAAGATGCGGGTGAAGCGCGGCAGCGAACGGCTGCGCGCCCTGCTCGGGAGGTCGCTTGACTGACGAACGCGTTCCCGGGGATCAGGGATCGA
>JBBARJ010000323.1:0-3604 GCA_040399825.1 Gemmatimonas sp.
GTACTCGTAAGCGCGAAGCACGCGCTCCCGAAAGCTTGGATCTCGGCGACGGCGCTGTCCTATGGCATCGATGACCGTGAGCGGCATCGCCTCGCGCACTTCCCGCGGCCCGTCGAGGTCCAGGCCCAGGCTGGCCACGATGTCGCCATGCAGGGTCAACGGGAAGTACGTATCCAGCACGCGCGAAGCCAAGGCCGGCAGCAGGCCAGGCTCGTGGCGTAAGGCGTCGTCGACATCGACAGGAAAGCCGCCCTTGACATGGTGCACGCGTAGCTCGGTCAGACTGGGCGTCGCGCCGGCGGGGCGCTTGAGAACTTCGCGCGGACCACTCAACTCCCAGAGCGCCCCGTTTCCGTCGGTGGCCACCCACTTCTTCGACGACTCGCTTCTCCCGGGTCTTGGCGTCGCACCCTTGCCAGGGGGGCGTTCCGACCTCCTCGTATCGGTGCCAGAGCGCGCGGTGCTGGAACTGCTGAGCGACGTCGGCAAGAGCCAGAGCATCGAAGAGGCTCGCCAACTTGTGGAGGGCGCGCGGTCCTTGCACACGGACGTACTGGAAAACCTGCTGGCCCATCTCAAGAGGATCAAGGTGGCCAGGCTGGCCCACTCGTTCGCTGAGGATCTGGACCTCCCATGGGCTGGGCTTGCGCGCCGCCACAGCGAACGCCTCGGTGGAGGCAAGCGCTGGGTGTCGGCCACGAAAACCGGCGAACGCCTCAACCTGAAGCGGCCCTCATGAACGCCGACTACGTTCGCACCGTGCAACTGCTGCTGGCTGTGGCACCGGCGGTCTTCGACGCGACCGCGCGAGCGATGACTGGTGGCACGGCCTGCGCGCCATCGACACCGAACTGGCGGCGGTTCAGGCCCGGGTCGACGCCCTTGGACTCAAAGCCATAGCGTTCCTGTTCCAAGTATTCAAGTTCGCATAGAGGTTCGCAACGATGTACGCATAGAAGCCAAAAACAGCAGACGTGACATTGGTTTATGGAACAATCCATGTTCGCATGGAAACCTCAATGTACGACCGGCCTCACCAGTTCGAGCCGCTGCTGCCCTCCGCGGCGCGCCAAGAGCCCTTGTTGGCTAAGGCGCACGACCTGGCTCTTTCGGCCAGCAGCCTGGCCGGCCAGACGCTTGCAGCCGAACTGCGCGGCTTGCTGCGCGCCATGAATTCCTACTACTCCAACCGCATCGAAGGGCAGCACACGCGCCCATTGGAGTTGGAGCAGGCGCTGCACAAGGACTTCTCGCAGGACGCCAAGCTGGCGGCGCGCCAGCGCCTGGCCATTGCCCACATCGACGCCGAGATCGAATTGGAAGCGCGGTTCTCAGGTGCGGCCGGGGCGGGTGAGCTGTACTCCGTTCAGGCGGTCAGGAGCATCCACGGCGCGCTGTTTTCCAGGCTGCCGCCGAGCGACCTGCAGACGGATCAAGGCGCGCCCATCGAGCCCGGCGCGCTGCGAGCCCAGGAAGTGAGCGTGGGGCGGCATGTGGCACCCCTGGCCGCCAGCCTGGGCATGTTCCTGGATCGGTGGGCAACGTTCTATGGCGGCGTTCGCCGGGGCGATGCCGCTTTGGTGGCCATGGCAGCCGCCCACCAGCGCCTTGGATGGATCCACCCGTTCGTCGACGGCAATGGCCGCGTGATGCGGCTTCACACGCACACCCTGCTCAGCGCCCTGGGCTACACCGGTGGCATGTGGTCGCCCCTGCGGGGCTTCGCCCGCTCCGTCGACCGCTACTACGCGCTGTTGGCCGCTGCCGACGAGCCTCGGCGCGGCGATCTGGACGGCCGGGGCAACCTGAGCGAATCGGCCTTGGTTGACTGGATCGACTATGTCCTGGAGGTCTGCATCGACCAGGTGTCGTTCATGCGCTCGATGCTCAACCTCGGTGCCATCGAGCAGCGCATCGCGGCCTGCCTGAGCTTCGAGCAGGAGTCCGTCAAGAGTGGCGTGCGCCTCGAGGCCTTGCGCCCCCTGCACTACCTGTTCGTGACCGGCCTGGAAATCGAGCGCGGCGAGTTCAAGCGAATGACCGGGCTGGGGGACCGCACGGCCGTGAACCTGGTCTCGGCGCTGGTGCGCCGAGGGCTGTTGCGCAGCGACACGGTGCAGGGCAAGGTCCGGTTCGGCTTGCCACTGCATGCGCTGCGTTTCTACTTCCCGGCGCTGTGGCCTGAGGCTGAAGCCGATACGGCTGCGCTGTAGCGGCCAGAGGGCCTACAGCGACGGCTGGCTATGCAGCCAATCGTGCTGCGGCGCCTTGGACACCTTCGAGGATGCTGTCCGCCACGTCCGCCGGGAAGCCGTGCGGCAACTGCGCGCGCACCAGCGCCAGCGCCTCAGGCGTTCGCGCCACGAGATCGTCGACCACTGCCTGCGCCGGGCGCCCATCAGCCGTGACGACGCCGTGTCGCGTGCCGAGCTCCAGCCAGTGCCTGCGCAGGATGTCCTTCATCTTCCAGTGAGCGTTCTTGGTCCGCACCGCCATGGCCAGCTTGGCCTTGTGCGGCGAGATCTTCGACGGGCCTTCGCCCATCACCGGATACGCCGACAGCACGTCGTACAGCGGCGTGAGCTGATAGCGCCCCCCGGGCCGGATGAAAAGGCTGAAGTTCTTCGCATGACCGTCGGTGGCGCACAGCATCCAGAACAGCACCTGCGCCTGGAAGAAGACCCGCCGGTCCTGCTCCCGTGCCAGCGAGCCTTCCAGCAAGTGGAAGATCGCGTTGATGCCGGGCCCGCCATCGGCCTCGTACTTGGCCGTTGGCGGCAGGCCCTTGGCCTGGCACATGTCTTCCTGGGGCAGACGCACCAGGCGCTTGTCCCCCTGCGGCGCCACCCACCAGGCGCGGTCGAATCGTTCGACGGCCAGCACCTTCATGTCGTCGAACACAAGCGGCTCGCAGGCGGCGACGGGCAGCCCGTAGGCGGCCAGGATCTGGGCACACAGCCACTCGTTCTCGACCGAGTGGCGCATGTCGAGCTTCATGCCTCCGATCAGGCCGAGCGGCAGCTTGAGGATGTGGGTGGTGGGCGTTGCGCCGTGCGGCAGGTACCACCGGCCATCCATCTGGAGCAGCGCCGTCTTCTCCTGGGCGCCGGCGATCGAGATGCGCAGGTCAGCGTCTTCGCCCGCGAGTCCCAGCACCTGTGGTGTGGTGGTGGCACGCAGGAACGCCGCCACCTGGGCCTCGGTCATCGGGTCCGCCTCCATAGGTGCCACGCCGGACGACGCGGTGCCGATCGGCAGGATCTGTAGCGCGCCGGCGCAGTCGCGGCCGGCTTCAGCCAACAGATCGAAGGTATCGGTGGAATCGGCACGGTAGCGGCGCGCCATCCGCTCGCGGATGTCCTTGCTATCAGGCAGCAGGTTCTCGAACCATGCCCGGACGTGTGGCCCGCGGTGTGGAAGGTTGCCCGGCATGAAGGGCAGCGACAGCGACAACGGGCGGCCCTGCTCCGAGCGCGTCCAGTCGGGGTCGTACTGCAGGGTGTCGGGCGCGTTCAGTCCGAGGCTCCAGGTGCCGATGTGGGCCCCGTTCTGGCCTGCTGCCGGTTCCGTTGACACCGACCTAGGCTCGTTGAGCCTTCTCGAA
>JBBARJ010000324.1:0-3594 GCA_040399825.1 Gemmatimonas sp.
GTCGGGTTCTTCCACGCTGCGACGCACCCAGAGCGTGAAGAAGGCCGGCAGGATGCCGATGAAGAACACCGCGCGCCATCCGTAGGCCGGCAGCACGAAGCCCACCACCGTAGCCGCCGCGGCGAAGCCGATCGCCCACGCACTCTGCATGAATGCCAGCGCGCGCCCACGCGACTTGGCCGGCCAACTCTCCGACACGAGCGCCGCACCGCTGGCCCACTCGCCGCCCATGCCGAGCCCCAACAGGGCGCGGAAGAACGCGAACTGCCAGAACGTGTTCGACAATCCGCAGGCGGCGGTGAACACGGAGTACAACAGCACGCTCGCAATCATGGAGCGCGTGCGGCCGTAGCGGTCGGCCACCCATCCGAAGAACAGGCCACCGGCGGCACCGCCCAGCAGCGTGATCGAACCCAGGGCGCCGGCCTGTGCCTTCGTGAGCCCCAACTCGGCGATCACCGCCGAGAGGGTGAGCGAGAAGAGCATCACGTCGAACGCGTCGAGCGCCCACCCCATGGAGGCGGCGATGAGCGCGCGGCGCGGCTGCGGCGGCGCGACACGCCACCAGCCCATCAGGCCGGCGTCGGACGGAGCGATCGATGAGGTACTCATGCGAGCACCTGCGCCGCAAAGGTGGTCGCGTCGATGTTCGCACCACACACGACGACACCAACGCGTTTCCCGTCGAGCCGCTCACGGAGCGGGTACATGAGCGCGGCGAGCGACGCCGCCCCGGCCGGCTCGACCACGAGCTTGGCCGCGCGAAAGGTGAGACGCATAGCCTCGCGAATCTGATCGTCGCTCACCAGCACCACGTCGTCCACAAATCGCCGGTTGAGTGCGTACGAGTAGGGCTCGCAGCGCGGCGCGCCGAGCGAGTCGGCAATGGTGCGCACGGCGTCGATCGATTGTGGCGAGCCTGCCGCGAAGCTGCGCGCCATGGTGTCGGCACCTTCGGGTTCGACCACGTACACCGCCGTACCCGGACTCATCTGCTTCACGGCGCAAGCCACCCCACCAGTGAGTCCACCGCCACCGGCGGCCACGATCACGGCGTCCAGTTCATCGCCGGCGGCACGCACCTGATCGACGAACTCCATGCCCACGCCAGCAGTGCCGAGCGCCGTTTTCGGGCCCTCGTACGGATGCACGAACGTGCGCCCTTCGCTGGCCTCGATTTCCTTCACGCGCGCGAAGGCGGCGTGCACGTTCTCCACCAGCTCCACGGTAGCGCCCAGTTCACGACACACCTGCACGCGGAAAGCGTTCGCCGTTTTGGGCATCACCACCGTGGCGGTGGTACCGAGCACGCGCGCCGAGTAGCCGAGCGAGATGGCGTGATTGCCGGCCGAAACGCCCACCACTCCACGGGAAAGCGCGTCGGCATCGAGATCGAGCATCACCGACAGCGCACCGCGCGGCTTGAAGCTGCCGGTGCGCTGAAACAGTTCTTCCTTGAGCCACACGCGCGTGGTGTCGCCCACGGCGCGGGCCAGTGCGTCGTCCACCAATAGACGCACCGACGTGGTGATCACGCGATCGCCGAGCCGTGCCCGGTTGGCGCGGATGGCATCGATCGTCGGGAAATCGATCTCGCCGCCCACGGAACGGTCCGTCACGGCGCGGGCCGCTTGTACAGACCCACCAGCACGCCCTTGCCGCGAATGTGCGAGGCCATGGCGGCCATGACCTCACGACGGGTGAGCGGCGGCGACATGCCGGTCGGCGCCACGTTGACCATGGCGTCGAGCGCATACAGCTCGAACACATAGTGATGTGCCGGTCCGGTGGCCGGCGCAGCAGGACCGCGATAGTACGGGCCGGTGCCACTGATCTGCCGCATGCCGTTGGCCGCTTGGGCGCCCTGCGGCACGCCCTCGGGCAATGACGTGGCAGTGCCGGGAATATTCCACACCATCCAGTGCAGCAGGTCGTCGGTGCCATCACCGATGGCGGCGTCGGCATCATGCACCAGCAACACGAAGCTGCGCGTCGAGTCGGGCGCGCCGCTCCAGCTCAGCGCGGGCGACACATCACGTCCGGTTTGCGCATGGCGCGCCGGCATCATGCCGCCGTCGGTAAAGGCGCTGGAGGTCAGCGTCATCACCCGCATGGCAGCGCGGGCCGGGGCGCGGGCGGGCTGTGGGGTGGCCGGCGTAGCGGGACGGGCCTGCGCGAACGCCGTGGGGCCAACGCACAGCGCGGCAGCCAGGAGCACAACGCGTGTCTGAAGCTTCGTCATCGCGGCGCTCACGAGAACGACTTCGGCTGACGCTTGCGCCACACGTCGTACCGCGCGCGCAGGGTCTTTACCGGATTGAGATTCTCGCCCGCCTTGATGGCGTTCGGTCCGCCCTGCTCCGGCTGCGTGACCGTGAGATACATCGCGTACGTCCCGTTGTTGTGCGAGTCGCCGTTCGTGTCGTTCTGATTGGCCATCAGGATGTAGGCGATGTACGACGTGCGTCCTTCGCACGGACTGGCCGGGGCCGAGCCGTCGGCGGGCAGGGGCGGACAGACGCATCGACTATCTCCGCCGTATTGGTCGGCCGTTTCGAGGGCGGCCATCACGCGATCGGTGAGGGCGCCCTTGGTGTGCAGAAAGGCCTTCACCGCATTCGGGATCACTTCCCCCGGCCGCAGGATGTTGCCCTGAATCGAGTAGTAGATCTGCGTGCCCGGAACGCGGCCCTGAATGTCCTGGCTCACATAGCCGTTGGTGAGCCCCGAGTGGCCGGCGCTGCGTCCGGTCAGGTCGAGAATCCCGAACTGCCGTGACTGAAAGGACGGGTCTTCCGACAGCATCTCGATGATGCGCGCCGGATCGGTGCCTTTCTGCAGCTCGCGATACACGAGCATCTGATTGGCGTGGGTGCCGTCCACGCCGGCCTGGCAGGCGGCCACGCCCTTGCCGGGCACGACGACGGCCTGGATGCCCATTAGGAAGGCGTCGTTGTTGTTGACGCAGGTGGCCGAGGCGATGACGACGCGTCCGGTCGCCGCGTCGACGGCAATCACCGACCAGGTGGCGTGGGCGGCGCGGGGCAGCGCGAACGAGAGCACGACAAGCGCGGTCGCGGAGCGGAGCGTCGTGCCCAAGCGGCGACGCAAATGAGATATCAGCATGTCGCTAACGTGCCCCGCGAACAGGCCGACACGCAAGGGTGGAGCGACTTACCGTCGCGCCACCCGCATGGCCCAGTCGTACACGCAGCCGTATTGCTCGGCCGCGTGGTCCCACGAGTTGTCCTCACGCATGCCGCGCGCCCGTAGCAGGGCCCAGCTCTCGCGGTCGCGATACACCTGCAGGGCGCGGCCCATGGCGTCGGTGAAGTGACGCACGTCGTACGGATGGAAGCGGAAGCCGTTGCCGTCGTACCCTTCGCGCACGGTGTCGTTGAGGCCACCCGTCGCGCGCACGATCGGCACACTGCCGTAGCGGAGCGCGATCATCTGCCCCAGCCCGCACGGCTCGAAGCGTGAGGGCATGAGGAACGCGTCGCTGCCCGCGTAGATGCGCTGGGCCAGCGCCGCATCGAACCCGATGCGGACGGCGATCCGGTGCGGATGCGCGCGCGCGTGCTGCTGCATCAC
>JBBARJ010000325.1:0-3586 GCA_040399825.1 Gemmatimonas sp.
GGCCGCGCAGTTGCAGCACCCACACATCGTGCCGTTGCTCGCCGCCGGTGATGATGACGGGCTGCTGTGGTTCTCGATGCCGTATATCGAGGGGGAGTCCCTGCGCGGCACGCTCGCCACCACGGGGCGCCTCGCGCCACGCGATGTCGTGCGGATCCTGCGCGACGTCACCGACGCGCTCGCCTATGCGCACGAGCGCGGCGTGGTCCATCGCGACATCAAGCCCGACAATATCCTCACGTCGGGGATGCATGCGCTGGTCACCGACTTCGGTGTGGCGAAGGCGCTCAGTGCGTCGATTCCCGTGCACGGAGGTACCACCACCGGCATGGCGATCGGCACACCCGCGTACATGGCCCCGGAGCAGCTGGCCGCCGACCCGGCGGCCGATCACCGTGTCGACCTCTATGCGACCGGGTTACTCGCCTACGAGCTCCTGACGGGCAGCTCTCCCTTCATCGGCACCTCTCCGCAGGCCACGTTGGCCGCGCAGCTCACGCACACCCCGGCGGCGCCGCATCTCTCCTACGCCGACATTCCCGAGCCCTTCTCGCGGCTGATCATGCAGTGCTTGGAGAAAGACGCGAACAAGCGGCCAGCATCGGCGCGGGCGCTCCTGGCGGCGCTCGACGCACTACCGCCGATGTCGAGCGGCCCCGCCCTGCCGATCCGCCGGACACGTGCGAAGGCCGGCGCACGTGCGGCCATGCTCGTGGGCGGCATCGCGGTCGCCATCGGCGCCTACATGGCCGCTCAGCGCGTTCAAAGCGGCCAGCGCAACCTTGCGCGTGCCTCGGCCGATTCGATGCCGGACGCGCGCGACGTGGGCCCGGGGGGCGATCGCTCGCGCACCATGTCGGCCACGCTATCCGACACCGGCGCCGCCCGCGGCGATACGCTGTATCGCAACGTGACGGATGCCGCGATTCCCCTGCCCGTCACGGTCGTGCTCACGCGCGCCGAATCATTGGCCATCGCCGCCGCGGTGACCAAACGGCAGGCGGCGACGACCACGGTGCAACGCAGTGCATCACCCACAGCGACCGGCGCCCCCACGGTCGCGCAGCCAGCGATGTCCGCCCCAACCACCGAAACGCGGATCCTCGTGCGCAGCGCCAATGGGGTCACGACCTCGGTGGACCGCGAACTCCTCCTGGCCGAAGTCGGACGCATCTTCGCGGACTCCATGGCGCGGGCGCTGCTGCAGATGGACAGCGCGATGCGGCGACTGCCGCAGACGGCGCGAGTAGATGTCCCGCGTGCGCCGATGACGCTGACGCCGATGATGGCACCACCCTCGGACGGACGGGTGCGCGTGGTCGTGACCAACTACGCGAACACAACGGGCAAGCGCGAGTTCACCACGGTCACGCGCGAGGTCGCCCATCAGGTACGCGCGGCATTACCGAGCGACAAGTATGACGTGGTCTCCGACGAACTCACCGATCGCGCCACGCGCAACATGCCCGATCGCATGAGCGTGGGGTGGGGGCTGCGCGCCGACTACGTCGTGAGCGGCATGATCAGCACACGCGGCGATTCGGTGGTGGTACTCTCGATCTTCACCGACGTCCGCGACGGACGATTTACGCGGATGTCCGAAGCGCTCGCGCCAGTGGCGGATCCCAAACGGGCGTTCCCGGTCGCGGCAACGCAAGTGAATGCGTGGCTGGACACGGCGAAAGCGAATCGGGGACGAAGGCCGCGGGGACTGCCGCTGGACTGACTGGCTCCTGGCCACTGGCTTCTCGCTTCTCGCTTCTCGCTTCTCGCTTCTCGCAACACAGTACTCCGTGGTCTGAGTTCTGGCTTGAGACTGGGTATAGTGGTCAGAATTCAGCAACGGCAGTCCTCAGTACCGAGCGGGTTTGATGGTGCGTGGGGATGGTATGGGGTGCGCAGGTTTGGTCACGCACTTGTCGGCGAGGATCGTATGCTCGCCCAATGCCGAACAATCCGAATAACCTCGTGGTGCTCGCGCGGGCGCGCGCGTTTGCGGTCGACCTGCATCGCGCCGTCGAGCGGCGGGAGCGACTGATCGGTAGAGCATCGCCTGGCCTGCGCAACCAGATGCTGCGCGCATCGATGTCGATTCCGCTCAACATTGCCGAGGGCGCGGGGAGGGATTCGCGCGCCGAGTTCGCACAGTTCGTAGGTCATGCCATTGGGTCCGCCAATGAAGTCGAGCAGCAGATCCTCCTCGCTCAGGCCCTCGCGCTGTTCGACAGCGACATCGCCCCCATCCTCGATGAGTGCCGCGAGATCCGCATGATGCTGTACGGATTGCGCAAACGGCTGCAGAGTATCGACTAGGAAATGGCTCGACACCGAGCACTGTCGTTGCTGAATTCCGACCACTATACCCAGTCTGACGCCTGAATTCAGACCACAGCGTACTGAGTACTGGGTTATGAGTTTTGAGTGGCCAGTTGCCAGACACCAGCCCTCAGACGCGAAAAGGGCGGCCCCTTTCGGGACCGCCCTTTTCACTCAATCGTCAGCAACTACTCCAGATCCGGCATCGTAAACGCGCTCGGCTCGAACGCCGGCAGCAACGCGTCGAAGCTCGGCTCCAGTGCTTCCGGAAGCGGTTCCGGCTCGGGGAGGGCATCCGATTCCACATCGACTTCCTGGTAACGGTACATACCCGTACCGGCAGGGATGAGGTGACCGATGATGATGTTCTCCTTGAGACCCAGCAAGTCGTCGCGCGAGCCACGGATGGCTGCGTCGGTGAGGACGCGGGTGGTTTCCTGGAAGGAAGCCGCCGACACGAACGACTGCGTGGTGAGCGAGGCCTTGGTGATACCGAGGAGGAGCGGTTCCGCCGTTGCCGGACGTATCTTCGCTTTCTTGGCTGCATCGTTGCCGAGGCGGAAGGCGGCGCGATCGACATGCTCGCCTTCGAGCATCTCGGTATCGCCCGACTCCACGATGCGCACCTTCTGCAACATCTGCTTCACGATCACGCCAATGTGCTTGTCGTTGATCTTCACGCCCTGCAGGCGATAGACCTCCTGCACTTCGTTCAGCAGATACTCCTGCACTGCGCGCGGTCCCTTGATGCGCAGAATGTCGTGCGGGTTGACCGGTCCTTCCGAGATACGGTCACCCGCGCGCACGCGGTCGCCCTCGTGCACACGCAAGTGCTTGCCCGACGGCACTTCGTACACCTGCTCCGCCTGCGCTTCGTCGACGATCCACTGACCGCTCTCGATGCTGGCGGGGCGCACGAACACCTCGCGCTTGCCACGCTTGATCTCGCCGAAGCGGACGAAGCCGTCGATCTCGGAGATCGTGGCGGGGTCCTTCGGACGACGCGCTTCGAACAGTTCGGCGACTCGCGGCAGACCACCCGTGATGTCGCGTGTCTTGTACGCCTCGCGGCTCACCTTGGCGATCGTGAGACCGGCCGTGATTTCCTGTCCATCCTCGATCGTGATGATGGCGCCCACAGGCAGGATGAAGTCGCGCACGCGCTTCTCCTTGCCGCCCTTGGACTGCCAGATCTCGATGTGCGGGTGGAGCTTCTTCTCGCGATCCTCGATCACGACGCGCTGACGCAGACCGGTCAGTTCGTCGAGCT
>JBBARJ010000326.1:0-3549 GCA_040399825.1 Gemmatimonas sp.
CGTGACCATGCGGCCTGGGCGCAGCTTGCCGCCCGGATGGATCATCGCTTCGTAGTGGTCACCGCTGACCGGGCGGAGCAACAGAATCTCCGCTGGACCGCCGCTTCCGCGATGCCCTAGCAGTCGCGCGCGGAACACCTTGGTGGTGTTGACCACGATCGCGTCGCCGGCCGGAATCAATGCGGCGATGTCACGAAACGTCCGATGGGCGATGCTGCCGTCGCGCCGGTCAACCACGAGCAAACGGCTCGCATCGCGCGGCTCGACGGGACGCTGCGCGATGCGCTCCTCAGGGAGCTCGTAGTCATAGTCGGACGTGCGGCTGCCCTTACGGGATAGCGTGTCGACGGAGTCAGGCATTGCGTTCATGGAATGCGCAGAAAGACAATCGAATCGGCGCTGCAACGCAACGGTCGGGCCCGTATTTATCCCTCAGCGCACGATGAATTCGGTGTTCCGCGCCGTTTTCTTCTGATTCGCGAGGTCTGTGACTTCGACCCGCAGGCGGTAGCCGCCAGACGGCGACTGTGTCATGTCGAGCGAGAGGTACTCGACCACCACGGGGAGTGCGCTCCCCTGCCGGTCGAAGGCGATCGTGAAGCGATCGCGGGACTGCTGCGTGCGCCCGACGGCCCGACCGAGATTGTCGAGGACGCGCACCGCGAAGCCCGTGGCGCCCATGCGGTCCTTGCGTTCCACCGTGATCGCCACGCGGTACTTGGTGCTGCCGTCCCGTGGCACGAGATCGTACATCTCCCAGAGCAGACCGATGGCGCTCCCGCGCGCGAGGCTGCCGGCGTTCGGGGTGATCTCGATGTCACGCCAGCGTGACGGCCGCGTGATGCCCCCGCGCAGTTCCGGCTTGCTCCCCAGCAGCACATCGCTCATGCCGAAACCGGCGTTGGTCGCCGGGTCGAGCCGCGACATCGCGCGTGCGCCGCGCTTACTGTCGGCCTGGAGGGCTTCGACGCGCACCACATTGATGCCCGGTCCCAGCCGTCGCGTCCAGGCACGGTCGAGCGGCGCGTGGACGCTATCGCGCGCGAAGGTGAGTTGATCGGACTCCATACCGCGCACGTTCACGAACTGGTCGAAGATGCGCAGGTCGACATCGACGGGGACCCGATCGCGTGTGTCGGCGCGCACCAGCGAGTCGATCGGGACGCGGGCCGCGATCACGGCATCGCTGGAATCAGCGCCCGACCGGAAGCGGGTGATGCGTATGGGGATGGTGTCAAGCAGGCGCGCCGCGGGCACGTTGGCGAACGACACCGGAATCGCGTCGCGCAGCGTCTCTACATAGTTGCGGTCGAACAAGGACAGCCGTCCCGTCGCGAAACCCGGCTGCAGGTCGAAAAAGAAGGTGAGTTTGTTGTCGTAATCCCACACCAGCGTCACGCCGCCGTCGAGTCGTGTGCGCGTGTCGGTCGTGCTTCCCGGAATCGTCATCTCGAAGTCGGGCGGACCATATCGTACGTACACGTCACCGCGGTCGGTGTCGGCACCACGCAGGTCCATCTCGTCGATCGTCCATCGGAAATCGGCGAACACCACGCGCGACAGAAACTCGAGCCGGAACTCGTTCTCCTGCGTGAGTGCCAGCGGATCACTCATCATCCAGAACATCGATTCCAGTCCGTCGCGCTGCGACGACGGCAGTTTTCCCCAGCTCGCCGAGTCACCGATCTGTCCCTTCAGCTCCTTGGGCGCCCTTGGGCGCAGAATGCGGGCGAGGTTCTTGAGGCGATTCGCTTCGGCTTCGTCCATCAGCACGAAGGCGCTGTCGAAGGCCTGCGTCGCGCCCTTCTCATTGGCGAGACGGTGATACGCGAGACCAAGCGCGAGCTGCGCCTGAAAGTCGAGTGGGAACTGACTCGCGCGCCGCGTGGCCACCGTGGCCAGATCCTGCCACTTCTTGCGTTCCGCGTACGCCATGAAGAGATGACGGCTGTAGCGGAGGTTGGACGAGTCGGCGGCCACCGCACGCGAGAAGTATCCGAGTGCCGTCGCGTGATCGCTGTCGCCCGTGGGCGGTTCGATCTTGCTGGCGATCGAATTCACGTAGTCGCGCGCGTTCTTGCGATTCCAGTTGTTGTTATTCTCCAACTGGACTTTCGACATACCACTCGGCAGGCCACGATTCGCCAGCGCATCATAGCTGCGCCACGCGGCCATACCGGCCATGTCGGCCGCTTCGGCCAGTAGCAGCGTTTCGCCCGAGCGCTCGGCCGCCGACATGCCATCGCGCGCCTGCCCACTCGAGGCGAAACGCATGGTGGAGACCCCCGACTGGATGTTGAAGCGACTCAGACTCAGCCAGTAGCGTGCGCTGTCGGGAGCAAGCTGGGTGGCGAGACGCAGCGCCGTGTCGGCGGCAATCAGCATCCGGATCTTCTTCTGATCCTTCATGAAGTTCGGATTGCGCGCGCTGCGCGCCTGATTCCACTGCAGCAGGCCAAGCTGGTGCCACGCTGCCGCGTCACGCTGGTCGCGGCGCACCGCGGAGTCGAGTAGTGCGACTGCCCGGGCGGTGTCGCCATTCGCGGCGATGGAGTCCGCGATGTGCGCCGCAGAGAGACGCGCCATTGGCGGCGGCGTGATCGGTTGCGCAATGAGCGCGCGCGTCGCGAGTGACGCGGGCAGGAGCAATACGAGTGCGCGCCGTGTGGCCCGCACCAAGCGGTCGGACATTGTTGTCATGGTGCAGCGCTTAGAACAGGGTGGGCTGTTCGAACGCGCCAAGGGGAGGGACGTAGCCAAGGTGGCGATAGGCATGCGCGGTCGCCACGCGTCCACGTGGTGTCCGCTGCAGAAACCCGTGCTGCACCAGAAACGGCTCGTAGACCTCTTCAATTGTCCCGGGATCCTCGCCGATGGCCGCCGCGATCGTACCGAGGCCAACCGGTCCCCCGTCAAACTTCTCAATGATGGACTTGAGCAGACGGGCATCCATGTCGTCGAGTCCGAAATGGTCGACATTGTTCAACTCGAGCGCGGCCTGCGCGACTTCGAGCGTGATGCGGCCGTCCGCACACACCTGCGCGTAATCGCGTACGCGTCGCAGCAGGCGGTTTGCCACTCGCGGTGTGCCCCGTGAGCGCTTGGCGATTTCATGCGCCCCAAGTGGGTCCATTGCGACTTTCAAGACTTCGCCGGTGCGACGGACGATCACTTCGAGCTCGTTGACCGGATAGAACCCCAGCTGCTGTACGATCCCGAAGCGCGCGCGGAGCGGGGCCGTGAGCATGCCGAGCCGGGTCGTGGCGCCCACCAGTGTGAATTTCTCGATGTTCATCGTGACGGTCTGCGCCTTGGGACCATCGGACAATCGGATGTCGATTCGATAATCCTCCATCGCCGGATAGAGAAACTCCTCGATGATCGGCCGCAGGCGGTGGATTTCGTCGATGAACAGCACATCGCCCTCACGCAAATTGGTGAGGGGGCCGACGAGATCGGCCGGCTTCTCGAGGGCGGGGCCCGAGGTGGTGGTGAGATTCACGCCCAGCTCGCGGGCCATCAGGTCGGCGAGGGTGGTCTTACCCAAAC
>JBBARJ010000327.1:0-3517 GCA_040399825.1 Gemmatimonas sp.
TGCTGGTGTCGCTGGAGTCCGACGCGCTGGTGGCCGACGACACGCTGCACGCCGTCGTGCCGCGTGATGACGCCGTGCGCGTGGCGCTGGTATCACCGTCGGAAGGTGCCGCCAGTGAAGCGCTGTTCCTGGAGCGCGCACTCGCCATCGGCGCCGCCCCGGCCATTCAGATCGACCGGCTGGCTTCGGCGCCGGTGAGCCGCGAGGCGCTGGCCCGTACCGGTCTCGTGATGTTCTGGGACATGCTGCCCTCGGCCTCGTCGGTGGCGGCGTTGCAGGAGTACATGACCAAGGGTGGTGGCGTGGTGATCGCCGCCGGCTCGCGACTGGCGGCGCAGCGTGGCGACAACTTGCCGCTGCTGCCGGTGCGCATGAGCGGACTGGCCGACCGACTGGCCGATCGCGGCGGCACGCTGCGCGATGTGCGCATCGAGCATCCGCTGTTCACGCCGTTCCGCGAAGTGCCCGACGCCCTGAGCTCGGTGCGCTTTCTGCGCTATCCGCGCGTGGATGTGTCCGGCGCGGTGGACGTGCTGGCGCGCTTCGACGATGGGTTGCCTGCCGTGCTCGAACAGCGCATCGGCGAAGGCCGGTTGGTGGTGCTGGCGGTGCCGCTCGATGCCCAGCGCAGCGACTTCCCGCTGCAGCCCGCCTTCCTGCCCTTCGTGCGACAGCTCGTGCTGCACACGTCGGGCCGCGACGCCGTGCCGCTCTGGCGCTCCACCAGCGAGAGTTGGTCGCTGGCACCGTCGGTGAACGATCCGGTGGTGCGCGCCCCCGATGGCACGCTGCTGCGGCCGCAGGCGGACTCATTGGGCACCGCCGTGCCGTTGGCCGATGCCGGGGTGTACGAAGCCTTTGCGGTGAGTGCGACCGGTGCCCCTGTGGGTCGGGTGGCGGCCAATGTGCCGGCCAGCGAATCGGAGCTCACCCCCATGGACACCACGGAGCTGCTGCTCGGCGTGCGCGACGCCGAACCCGGCTCGATGGCATCGACCGCGCCGCCCACCACGGTGGAGCTCGAGCGTCGTCAGAACCCGTGGCGCGTGTTGCTGATCATCGTGGCGTTGGTGCTCGTGATTGAAACGATCATGGCCACGCGCGGATGGCGCGCCGTGGCCCGTCGCGTCCGTCCTGCGTCTCCCGCGTCTCCTCCCGTGTCTCGTACCGTGTCTACGTCCGACCGGAGCCCCACATGAGTCCCGACCGTCAGCTGCTCACCACACTGGGCGCCCTGCGCCGCCAGTGGCGCCAGCGCATTCTCCTCGAATCGCTCGTCTGGATCGGTGCCTCCGTGCTGCTGGCGGTGCTCGCCACCATGCTCGTGCTCACGCTATTTAGTGGCGACGGACGGGCGCCGGTCATCGCGCGGGTGATTGGCTACACGCTGATCGCGGCGGCGTTCATCCGCGGACTCGTGCTGCCACTACTGCGCCGCGCCAGCGACGAGCGTTTCGCGCTGTACGTAGAAGAACGCGCACCGCAGCTCAAGCAGACGCTGATCACCGCCGTGCAGGAAGCGCACGTGCCGGCGAGCGAGCGGCAGTCGGGTGCGCTGTCGGCGCGCTTGATGTCGCGCGCGAGTGCGGCGATTGCGCCGCTGCAGCAGCGTGCCGCGCTGGAGCGGCCGCGCATGGTGCGCGCCGGGCAGATGCTCGGTGGTGTGGCCGCGGTGGCGGCGCTGATGTTCGTGGCGGGACCGGACCGCGTGCGTGAGGGCGCGAAGCTGCTGTTCGTGCCGTTCGGAACGGCCGAAGCGGCGGTGCCGGTGCGGGCGCTGAACATCGAACCGGGCAACGTGGCGGTGCCGCGTGGTGGTGCCATCGAAGTGCATGCCGCCTTGGTTGGTTTCGCCGCCGATGGCGCCGAGCTCGTGTTCCGCAGCGATTCAGCGGGTGAGTGGCAGCGACTCCCCATGAGCCCCGAAGCCGACTCGTCGCGTTTCCGTTCGCGGCTGTTCGACATCACCAAGCCGACCGAGTACTACGTGGAGTCGGCCGACGTGCGGTCGCCCACCTACACGCTTACGGTGAACGACTTGCCGGCGGTGTCGAATGTGTCGCTCGACCTCAATTTCCCGGCGTACAGCGGCATGCCGGCTGAACATGTGGAAGACGGCGGTGATGTGGCGGCGATTGTTGGCACAACCGTCGTGGTACACGCCAAGGTCACGCGGAAAGTGTCCAGTGGCCTGCTGCGTTTCGACAACGGCACCACGGCGCCGACGGCGATCGAGGGCGACAGCGCGGTCAGCGGTCGGTTTAAGGTTACGAAGAGCGGGTTCTATCACGTGGACCTGATCACCAGCGACGGCACCACAGTGGCGGGCTCGGTGGAGTACGTAATCGATGCGATCCCCGATCGCGGACCGCGCGTGACCATCGAAGAGCCGGGACGCGATACGAAGGCGTCGAACACCGATGAAGTCACGGTGGCCGTGCAGGCCAGTGATGATCTGGGCGTGGTCGCGCTCGAACTGCGCTATCGCGTGAACGGCGGGGCCGAGAAGCGCATCGTGATGCAGGACAGCACCACGCGTCGGCCGCGTGATGCCCGCGCGGCGCACACGTTGTTCCTGGAGGAGATGTCGCTGGTGCCGGGTGACTTGGTGGCGTATCACGCCGTGGCGAAGGATGGCTCGGGCCACACCGGCAGCAGCGATGTGTACTTCCTCGAAATCCGTCCGTTCTCGAAGGACTATCGTCAGGCCGAGCAGCAGGGTGGCGGCGGCGGTGGTGGTGGCGGTCCGCAGGGTGAATCACCCGAAGGCTTCGTGGCTCGGCAGAAGGAAGTGGTGGCCGGCACCTTCAACTGGTTGCGCGACAGCAGCAGCACCGTCGACAAGAAGCGTCGCGAAAACATCACCACGCTCACGATCGCCGAAGGGCGGCTGCGCGAAGAAGTGACGAAGCTGGCGAACAGCCTGAAAGAGCGCGGGCTCGCGGCCGGCGACACGATGTTCGCCAAGATCCGCGTGGAGACCGAAACGGCCGCCGCCTCGATGAAGCTGGCTGAGGAGCAACTGGGCCGTGGTCGCGGCACCGATGCGTTGCCACTGGAGCAGCAGGCACTGCAGCATCTGCAGCGCGCGGAGGCGCTGTACCGCGACGTGCAGGTGCAGATGGGCGGTGGTGGCGGAGGCGGCGGCGGTGGTGGCGGCGGACAAAAAGCCGAAGACCTGGCCGATCTGTTCGAGCTCGAGAACGACAAGCTCCGCAATCAGTACGAAGCCGTGCAGCAGCAGTCGCAGTCGCAGCAGAGCGCACAGCAGGCCGTCGACGAAACGCTGGAGAAGCTGCGGCAGCTCGCGCAGCGTCAGCAGCAGGAGAACGAGCGGATGCAGCGTCAGGCCGAAGCGATGCGTCAGCGGTTGGGGCAGGAGCAGAGCGGTGGTGCATTGGGCAGCAGTGGCGGTGCGTCGGGTAGCGGAGGTCGCGCGCAGCAGGGTGGCCAGCAAGGCGCACAGGGACCGCAGGCCAACAGTGGCGCGCAGCGGGAGCTGGCGCGGCAGGCCGAA
>JBBARJ010000328.1:0-3496 GCA_040399825.1 Gemmatimonas sp.
GGAATTGTTCCAAAAGGAGATTGAGAAATTGGAAAGAATGCACCCAAGTACGCCATGCACTTCGGCATGGACCCCGAGTTCGCCATGAAGAACGGCACCAAGCCCGGCAAGAAGATCGGCAGCTATGACGCCGCCGACGTGAACTGGGCGATCGATTACCTCGCGAAGCTCGTGACGGAAAAGAATCTGCCGCCGAAGATTCTCGTGGTGCATCGCTTCACCAAGCCGATGCTCACCAACGCGGCGAAGATCAAGCGTGATCCGCGGGTGCAGGTGGTCATGCACATGGACGGATGGGGATCGCCCAGCCTCAAGCGCGATTCCTATGCGGCGTATGTGTACGCCGAGCCGGTCCAGTTCGCGGGCTTCAAGTTGTTCTACAAGAACGACCGACGTTCGGGGAGCACGATGATGACGCCGCGCGACTTACTCGCGCTCACGCCAAAGCCGTTGTACATCCAGTATCAGTAACGCGCGATGCGCAGGCGACGTCGCTACTCGGCCTGAATGCGCATCACGAACGTGAGACGCCGCGGCAGTCCGGGCTCGAAGTAGCGCGCACGCGTCGCATTGATCACCACCGACCCGGCGTAGCGACGATCGAACATGTTCTCGATGCCGAGTGTCGGCTCGAGTCGAACGTGGCCCAGGCGTGGAGCCGTGTAGCCGGCGCGCACATTCCACGCCGCGTAGCCGGCGGCGAACACCGTGCTCGCATCGTCGGCACTCACGCGCGACGATGCGGTGCCATCGATGGTCGCAAACCATCCGGCATGACGGGCCGTGACATACGCCTGCAGCAGGTGCGCAGGAATGCCCGGGATCACCTTACCATCATAGTTCGCGGCGCCAACGCGGTACGTATCGAATGCGAAGCGCGACCACGTGTGCGACACCCCGAGGTCGAACACCGACGTCGAGGCATTGAGGTTGGTCTCGACCCCCTGCCGCGAGGTGCGCCCCGCGTTGCGGAACGCGCGGCGTCCCGGCTGATTCGGCACGTCGAACGGCACCAATTCATCGAGGACGGTGGCACGGAACAGCGCCACGTCGGCACGCAGCCGTGACCACAGCATGCCTTGCACGCCCACTTCGGCCGTGCGCGTACGCTGGGGATCGAGCAGCGCGTTCAGGCCGGCCGCACCGTTGTCCTGATTGGTGAGTTCGGTGATCGTGGGCGTTTCGAAGGCGGTGCTCAGATTCGCGTACACCGACAACAACGGTCGCGCGCGCCACGAAATGCCGAGCATCGGGCTGACCGCACTGAGCACACGCTCGCCGGAGTCGTTGAGATTGGTCGCCGTGATGAAGCGGTCGCGCACCGCAAAGTTGACGCGGTCGTATCGCAACGCCGCGCTGGCGAAGAGCCGATGGGGCGCTTCCACCTCGGCGCGCACATAACCGCCCAGTCCACCCACGCGCTCCTGCTGGTTGAGCCGAATCGCGCCCCGCTCGTTACCGGGTTGCGGACAGAGCGTGGTCGCCGGTGCGGTGGCCGCGAGGGTGGCGCAATTCTCGAAGTTCAAGCGATCGTCGACCTGCCGCTGCGCATCGACACCGCTGCCGAGGCGGACCGGCCATGGCAATCGGGTGGTGCGGAACGCGCCATGCAATGACCCGCCGGCTACGTGCCGATCGACGGCGACGATGGCGAACGGCAGGGGATTATCGAGCGTACGCGTGCCCACGAAGAGCGACGCATTGAGCGTATTGGCGCCGTCGCCGCGCGCCGCCAACAGCGAGAGCTGTGAGTGCTCCACCGCTTTACGGGAACGACGCGTGATGTTCAACGAATCGGGCAGTCGTGGATTGCGCGCCAGCTCAGCCGCCGTGAGTGCCCCGGTGTTTTCGGCGCGTGGCGTGTCGTACCGGGTGCCTTGCACTTCGAGTCGCGTGCCGGCCACCGTGGCGAGGGCACGGGCGAACGCACTGGTGGCGTCGAGACGCGACCACTGCCGCGGACCGTCGCCCGTGGTCCGCGTGACGGAGCCGAGCCATCCCCCACCCTGCACCAGCCCGGTGGTATCGCGACGGCTGCCGGACGCGAGCACCGAGCCGCGCTGCAAGCCACCGCCATCCCACACGCGGGCGTCGATGGCGAACGGACGCGCCGCCGGTACACGTGACCGGAAATCGATGACCCCGCCGGCCGCGTTGCCGTACAGCGCGGCCGCCGTGCCGCGGATCACGTCCACCCGACCGACCGATTCGAGGTCGAGCCAGTCGAGCGGCGTCTGTCCATCGGGCAGCGTGAGCGGCATCCCATCGCGCAGCACGCGCACGCCGCGCACCCCGAACGCCGAGCGCGCGCCGAAGCCGCGAATGGCGATGCGTGGGTCCTGCGACGGGTTGGCACGATCCTGCACCTGCACCCCGGGCACGCCAAGCAGCAAATCGCCGACGCCGCTCCGCCGCAGCGCCGGGCGGTCGTCGATCGTGGCGCGCGACCACGCGAAGGGCAGTTCGAGCGGAGAGCGGGCCGCGTCCCGCGTGACGGTGACACGGACGCCCTGCAGTGCCTGCGCCCCGCGTGGGCGTGCGCCGGCACTGTCCGCCGCCGCGCTGTCGGCCGCCGCACTGTCGGCCGCCACACTGTCGGCGCGCGTGCGCTGGCGCGGTTGCTGTTGCGCGTGTGCCGGAGCGGCGACCAGCGCCAGAGCCACCACGCCCAGCGCGGCAACGGGGACGCGCCGGCCGATCCGGTGCGCGCGAGAAAAGAGCTGTTCGATAAGCACGCTCCGATCTATCGTCTGCGACGGTGAATCGGAACCCGCGAGGGCGATTTGCGCGCCGGTGATTCGCGTGCGCTAATTGCCCGATTCGCGACAGACTGGTCGATGGTCGTTCGGGCCCTCGTCGAACAGTTCGCCGGTCTTATCGCAGATAACCCCGGTCGCGCGGTCCCGCACCGACACGAACCAGTGCGATGCCGACGCGTTCGACTTCACGACGGCCTGATCCACCGGAAGCCGCATGCCACGGGCCTCGAGTTCGCGCCACGTCGCAAAGCGTTGATTGAGCAGGCGGAACGTCGACTGCTTCGCCTGCACCGTCTTCAAGGTGCCCGTCACCGCCGCCACGCTCGAGCTCGTACGCATCGACCCACGAACGCGCAGGGAGCCCACGACGAGGACCATGAGCAGGAAGGCGATGATCACGCTGGTGACGATCTGACCGTCCTGCTGCGCGGTGGCGGCGCGCGTGGACACGACGCGGGGCCGATTCGGCACCATGGCCGCCACCGGTGCCGCGGCAAGCGTCGACGGGCGACGCGGGGGAGTCGTGGACATGGACATACGCTATTCCCCTGACGACCACGTGGGCATAGCGGTATCGGCACCAACGTTTCAGGGCGGGAATTCTTGCAAACGTTTGACAGCACGCCGCCCGGCCCAGTGGCACGTATATTTCAAAGATCATCTTCCACGAGCTGTATGATCGGGCGCTCGCGCAGGCGAGCTATGTGATCGGATGCCAGGCTACCGGCGAAGCCATC
>JBBARJ010000329.1:0-611 GCA_040399825.1 Gemmatimonas sp.
ATGACACTGCCGGCACGCATGAACTTCTTGA
Source organism: Gemmatimonas sp. (assembly GCA_040399825.1). Classification (GTDB taxonomy): domain Bacteria; phylum Gemmatimonadota; class Gemmatimonadetes; order Gemmatimonadales; family Gemmatimonadaceae; genus Gemmatimonas. The sequence continues at coordinate 32 of JBBARJ010000329.1, forward strand.
GCTCACCGAGCCGACCGATCACGCGCGTCTCGGCGTTCTCGCGAATCGCACACGTATTCACGAGGATGACGTCGGCGCCGTCGGGCACATCGACCGCGTCATAGCCGCTGGCGATGAGCTTGCCGTACATGAGTTCCGAATCGGCCACGTTCATCTGGCAGCCGTACGTCTCGATGTACACGGTGGGGCGCGGCGCGCCGGTCGAAACGGAGCCGATCACGGAGGCCCCGCCTACGGGCGTGTCACTCATGGTCAGTTCCGCGGACGGATCTGGATGCCGATGCCAAGCAGCCACGCGGATTCCTTGACGCCGCTGCCGGACAACGCGCGGTTGGCGCGCTGCACCGAGAGGTCGAGCGTCGCGTCTTCGCCAGCCACCGGGACACCGAGTCCTGCGGTGAGACGGTTCTCCTTGGCGATCTGCCCCAGGACGCCGAACGGCAGCTCGTTGCGGGCGTACCCGGCGCGCACGAGCAGCGGGAGGCCGCGGAGTTTGGGACCGGCCACTTCGGCACCGGCGTGCCAGTTCGTGGCATCAGTCGCGGAGGTCGACGACGCCAACGACCCGGGAAACACGAAC
>JBBARJ010000329.1:621-3478 GCA_040399825.1 Gemmatimonas sp.
GCGGAGGTCGACGACGAGCCGAGCGAGGTCATCTCGGACCACGCGATCTGCTCCATACCGACGGCAAACACCGAGCCGACGATGCCGTCATAGCGCAGCGCGACGCCGGTGCGTGTGGGCACGCTGGCCTTCGACACAATCGTGTCGCGAATGCGCGCGTTGAGTTCATTCCCGCGGCGATAGGACGCGAGGGCCGTGAATCCCTTGCCCAGCGTGGCTTCGCCACCGACCGACAACGCGGTGCCGAAGTAGGTGACGCGGGAGGAGTCGAGCACGCTGCCGAAGGCGAGCGTATCGGCGAACGTGCGCTCACGCGTGGCCTTGTTCTCACCCGTATAGAGATGTCCGGCGACACCGACGCGGAAGCGAGCCGAAATCTGCCAGCCGGCGCCGGCGCGGAGGTCGTTGATGGCCCCGCGCACCTCGGTCTGATCGCTGGTGGGCACGGACTTGCCGTCGATCACCGCACTGCCGGTCGTGGTGGTGGCGAAGGTTCGGTCGAGAAAGCTCGTGGCACTGATGCCGACCGCCACGCCATAGCGCGCCGGGAAAATCAGCATGAGGAGCGGTACGCGCTGCAGCGCGCTCTTCTCACTCACGCCATTCGCGGTGAGCTTGCGCAGTTCCGGTTCGGCCTGCGCGGTGATGACGGTGCGGCCGAGGCCACCGAGTGCGGCGGGATTCGTCGGCGTGAGGGCGTCGAACTCCGCGAAGGCGCCGCCGGTCCCGTTGGTGCGGACACTGCCGCCGCCCACGGGATACCCGAAGCCCTGCATACTGACTGAGCCCTGCGCGCGAGCCGTCGGCGACACCAGCATGGCGGCAAGGAGTGCCCACGAGGCAGGCGCAACGAACGATCGGAGTCGAGTGCGGATCACGGGAGGACAAACTCCGAACGCGGGAGATAAGTGATTCGCAGACGCGGGCGCAGACTGACCGGCGCTTCGCTGGAGTAAAAGCGCAGCTCAGCGGGCTGCGCGCCCTCGAGACCGATCTTGAACGCGATGGCCCGCGGGACGTTCGTGGGCAACGTACGCCAGGTGCGCGCGAGCGCCAGCACATTCACCGCCCGCACGCCGGCCGACGACGGCACCAGCAGCGTGGAGTCGACACCGGCAAACGAACCGGCCGCGGCCAGATCGAGAATACGACGCAGGTCGCTGACGAGATTGGTCGTGGTCGGTACCAGCGCGAAGAGACCGACCGAATCCGCCGCATTGCCGAAGCGCGACACCTGCTGGGTGAGCAGCACCTCGGCGCGCACGATCGTGCTGGAATCGGTGATGCGCGACGGTACACTGAAGCGCAGGTACGAGCGGTACGCGGGGAACCCGCCCACCAGCAACGTGCTCGCGCCGGGCGGCGGCGACGAGAGATCACTCAACATGTAGACCGAGTACGCCAGCTCGGCGTCAGCCGTCGAGTTGGGCACGATCGTGCTGGGCGAAATCTGCTGCGGCGCGTAGGTGGTGTCAGTGCTGGGATCGAAGACGACGGTCGGCGCACCGGCGCCGGACACGAAGGCGACCGCGCGGAGCTGACCGGACCCACCGCGTATGCGCACGCCGAGTCGCAGACGCCCCTTGGCGGCAATCTTGGCGGCCATCACCGTCTTGGAGAACGGAATACGGAGCGAGTCACCGATCGCGGAGGGCGTCACCACCAACGAACCGATCCGGCGATCCGCCCGGAAGAGCGACCGCACGACCGCAGCGACCGAGTCAGACGCGGTGGTATCGACGTCGTACACCTCGAGCGTCACGGGCGAGTTTCCGCGACGGCCCGTGGTATCGAGCTGGAATCGCAAGTACACCGAGTCGACGGCCGTGATGGAGTCGACCGTGGCCCCCTTGTTCGGACTGAACACCGCCGGCAACGCATCGAACCGGAGGATGGCGCTGGTGACGACCGTGTCGGGGCGATTGGCGATCAGGACGAATGGCGACAGGCCGAGCGCCGGATAACCGCCAAGTGAGCTGTCGAGGACGACCGCATCGACAATGGTGTCGCGGAAGGACTCCGCCTTCGACGGACACAACGACGGGCAGGTAGCGCCCCCATCGAGGGACTCCGTGCACGCCGCAGCCGTGACGGCCGCGAGGACGAGTCCGCACAGCAGGAGAGGGCCGCGGAAACGCGGCCACGAGGTAAATCGAACGCGCTCAGGCATTCTCGAGCGAAGCAGGCGTGAATGGCGCGGGCAACAGTTCCGCCAGCGACCAGCGCGCCGTGAGCCCATCAGGCGTCACGGCGAAGATTTCGAGCGCTGGGGCGAACTCCACCAGCGCCTGTCGACAGATTCCACACGGTGGGGTCGGCGCAACAGCCGCCGACGTGATCACGATGCGTACAAACCGACGCGCCCCGGCGGCGATCGCCGCACCAAGCGCCACGCGCTCGGCACAGATTCCGGCCGGATACGACGCGTTCTCCACGTTACACCCCGCAAACACGCGCCCGTCGTCCGCTTCCAGCGCGGCGCCCACGGGATAGTGCGAGTACGGGCACCAGGCATTGGCGCGCGCCGCGTCGGCCGCGGTGCGCAGTAGGTCGATGCTCATGCGTGCAACAGCCCCGACAGAAACGACGTGCCGTGGCCGCGCCACGACAGACCGAACCACTCGGCCACCGTCGCACCAAGATCAGAGAACGTGTCCCGCGCACCCACGTCTCCACCGCGCACCCGTGCACCGGCCACCAACAGCGGCACACGCTCGCGCGCGTGGTCGGTTGATGGCGTGGTGGGATCGTTGCCGTGGTCGGCGGTAATGAAGAGCAGGTCGTCCTCCCGAAGTGCAGCCAACAGGCTCGGCAGGGCGCGATCGAACGCTTCGAGCGCCCCCTGAAAGCCACGGAC
>JBBARJ010000330.1:0-3474 GCA_040399825.1 Gemmatimonas sp.
CTCCGGGAAGTCGGACGAGACGAAGAACGACCGCGAAATATCTACGCAACGTACGTCGGCGTATGCCTTCTCGGGATTCTACCACACCACGCGCGTCGGTGCGAGATATGCTCTTCCGGGCCCGCAATGACGAAGGGCCGGGGACGCAGACTGCGCCCCCGGCCCTGTTCCGAACGATACGTTAACTCATCCGCACTAGAACGTCGTGCTGACCGAGAAGAAGATCTGACGCGGAGCGCCGGTCAGGAACGTGGTGTTGTCACCGCTCGCCGTGAAGCCACCGCTGCCCATCGTGCCGATGTACCGCTCGTCGAGCAGGTTGTTCATGTTCAGCTGCAATTCCAGCGACTTGAGCGCCCCAATACGACCCAGGCGGTAGCGCGCCGAAAGATCGGACACGAAGTAGCCCGGCACCTTGCCTTCACCATCGCCCGCCGTGTTCAGGTCGTTGGTGTACGTGAAGTAGCGCTCGCCCACGTAGCGGCCACCCAGCGTGAGATTGAGCTTGGCGCGCGTGTACGACAGTGACGCGGTGGCCATCTGCTTCGGTGCGTCCTGCACGTACTTGTCCTTGGTGCTCACGCGCGACGCCGGATTCGCCTGATTGGCGAGGTAGTCATCGCCGAACTTCGAGCTGTTGTACGAGGCCGAGCCGAAGGCGCGCAGTCCGTTGCCCAGATCCGCATTCACCACGCCCTCGAGTCCGGCCGTGTTCACCGAGCCCACGTTGCCGAAGCCCGTGGCGCAGGTCACCGTCTGCGGGCAGAGCGCGATGCCGAGCAGGCGGTTGCGATAGTCGATCATGTAGCCGGTCACGCCCGCTTCGACCTTGCCGCGGCGCGTGCGTGCACCGACTTCCAGCGTCGTGGCCCGTTCGGCCTTCGGCGTGTTCTTGAAGAAATCGAATGTGGCCGGCGCCGCGTTGTACACACCACCAGCCGGGCTGAGCGGAAACTGGTTCACATTTTCCGACCAGTTGGCGAACACTTCGTTGTTCTCGTTCACCTTGTACACCGCACCGACCTGCGGGAGCAGCGTCGCCTCAGTCTTCACGTTCAGCGACGGACGCGTGGCATCAGCGAAAATCGGCGCCACGACACCGGCCGTCGGCGTGTTGCCGTTGTTCGTGAAATCCGCGTCCACCGACAGGAGCTTTGCACCGTACGACAGCGTGAGCCGCTCATTCAGCAAGCGGTTCGTGTTCTGGATATGGAGCTGCGTGGTGGTCACATCCGCCGTGCGATCGTAGTCGAGTCGCAGCACCTTCGTGAAGTCCACTTCCGGGCTCTGCTGGTAGTTCTTCATGCGCCAGCGCGGACGACGGTTGCTGGACGCGTTCATCTCGTACCAACCACCCACTTCGAACTGGTTGGCAATGCCGCCGACCATGAACGACGACGTCGCTTTCGCCATGATGCCGGAGCGATTCGCCTTGTACTGTGTCTGGCGGAACATGATCGGGTCGGGGCTGTAGGCCGCGCCGTAGCTCGGTGCATGCCAGTCGCCACCACCACGATTGAGGTGGAGATACGGCTGCACCTCGATGCGGGTAGACGCGGTCGGCTTGAATTCACCCTTGAGATACGCGAGGTGGTCGAGACGAGCGCCCTGGGCCGAGCTGTAATACGACGCATCGGTGAGCGGCGTATACGTGGGCAGCGAGGCCTCGGCGAACTGCTTGGCCATGGACCAGTTGGTGAGGTAGTCGAAGTTCGGTCCGAAACCGAACGTGCTCGAACCCGGCGCGGTGGCGTTGAACACGCCCAGCGACAGGTCCATGTAGTCGCTTTCCTTCTTGTTCGCGTAGTTGTAGAAGGCCGTGAACTTGCTCGACCCGATGAACAGGTTGGACTTCAGGTTGATCTGCTCATGCCAGTTCTGGCCGGCGCCACCAATGAATCCGTTCTGGCCAAACAGCAGATCCTGTTCGCCGGGGAAGTTGGAGAGCCGCTCGCCGCCGCCCTTCCACTTGTCGGAGTCAAACCGGGACACCGACATGAAGGCCGACACGCCATTCGTGCCGCCGAACGTCTTCAGGCCCATATCGTAGCGCAGCAGCGTGCGACGCGCGCTGTTCTGTCCGCCCATCTGCTGCAGCAGGAACTGCTGCTTGCCCGCCGGCTCCGCCGTTGCGTACTGCACGACGCCACCGAGGTTGTTGGCGGAGGCGGTGCCCAGCGCACCACTGCCCTGCGCCACGGCGGTCGACTCGAGGTTCGACGCGTCCACGGCGCGACCAACGCCGAGACCGTTCCAGTTGCCGTACGACATATCACCGAGCGGGATGCCGTCCATCGTCTGTCCGATCTGCGACGTCTGGAAACCACGCATGGTGATACGATTGGACCACTCGTACATGCCGAAGCCGTCGACCGACTGCATGTTGACGCCGGGAATGCGCTCGACCGCCTTGAGCGCACTGGTGCCGGGCGTCGTCGACTTGAGCACCGAGCTGTCAATGCCCGAGGCGGCGCGTGCGCTGCCGCGGCCGGTCACGCCAGTCACCGTCACCTTGCCAAGGGCTTGCGCCGAGTCGCGCTTGGTCGTGGCCTGCGCGCGCAGCAGTGAGGCCGAAAGCAGCAGCGACGCTGAGGCTGCGGCGAGCATCGTGAAGTATGCAGTACGTGAGTCGTGGCGCATGAGACGATTAAAGAAGTGGAGGGGATCGAAAGGATCACCCTCATCATTCACTCGCTGCGTGTGGCCGTGAATCACGGATGCGTACGGACCCCGTCTCGACCATGTCACAGCGACATGACGAGCGGGGCTTTGGCTCGCGCGTCAGTAGCGTAGAAAATACCGCTGGATTTCGAGCGGGTCCGTGGTGCGGGTCAGCGCCACCATCAGCAGAATGCGCGCCTTCGCTGGCGTGAGGTGCTGTGCCGTGACCATCGGCGGAGCTGGTGGTGGCTGCGGCGCCCGTGTGCTGTCCGAGCGCGTGGAGTCACCCGCGGCCGGGCGGGCGACCGCCGCCGCCACGGGCCGCGGCGCATCGGGATCACGCACGGCGCTCATGTTGTCGCCATACGCGAACACCGTGACCACCACCACGCCCGCCCGGCGCAGGGCCGTGTACACCTCCGACTCGGCTCGCGTCATGCCGTTGCTGGCCACCGCCACGCCGGCCGGCTGTGCGTCGTAACGCGGACCGGTACCACCGGGATACGAATACTCAAGCGCCACGCGCGGCAGGGAGTCCACCTTCCGCATGTCGAACTCGCTGTCCTCGCCGTGCCGTCGCGTGGGGGCAAACAGAAAGTCGGGGCCGTTGCCGCCGACCACCCCGAGCATCCCCATCTCGCCGCCGGAGAAGCCCCCGGTGCGCTGATAGATCTTGCGCACCTCGCGCGCCGAGAGGATCCGATCGTCCATCACCACCATCACGCCCTTGCCGACGGCCTGCGGCGCCGCCGCGACGCGCACCGCCGACAACAGATTGATCGGCCCATCGGGGCTGATGCCGGTGGCTGGTCG
>JBBARJ010000331.1:0-3470 GCA_040399825.1 Gemmatimonas sp.
ACGGCCGTAGTGAGCACGAGGACGCGCACCGATCAGTTGCTGCCGCGATGGAACTGCAGCGCATGCAGGCGCGCATACGCGCCATTGCGCACCAGCAGGTCGGCGTGCGTGCCCTGCTCCACGAGCTGTCCGCGCTCGAGCACGAGAATCCGATCCGCGTGCTGAATCGTGGCGAGTCGGTGTGCGATCACGAACACGGTGCGTCCTGCCAGCAGCCGGTCGATGGCCTCCTGCACCAACCGCTCGCTCTCCACGTCGAGCGCCGACGTCGCTTCGTCGAGAATCAGGATCGGCGGATCGGACAGCAGCGCCCGCGCAATGGCCAGACGCTGACGTTGGCCACCCGACAAGCGCGAGCCGCGCTCACCGAGATTCGTGTCCCAGCCCTCGGGCAATTCGTCAATGAACGACATCGCATTGGCCGCACGCGCTGCCGCATCGAGCTGGGCCTGCGTGACCTGCGTGCGACCGAAGGCCACGTTGGCACGCACGGTGTCGTTGAAGAGCACCGTATCCTGACTCACGATGCCGGTCAGCGAGCGCAACGCCTCGAGGGTGATGTGGCGTAGGTCGACGCCGTCGAGCGTGATGCGGCCGCTGGTGGGCTCGAGGAAGCGCGGCAACAGGTCGATCAGCGTGCTCTTGCCTGCGCCACTGGCGCCCACGAGAGCGACGACCTCACCCTTCCGCGCCGAGAACGACACATCGGAGAGCGCCGGCGCATCGTCGCCGTACGCGAAGGTCACGTGGTCGAACTCAAGCGACGTGGCGAACGCTGGCGCCGTGATCGTGCCGCGATCGGCGGCCGTTTCCGTCGGTGAGTCGAGCACTTCGAAGATCCGCTCAGCGCTGGCCAGCGACTGCTGCGCCGCCGCTGGTACCTGCGAGAGCTGCTTGAGTGGCTGCAGCAGGCGCATGACCCAGATCAGGAAGGTCACGAGCAAGGCGCCGTCAAGCGACTTCTCGACCAGCACGAGGCGCGCGCCGAACCAGAGAATCGCGACGGCCATGACGGCGCCGAGGGTTTCGGTGACCGGACCCGACATCAGCGCCAAGCGCCCGATGCGCACGTAGCCTTTCGCGAACGCGGCATTGCGCGTCACGAAACGCAGCTCTTCGCGCACTTCGGCCCCGTACGATTTGATGAGACGAATGCCGCTGACCACCTCCTGCACCATGCTGGTGATTTCGCCCTGCTCGTTGCCCATGCGACGATGCCCCTTGCGCAGTTTGCGCAGTACAGGCTGCAGCGAGAGGACCGTGAGCGGCACCACCACCAATGACGCCAGCGACAACTTCCACGAGACGGCGAACATGATCGCGATCGTCGACACCACCTGCGCCGTGCTCCAGATCGAACGCGTGACAAGTTCGGTCACCACGGCCTTGGCGTTCGTGGTATCCGTGAGCATCCGCGAGATCACCTGGCCCACCTTGTTGGCGGTGAACCAGCTCATCGGCAGCCGCAGCAGGTGCGCGTACAGCGCATCACGCAGATCGCGCACCACGAATTCCTGCAACTGGGCCCCGATCTGGCCGCTCAGCCATACCAGGACGTTCTTGAGCGTGACCGCCAACAACACCAGCACGATCACATTACGCAGAGACCCCATCTGATCGGCGGGATCCAGCAGAAAACCGATGGTCGTGCCGAGAATGGCCGACACGACCTTGTTGCCCGGAATGAGCTGCGGCTGCTCGAACAGCGCGTTCAGGAACGGAATCAGTAGTGTGAACGAGAACACGTCGAACACGGCGGCCAGCAGGTTGAGCGCCACCACGCCCACCAGCTTCGAGCGATGGGGGCGCACAAACCTCCACAGCCGTCCCCAGAGTCCCTGCGCTGCGCTCATCGCGAGCCGCTCATCGCTTGGGCGTGAGCAGCGCCACGGGCAGAATGCACTCTTCTGGCGTGACACCGCCGTGGAGGAAGGATCCGCGATACCGACTCTGGTACTCGCGCAACTTGGTGGGATACACGAAGAACGTGTCGCCAGCCGCCATCAGGGTGTTGGTACCGGGGCCGCGATGCGGCAAACGCAGGTCGTCGGGATTCGTGAACAGCAAGGCTTGGTCTGGACGTTCGGCCCGCAGATCCTCGCCGAACTTGTAGCGCAGATTGGCCGTGGCATCACGCTTGGCGAAGACCGTGGCCGGCGAGTTACAGTGGAGCGCGCCGTGATCGCTGGTGATCACCACCGAGATGTTGCGACGCGAGGCTTCCTTGAGCAGCGTGAACAGCGACGACCGTTCGAACCATTGCTTGGTGATGGCCCGCAGCGCGATTTCATCACGCGCGACTTCGAACAGAATCATCGACTCGCTGCGGCCATGCGTGAGCATGTCCACGAAGTTGAACACGAACGCGTGAATGCCTTCGCCGGCGATCGCGCCCGGCAAGTGGCGCTCGAGATCGTCCGAGTCGGCGGCGGTCGTGATCTTGTGATAGCGCACGGGCGCCTGCACCTTGAGCTCCGCGAGGTGCGCCACCAGCAGGTCGCGCTCGTGCATGTTGAGCGCTTCGTCGTCCTTCTCGCCCCACCAGTCGGGAAAGCGCGCCGCGATTTCGCCCGGGAACAGGCCGCTGAACAACGCATTGCGCGCGTACGGCGTCGCGGTGGGCAGAATCGAGTAGTAGTGCGTGGTCTCCACGTCGTACAACGGGGCCAGCAGCGGCTCGATCACGCGCCACTGATCCACGCGCAGGCAGTCGATGACCACGAAGATCGCCTTGCGGTCACGGGCCAGCACCGGCATGACGAATTCCGTGACGACGTCCACCGAGAGCGGCGGCCGGTCGCCTTCGAGCTCGCGCAGCCAGCGCGGATACTCGGTGCGCATGAACGTGGCGAATTCGCGATGCATGTCGGGATACAGCCCGCGCAGCGACTCGTGCAGGCCAAGTTCACCGGCCGCGGCCAGCTCGACGTCCCACTGCATGAGCTCCGCGAAACGCTCGATCCAGCCGCGCCAGTCGAGCCCCGCGTATCGTTCGGACTCGATGGCCCGGAACCGCTCCACGAAGGCGCGGGCCAACGCCTGCGAGCGAATCAGCGGACCTTCGAGGATACGCGTGACGACCGTCAGCACCTGACGCGGCGTGATCGGCTTCACGAGATAATCACGAATGTTCGCGCCGATCGCTTCCTTGAGCGTGGCGTCCTCTTCGCTCTTGGTGACCATCACGACTGGCATGGTCGGCAGCATCTCGCGGATGTCCTTGTAGGCATCCAAACCGCGGGTACCGGGCATCTGCTCATCGAGCAGCACCAGATCGTACGGGCGCCGCCTGAGGAGCTCGAGCGCGTCGTCGGCGTTCGTCGCCGTCTCGACCTGATAGCCCTTGGCTCCGAGCAGGAGTCGATGCGGTTCGAGAAGCTCCGCTTCGTCGTCCACCCAGAGAATCGTTTTTGCCATCAGCGCCATAGGACAAAGGTACCTGAGCAGCAGGACCACGGTCCAGCGGCGGT
>JBBARJ010000332.1:0-3465 GCA_040399825.1 Gemmatimonas sp.
GATCTCCCACCCAAGCCGAAGCTCAAGGCCGAGCGGCGCCAACGCCTGCAACTGCGCCAGCAGTTCGCGATGACGCGCATAGGGCGCGCTTGTCGCCTGACTCGCGTTGAGGTGCGGGGTACACACGAGGACCGTGACCCCGTGGGCCGCAAATCGCTGCAGGACGGGTATCGAGACGTCGAGCGATGGAGAACCGTCGTCGACGCCCGGCAGCAGGTGCGAATGAATGTCGATCATGGCGCGTCCCTCCGGCGGGCGTGAGGCGGCGATGTGACGATCGCGCGCGGGCGACTGATCAGGCGCCCAAAGATCCGGGCAGCGCCGCGATCCTGGCAAGGGCGCGAGCGGTCCGCGCGTCCATCAGCGCCGGCTCGTCAGCCGCAGCTTGGAAAGCGTACGTGATGAGCGAATCGACCGCGAGCAGGTCGAGCGCGGTCGCACGCGACGTCGACCCGGACGCCAACAACTCCTCAAGCAATTGCTCGCCCGCGTCGAGACAGGCCTCCGGCACCTGCTGCACCGGCAGATGCGCGAACGGCTGCAGCAACGCCGCGAGACGAACCCGCAGTCCTTCCGGCGGTGCGGGCATCAAGGCGTCGAACCAGCCACCAACCGTGGGCACGATCAGGTCCATGGTACTTCCCGCGTCGTTCGTCGCGCTCACCCGGCGGATGCCAGGCGAGAGAAGATTCCGGCCGCCGCGGCGATCGACGCATCCAGCTTGTCAGCCTCGACACCAGCCTGCGCCATGTGCGGCTTGCCGCCACCCCGTCCGCCGACCGTCGCCGCCACCTCACGCACCACGATGTCAGCACGCAGCCCCCGATCGCGCGCGTCATCGGTCGATACGGCCAACAGCGCGCCCTTTCCATCCGCCAATACAGCGCCCAGCACCGCGACGCCGCTTCCGAGTGCCTCCCGGAGCGAATCGCCGAGCGCCTGCAGCGCCTTCACATCGGCCACCTCGACACGCGTGCAGAGGAATCGCACACCGCTCACCTCGGTGGCCTGACTGGCCAACTGCTGCGCAACACCGCCACCGGATGTGCCGCCACGCATGGCCTCATCGAGACGCTTTTCCAGCTGCTTTCGGTCGTCGATCAGCGCATCGAGCTTCTTCTCGATCTGCTCGATGTTCGTGGCGGTACCGGCCATCGGCACCTTGAGGCGGGTCGCCACCTGCACCAGCGCCCGCTCGCGATCCGCGAGGAACTGGAACGCGCGCGGCCCCGTGACCGCCTCGATTCTGCGCACACCCGCGGCCACGCCGCCTTCCGACACGATGCGCATCAGCCCGATTTCGGCAGTGTTCCTGACATGCGTTCCGCCGCACAGCTCGACCGAGAGCGAGGGAATCTCGACTACGCGCACCACATCGCCGTACTTCTCGCCGAACAGGGCCATCGCGCCCTGCGCCACGGCATCCGCGTAGGCCGACTCCCGCGTGTTGACGGGCGCGGCCGTCCAGACCCCCGCATTCACCTGCGCTTCGATCGCGACCAGCTGATCTTGCGTGAGCGGACCGTGGTGTGTGAAGTCGAATCGCAAACGGTCGGGCGAGACCAGCGATCCCGCCTGATGTACATGCTCGCCAAGCACGTTGCGCAGCGCCGCGTGCAGGAGATGCGTCGCGGTATGGTTGCGCTCCGTGTCGTGACGCCGCTCGCGCGGCACCACGGCGTGCGCCGAGCCGAACGTGATCTCACCGGTGGCCGTGCCGATCGCCGCGATGCGGCCGTCAAGCTTCTTGACGTCGGACACACTCACCGACCAGCCCTCGCCGGTGATGGTGCCATGATCGGACACCTGTCCGCCAGACTCCGCGTAGAACGGCGTCTCACGCAGCATCACCGCCACACGTCCATCCGGCAGCGCGCGCACGGCGGTCACGACGGTCTCCGCTTCGGTCACGTCGTAGCCCACGAACCGGCCCAGCTTCGCGGCATGCTGCTGATCGTGCGTCCACTGGGTCGGATCGCCGAATTCGTCGGCGCTCACGGTGATCTGACGCGATTTCCGCTCGTCCTGCGACTGCTTCCGCTGCGCGGACAACGACTGCTCGAAGCCGGCGATGTCCACGAGATAGCCGCGCTCACGAGCCATGAGTTCGGTCAGGTCGATCGGGAAGCCGAACGTGTCATACAGGCGGAAGGCGTCTTCACCGGACAGCGTGCCGCGCATGTTCGTCGAACCCTGCGTGGATGCCGCTGGCGCCAGCTCTTCGAAGCGCGTCATACCCGCGTCGATGGTGGTCAGGAAGCGCTCTTCCTCCGCCCGCGTCGTTTCGAGGATGTGCTTGCGACGCACATGCAACTCGGGATACAGGTCGCGCATCGTCTCGATCACGACGTCGACCACGTGCACGAGCGTGGGCTCGCGGCGCCCCAGCAGCCAGGCGTGCCGCACGGCGCGGCGCAGAATACGGCGCAGCACGTAGCCACGCCCTTCGTTGCTCGGGAAGACGCCGTCGGCCAGCAGAAACGCCGTAGCCCGCGCGTGATCGGCGATCACGCGGAAGGACGCCGGATCGATCTCACGGCCGTCCTTGCCGAAGGCGGTGCCGAGACCGACGCCCGGACGGTACGGGTAGCCGATTCCCACGATCTCTTCGACCTTCGCGATGAGCGGACGGAAGAGATCGGTGTGGAAATTATTCGTGACGCCCTGCATGACCGCGGCAATGCGCTCCAGCCCAGCGCCAGTATCGACCGACGGCTTCGGGAGCGGCACCATCGTGCCGTCCTGCTGGCGGTCGAACTGCATGAACACGAGGTTCCAGATCTCCAGGAAGCGACCCGCTTCGGCACCTTCAACGAAGGCATCGAGCGAGTAATCCAAGATCTCGGTATTCGTCCATTCACCGTGCGCATCCTTCGGGAACGCCCAATCGGGGGCCATGTGCGCGAGATCGACGTAGATCTCGGTACACGGGCCACACGGACCGGTGTCGGCCATCTGCCAGAAGTTGTCCTTGGCGCCGAGTCCGTAGATACGGTTGTCAGGCACGTCGGCCACGTCCTTCCACAGCTGGCGCGCTTCGTCGTCCTCATGAAAGACGGTGACGCGCAGATGCTCACGCGGAATCTTCAGGTCTTCCGTGATGAACTCCCAGGCGAAGCGGATCGCATCGCGCTTGAAGTAATCCCCGAACGAGAAGTTGCCGAGCATCTCGAAAAAGGTGTGGTGACGCGCCGTGTGGCCGACCTGTTCGAGGTCGTTGTGCTTACCTCCGGCACGGACGCATTTCTGCGACGTGGTCGCTCGCCGATTTCCATCGGGGGCGTCCTCCATGCCGAGAAAGACCTTTTTGAATTGGACCATCCCTGCGTTCGTGAATAGCAGGGTGGGATCATCGGCCGGAACGAGCGCGGAGCTCGGGCGGATGGCGTGGCCATTCTTCTCGAAGTAGGCCAGGAATCGGGCGCGGATTTCGGACGCAAGCATAGGCGTGCAAATATAGACGAC
>JBBARJ010000333.1:0-3453 GCA_040399825.1 Gemmatimonas sp.
GCTCGCGTGCGTGGTGCCGGTGAGCGCATGCACGACGAGGACCACGTTGTCACGCGACGCGTTGAGCGTGCCCTCGAGCCGATAGCGCACATCGACGCGCTCGAGGCGATCGCCGCGCTCCAGCACGACGTCGTGGAACGTGATCGTCTCGTCGCGAACCGGCCACGGTGATGGCCCTCCAATCGGAGGAGCTGTGGCAATCCTACTCACGTGATGAATCGGACATCGTGGCACTCTCCAAGACGGGTGAGTGCCGCCCAACAACACGAACGCGCCCGGGCGGATAGATGGCCGCCGGGCGCTATCGCAGTTTAGCTCCTTGTTTAACGTGGCGGCAATCGGCGGCAAATCACCACGGAAGCGACACCGGCGGACGCCGATGGCCCTTCGCCTTCAGTTTTGGCTTTCGACCCGCACGAGCGACAACCCGCATGCGACGGGCCGGAAACACTGACGGCCCGCGCCGATTTCTCGTCGCAGGCCGTCAGGACCTCGACTTAGACGGATAGTCAGTGCCACAGGCACTGAGTGCGCGGCCCGTCAAATCGGGGAAACCGCCGCGCACAACGGAGTATCATCCGCTGTCGAAAAATCTGCAAGCCCTCGTGGGCGGAATACCTCAGGCCGGCTCAATACCTGCAATCACGCGGAACGTATCGCGGGCGATCAGCAACTCTTCGTCGGTGGGGACCACCCATGCCGCCAGGGACGACTCACCGGTTGAGAAACGGCCCTCTTTGCCGGCCTCCAGCGTGTCGTTCGTGGCGTCGTCGACATGCAACCCGGCCCACTGCAGTCCCTCGCAAATTCGACGACGAATCTCCGGCGAATTTTCCCCGATGCCACCGGCGAAGACGATCGCGTCGGCACCGCCGAGTGCCGCGAGATAAGCACCCACGTACTTGCGCGCGCGATAGCAGAACATCTCGATGGCCAGATTGGCGCGACGATCCCGGTTCTCGTGCGCTTCCGCAAGCAAGTCGCGCATGTCGTTCGTGAGCCCCGAGATCCCGAGCAGTCCCGACTGATTATTCAGCAGCGCTTCGACTTGCGGTAGCGTGAGGCCTTCCTTGGCCGCGATGTAATCCAGGAGCGCCGCGTCGATGTCGCCCGACCGCGTGCCCATCACGAGCCCCTCGAGCGGTGTGAAGCCCATGCTGGTGTCGATCGACTCGCCGCCCTTGATCGCACAGGCCGAGCAGCCGTTGCCGAGATGTAGGGTGACGATGCGCACATCGTCGCGGTCGCGGCCGGTCAGCGTCCGCCAGCGAGACGCGATGGAGCGATGCGAGGTGCCATGGAAGCCATACCGACGCACCTTGTGCCGCCGATAGAGCGGATACGGGATCGCGTACAGATATGCGTGTTCCGGCAACGTCTGGTGGAACGCGGTATCGAACACCGCCACCTGCGGCACGCCGCTGCCGAGTGCGGCGTGCGCAGCCTCGATGCCTCGAAGGTTGTGCGGGTTGTGCAGCGGCGCGAGTTCGATCGTTTCCTCGATCCCGTGCAACACGCTGCGGTCGATCGCCACGCTGCGGCGGAAGCGTTCACCGCCATGCACCACGCGGTGGCCCACGGCGTGCAGGTCCCCGCGGCGCGTGAGTCCGGTGCCGCTCTCCTCGGCGGTCACGAATCCGACCAGCCATTCGACCGCCGCCCGGAGATCGCGCAACGGCGCGGTGCGCTTGCTCGACATCCCATCGGCGCCGCGGATGGTGATGACGGACTCGCCACCGATCCGCTCGATCTGTCCGCGAATCAGGCGCTCGTCACGGTCGGCGGCAATGCGATCGGCATCGGTGACAACCACCTGAAACTTGAGCGTCGCCGAGCCGACGTTGAGCACGAGAACATTCACGGCCTGGTGCGCCTCGGCGACACGGAGATCACAACGTCAGCATGAATCAAAACGGCTTGTAGAGCGCCATGTACACCGCGACGCCCGCGAGCAGCGGGAGGACCAGCAAAAACGGCTTGGCAAGCCCGGGACGACGGTACGGCAGCAGCACCACGGCGCTGAGGATCACCCACACAATGATCTTGACCCAGAGCCAGCCGGGAAAATTGGCGCCGTGCAGAAAGCCGAGGCGGGCCAACATGCCGAAGCCGCCCAGCAGGATAAGAAACGCCCCGATGCCATGAATGGAACCGACCAGCGGGCGCGTTGAGCTGGTGGTCTTGGTACCGCCGTTGGCCGCATGTGTCGCGACGCCACCGATGGCGACGAACAACATGGCAATGCCGACGATGTGCAGAATCTCGTAGAAGTCGCGTGGAAACATGCGTCTGGTCAGTTGGTGGAGCGCGCGAGCACGGGCTCGTGGACGTCGAAGCTCGCCGTGGTGGCCGGCGACAGTCGCCGATAGCTCTCGAGCACACGCCCGAGGGCCTGTTGTGCACTCTCGCCGACGGCCGAGAGATGCCCCATCTTTCGGCCGCTGCGCGCGCCGGCCTTGCCGTACAAATGCAAACGCGTGCCCGGCACGTCGAGTGCCTGCGTGATATGCGGCGGCTCGTGCTGCAGCCACACTTCGCCCAGCAGGTTCACGATCGCCGACGGCGCATGCACGTCGGTGCTGCCAAGCGGCAGGTCACACACCGCGCGCACCAGCTGTTCGAACTGACTGGTGGCGAGTCCGCGCTCGCTATGGTGATACGTATTGTGCGGACGCGGCGCGAGCTCATTCACTAGCAACTCGCCCTCGGTGGTCACGAAACATTCAACGGCCAGTAGCCCCACGATGCCGATGCGTTCGGCGATGCCAGCCGCGAGCGTTTGTGCCTGGTCCGACATGGCCGACGGGATGATCGCGGGCACCACGGCCCACGTGAGAATGCCGCTGGTATGGTGGTTGCGCGACGGCGGATAGACCGCCATCTCGCCATCCGGACGACGCGCCACCATCACGGAGATCTCGTAGTCGATCGATACCATCTTTTCGACGAGGCAGGGGCGGCTCCCAAGCGCGTCCCACGCGCCCGCGGCCTGCTCCGGCTCATGCAGGCGCACCTGACCACGTCCGTCGTATCCGCCGTGCGTGGACTTGGCGATGCAGGCTCCATGCGTGCGCACGGCCACTTCCACCTCGGTGGCCGTGGTGGCGGCGACGAACGCCCCGAGCGGAAAGCCCTGCGCCTGCAACCACTGCTTCTGGCGGATGCGATCCTGGATGATGTACACCGGCGCGCGCCCCGGCCGGAGCTCGGTGTGCGCCGCGACCGCATCGAGCACATCCGGATGGATCTGCTCGATTTCGAGCGTCACGACATCGCATCCCTTCGCGAGCTCGATCGCGGCGGCAATGTCGTCGAAGGGCGCGGTGATCGTGCGCGAGGCAACGGCGCGCGAAGCACAGGTCGCATCGGGATCGAGGACCTGAATGTCGTATCCCATGGAGCGCGCCGCGAAGGCGGTCATGCGTCCCAATTGTCCACCACCGAGAAAACCGA
>JBBARJ010000334.1:0-3449 GCA_040399825.1 Gemmatimonas sp.
CACTCCTCGAGAAGCCGCGCGACTCCGGGGTCATGATCGTGGTTCTCAGAATCCGACGCCCCGCTGACTCGCTTCAATGAAGTCGAGAAAGTGCTGAACGTCGGGAAGCATCGTCAGCTCGGCACGCGCTTTTTCCACGCCTTGGCCGAGATTGAGGTCAGAACGGAAGCACAATTGATACGCGCGCTTGAGTTCACGCACCACGTCTTCCTCGAACCCCGTTCGGCGTAAACCAACCGAGTTCAGGCCGAACAACTTGATCGGATTGCCAACGGCCCGAACGAACGGAGGGACATCCTGCGCGACGCGCGAGCAGCCGCCGATGAACGAATGGCGGCCAATACGCGAGAATTGATGCACGGCGCACAGGCCGGAAATCGTCGCCTTGTCCT
Organism: Gemmatimonas sp.; assembly: GCA_040399825.1. Lineage (GTDB taxonomy): Bacteria > Gemmatimonadota > Gemmatimonadetes > Gemmatimonadales > Gemmatimonadaceae > Gemmatimonas. The sequence continues at coordinate 393 of JBBARJ010000334.1, forward strand.
CAACGGTCACATGTCCGGCCAACTGCGTCCCGTTCGAGATGATCACGTTGTCGCCGATGTGACAGTCGTGCGCGAGATGCACGTAGCTCATCAGGAAGCAGTTGCGACCAACGCTCGTCGTGATCGAGTGCGCGGTTCCACGATTGATCGTCGCATACTCGCGGACAGAGGTCTCGTCCCCGATGTCAACCCACGTCTCTTCCCCTCGATACTTCAGATCCTGCGGATCGCCACCCAGGATCGCCCCGATGCCGATCTGCACGCGCTCACCGAGCCGTACGTTGCGTTCCAAGGTCGCGCGCGCAGCGATCTGCGTGCCGTTGCCGATGATGCACTGCGGGCCGATGATCGCCCATGGCCCCACCTCGACCTGGTCGCCGAGCTGTGCCGATGCATCAATCAGTGCCGTCGGATGAATTCGCGCAGTCATCGATCGCGGACCATCGCGGCCATGTCCGCCTCCGTGACCACCTGACCATCAACCGTCGCGACGCCACGCATCTTGCACATCATGCCACGGATCTGCAGCACTTCCATTTCGATCCGCAGTTGATCGCCGGGCTTCACCGGTCGGCGGAACTTGACGTTATCCAGCGACAGGAAGTACACGACCTTACTCGACGGATCGGCGATCGAGCGCATGAGCAGCATGCCGCCCACTTGCGCCATGGATTCGATGATCAGCACACCGGGCATAATGGGATGCCCCGGGAAATGCCCCTGAAAGAACGGCTCGTTGATCGTGACGTTCTTAAGCCCCACAATCCGCTTCCCCTCCTCGATCTCCAGAATGCGATCGACGAGCAGGAACGGATAGCGGTGCGGTAGCACCTGCATGATATCTTCGATGGAATACACGGCGGGCTCGCGGACAGCGTGTTGCACGAGGGCTCGAACCAAGGCGACCGTGCCTCGGTGACTCGGCTTGTGAGCGACGATGTGCGCGCGGACGCGCGCACCAGCGAGAACGAGATCACCGACACAATCGAGGGCCTTGTGTCGGGAGAATTCATCGGGCCAACGGAGCGTCGTATCCACCACGCCGTCGGCGTCGAGCACCACCGCGTTGGCCGTGGACGCCCCTTGAATCAATCCTTTCGAGCGAAGCGCGTCCACTTCGTGCATGAACCCGAACGTCCGGGCTGACGCGAGTTCGTGCGTGAAACTCTCCGCGGTCACCGCACACTGCGTGCGCTGTATACCGATGAGCGGGTGCGGAAAATCGATGGTGACGTCGAGCGACAGCCCCATGCAGGGCCGAGCCTCGTACACCGATTCGCCATCCACCACCCGAATTGACTTGCGCAGTACAAGCCACTCGGGTCGCCCGCCGTTGGCGACGAGCCCCGCGCCACGCAGCGCCTCAAGAAACGGCGCCGCGCTTCCATCCATAATCGGAGGCTCTGGACCGTCCAGCCCGATCTCGAGGTCATCGATGGCCAGCGCACCGACGGCAGCCAGTACATGCTCCACCGTGTGAAGCGCCTCCGCGCCCTGGCCGAGCTGCGTCCGGCGCTCGGCTTCGACGGCGAGCTCGACGCGCGCAGGAATCGGCGCGGATCCGGCCAGATCGGTTCGACGGAATACAATGCCAGTTCCTGTCGGTGCCGGTCGAAAAGTGAGCCGACACGGCTTACCGAGGTGGAGGCCGATGCCTTCCACTACCGCCTCCGCGCCGATGGTGCGCCGCCGCCCAGCCGGGTCAGCCATCGAGCCGGACAACGCGACGGCGGACGTGCCAGCCTTCGCAATCATGACACGCTCCCCTTCGATTCTACATCCGCAGGCGTCGCGGCGACCGGCGTGCTGACCAGTTGCTCGAGCGGGCGCACGATCTTCGCGAGCCGGGCGATCGCCGCCGCCGCGCGAAGATGATCTCTGTGCGGTCGCGCCGGATAGCCGGACCACGTTTCGCCGGCGGGCACGTTGCCGATCACACCGGCGCCGCCGGCCAAATTGGCTCGCGCGCCGACCGTGACATGTCCTCCGATCCCCGCCTGGCCACCCACTTGCACGCCGTCGCCGACCCGGGCAGAGCCTGCCACGCCGACCCCGGCGGCGAAGAAGCAGCCGCGGCCGATACGCACGTTGTGGGCGATCTGGACAAGATTGTCGATCTTGGTGCCCGCGCCGATGACCGTATCGTCCACGCTACCACGGTCGATGCAGCTGTTCGCGCCGACCTCGACGTCATGCTCGAGGACACAGCGTCCGGCGTGCGGTATGCGCACCACCCCTTGGCCCCGGGGAACGAAGCCGAAGCCTTCCCGGCCAACCCGAGCTCCCGCATGGAGAACCACGCGGTCTCCCAGCTCGGTAAACGGGTAGACCACGGCCGAGGCATGCACCCGAACGTCCCTGCCAAGCACCGAGCCGGCGCCGATCACCGCATGGGCGCTGATCCAGCATCCATCGCCGATCACAGCCCCCTCACCGATGACCACAAACGGGTCAATCGTCACCCCCTCGCCAAGCTGTACCCCGCCTGCAATGACCGCGGACGGGTGGACACCTTCCGCCCTCGGCTCCTTGCGGTGGAATCGCGCGAGGAGGGCGACCATGGCGTCGACCGGTTTGTCCACCACGATTCGCGTCGCGGGTGCTCCGGCGAGCTCAGCCAGCTCGGGCGAGATCAACACCACGCCGGCGCGCGAAGTCGCGAACCATTGACCGTACCGGCGGTCCGCAAGAAAGCTCAGCTGGTCGGAGCCGGCCCGATCGAGCGGCGCAATGCCCCGCACCTCGATGGTCCCATCCCCAACCAGCACGCCACCCACTTGCGCCGCAACGGCAGCGGCGGTGATGGGCTGTTGCCCATCACCGCCGCCTGCCTGCGGATCTGTAGAACCGCCGCTCACTGCGGCGATCACTCCGTGGGCGGCTTCTTGGTGTTCAGACCGGCCGGGGCGCTCGTCGGACCAGCAGAGGCCGGCTTGGCAGCGGCTGGCGCGGCGCGCGGCGCCGAAAGGCGCAGCTTTGAGACCACGCGGTCAGTGATATCGAGGTTCTTGTCGGCCGACACGATGAGCGAGCCAGCCGCCACATCAAAGATGAAGG
>JBBARJ010000335.1:0-3447 GCA_040399825.1 Gemmatimonas sp.
CGCGTTGCCGCAGGCGACGGTCGAAGCGCTCGACGCGTCGCCGCGCATGATCGACGCAGCGCGTGAGCGGCTGCGCACGATCGACGCCGATGTGTCAGCGCGTGTCACGCCGATGGTGGGCGATATGATGGCGCTGCCGCAGGACCACGCGAGCATCGATGTGGTGAGCGCTAGCTACGGCGTGCGGAATGTGCCCGATCCCACGCGGTGCGTGCGCGAGATGGCGCGCGTCCTGCGACCCGGCGGTGCGCTGGTCACCCTCGACTTCTATCGTCCGGGCTTCGGGCCGTGGCGCGCCCTGTTCCTGTGGTATCTCGGCGTGGCCGGCAATGTGGTGGGCTGGCTCTGGCACCGCGATCCGATTGTGTACGGCTACATCGCGCGCAGCATTCGCGATTTCATGACGGCCGATGAATTCTCGGCGCTGTTGCAACGTGAGGGATTCGAGGTGGTACGTGTGCGGCGCTACCTATTTGGCGGTATCGCGCAGCATGTGGCGCGGCGGGTCGGGTAGCACTTCCGGTGGTGGCCTCGGCTAGATCGCGCCGAGCCCGGTCGTCGCCACCGCCGTTGCCACGATCCAACGGTCGTCGAGCGTATACTGCGCGTGAACCGCGACATCGCTGTGCAACAGCTCCGGCAGCAGCAGCGACACCGATACCGATCCCGACTCGTTGAATTGCAGTGCGACCTCGGTAAATCGCACATAGCGTTGCACGGTGGGGTCGATCGCTTTGTAGACGGCTTCTTTGATCGCGAACGACAGGATCACGCGTTCGCGCTGCGCGAGTGGATCCTGGGCGAACTCCGCGAGCGCATCGAGCTCCGGTGCTGTGAGAATTCGTCGCGCGATGGACGGTCGGTCGATGTCACGGGAGGAGGGGCGATGCTCGAGGTCCACGCCCACGTGCAGCGACGAGCCGTGCGCGAGCGCGTGTCTCGGCAGCATCAACGCGAGCGCGGCGTCGTGCTTGTGGCTGACCGAGCCGGCCATGGTGGACGGCAATACGGGCGCCCCGCGTGCCGAGCGAAGGATCGGGGCAACAGCATCGTGGGGCGCCTGATTCGCGAGGGCGGCACCTATCGCCGCCCGCATCGCGAGGCGACCGGCCACGAACGTGGCGCGCGGGGCGGGCGGCATGGCCTCCACGAGCGCCGCCTCGTCTGGATGGAGTCGCTCGGCGGCGACCAGTGCCGGTAGCCACAGGCCGGTATCGGACTCGAGCGACTGCGGCACCTCCACTCGTGCCAGCGTACACGCCGACGGGGCGTTCTTCGGGGCCGGCACGAGTTGCGGCGTCGGCCAGATTCGTGCTGAGGAACGAGTGGTCGCGTCGGGCATGCGTAAAATCTACTGCCGCCCAATGCATGGGCGTCGCACGAAACCCTGTGCGCCCGTTCAGCTCCACGGGTCACCGATAGGACCGACGCCACTGCTCAGGGCGTCGGCGTCCTCATTCGATCGCGCCGGTGAGGCTGCAGTCCTGCAACGCGAGGCGCAGGTGCCCTGCCAGCGCGTCGGCAGATTGTGTCTCGTCGGTGGACCAGGCTTGAATCGTCACGCGGGCAGTGCCCTCGACGATGCTAAAGCCCAACAACAACATGCCTCCGACCTGTGCGAGGGATGCCACGGTGTGCCGCTCGAGCATCGACATGTACAGTTGCGTGGCACGAATACCTAGCGGCTGTATGGTGACGGGGTCGAGTTCTCCGCCATTAGAGCATCCTACGGGACGGTCGGTACCGAGTACGACGCTTTCCAGCCGTCGCGCCAGCCAGAGCGGCACGTACGGAATTAACGGCAGCAGGAGTGCCAGGGGATCGTTGTTGCGCAGCGTGGCGAATAGCTCCCGGCGCAGGGTGCGGTCCAGGGCTCGCAGCACGGCGGGGCTGTCGGCCGGCGCGGCCGGGGCGACCTTCACACGTAGGGCACGCAACGCATTTCCACGGAGGTCTCCCGGGCGCCGGTCACTGACCGGCTGCACCAGCGTCACCTGCCCATCGGCGTCGACACGCCCCAGACGAACCGCCAACCGCACGGCGAGATACGCGACCAGCGTATTGATGTTGACACGCAGCGTCGTCGACTGCGTTCGCAGTGACGTCGCGTCCAGCGCCACCTGCACCAGCGGCACGCGAACCGGTGCGGCGGTGGTTGCCGTCTTCGTGGGCGGCGGTGATGGTGCGTTCGACGTCCCCGGGTTGACCGCGTGGCGCTGTTGGACGAGTGCTCGCAGCGCTCGCCAGACCGTCGGCCACTCGGCGATGCTGTCGCGCAGGTCCTCGCCGAGCGCACGCCAGGCCGATCCCCGCCGCGGTGGCGGGTACCGATGTGTGGCGGGGCGCTGATGAATGGCGTCGGCGATCGCTTGGCACACCGCCAGACCATCGGCGATGCTGTGGGAGACCAGCAGCGAGAGGACGGATCCTCCATCGCTCAGCGGCTGCAGTACCAAGCGCCAACCGGGACCGACCTCCGGGTCGATCGGCAGATCAGCAAGCGCACTCCGTCGCGCCGCGACCTCGGCAAGGGGGATCGGCACCGACAACGTGGTCACCGGTTCCGGCACTGGTGCCGCCACCCAACGCGGGCGTCCCCAAGGCAGTGGCGAGCGCTGGATACGGCGTCCGAGGAAGCCGAGGGCGAGTTGGCGATTCAGCGCCTCGAGCGCCTCCGCATCAACGGGCTCGGCGAAGACCCAGGTAAACTCGATGACGGGACCCCGCCCGAGGGCACGAAGCCCCAGGAACGAGGCGTGATCCATGGGGCAGAGCCTCACGTCCGACCCAACTGACGCCATTTCGCCTATCCTCGCGGCTCGACGGACCCGGCGACCCGGCACGCGTGCACGAAGGCGAGCAGCGCCGGTATGTCGGCCTCCGACGTGACGCGATGTGAGGCGCAACTGTCGCCGGTGCCCACTTTGACGCCGACATCCGTCGGTCCGAGCACGCGAAACGCCGCCTCGTCGGTGACGTCGTCGCCCAAGTAGAGCACGGTGGGGTCGGTCCCCCACTCGCTTCGCAGTTGCTCGATTGCGTGTCCCTTGTTCCGAGCCGAGATGGACAAGTCCATGACCGCCTTCCCCGGGGTTGCGTAGACACCGGGCCACATCGCCGGGCCGTGCTCAAGGGCGGAGAGGAGACCGGCGGCCGCCTGTGGGTCTGCCTGCCGGACGTGAACCGCCACGCCGAGTGGTTTGTCCTCAACCCAACTGCCCGTCACGGCGGCGCACAGCCCCGCGACATGGTCGCGCAGGCGCGTCAGACCCGACGCCTGCGTCTCCGTGAGCGCGGCCGCGGCATGGCGCGACGATTCCGCCCCGTGTGATCCCACGAGCAGCACCGGCGGCTCCAAGCGGGAATGGCGCTGGAGGTCATGCAGCGGACGCCCCGAGATGATCGCGACACGCACGTTCGCGGCATGCGCGAGCGCCGCGAGCAGCG
>JBBARJ010000336.1:0-3442 GCA_040399825.1 Gemmatimonas sp.
CTTTCCGTTCACGCCGAGAGTGATCGTGGGGCGCGGTGGAGTCGAGCTCGAACTTTCTGTCACCCAACTGATCGACCCCGAGGCTCTCGCATTCGAATCGGTCGAGATGGCGGCAATCGGTGATGTCCCGGAAATCACCGATCACCCGTCGTACGCGCAATCGGTGATCGTGACAGCCCGTCGCAACGGTGTCGTCGTCGGTGTTGCGCGTGGATATGCGACGACCGAGGATTCGAAACTCGTTTCCGTCGTCGTGGCCGCCGATCCCACCGAGTTGTTCGTGTTGGTCACTAGGCCGATACCCGTGGCGCCAAGCACCGTGTTGCGCGACGAGATCACCTGCAGGCCGAACGAGAGATTGCTTTCCCAGTCCGCGCCCCAGCCCTTCTTCATGTTACCGAGGTAGTCGAACGTGTAGCGCTCCGCGCTGCGGGCGGTGGAGGCATTGCTGCCGCCGTCGGTCAGGCCGCCGTACCAGAGGCTGTCGTTCTTCGGGAAGAAGCTACGCTGATCGTCGCTCGCGTAGTCCATACCGCCCGTGAAGCGGTTGGTGAACCACGTGGTCGGCGTGTAGTTCGCCGTGATCGACGTCGTCACGCGCTTCGTGAGCAGGCTGCGCTCGATCGCGTTGATGGCGTTGTAGTGGCGGCCGCTGTACCAGCCGTCCTGCGTGAGCGGCGCATTGGCGGCGTCGCTACGGGTGAGCGGGCTGCCCAGCAGGCCGCCGCCGAGCCAGCCGAAGATGTTGTTGTCGTTGTCAGGCAGATCGATCTTGCTCTGCGTGAGCCCGAGTCCGACGTCGACGTTGAGCTTCGAGTTCGCGACGTAGTTCACGTTCGTACGCACGTTGTAGCGATTGTACGTGTTGTTCGGCAACGTGCCCGACGTGTTATCGGAGCCGTACGACAGATTGTAGCCGTAGTTCTGGCCGCCGCCACGGGCGCTCCAGTTTACCACACGGGTCTCGCCCTTGCGGAACGCGTTCACACGCCCAAGCGGATTGTCGCTCACGAGCGCGCCGACCGTGTTGCCACGGCAGAGCGGGTTCACGCTGGTCGGGAGGATGAGGGCCGCGGTGCAGGCACCGTAGTTGTCGGGCGGCGTGTAATTGGCCAGCTCCGAGGAGCCCACTTCGAGGCGAAGGTTCTGCTGAAAGCTCGACGAGCCCGCGCGGCCCTTCTTGGTGATGATCTGGATCACGCCCGCCGAGGCGTCGGCGCCATACAGCGTGGCGGCGGCCGGACCCTTCACCACTTCGATGCTCTCGATTTCTTCGGGATTGATGTCGTTCATGCGATCGAAACTCTGACCGCTCTGGCCGGAACCGATGGTCCCTTCGTTGATACGAACGCCATCGATGAAGAGCAGCGGCTGGTTGGACAGGCTGATCGACGACGCGCCGCGGATGCGGATCTGCGTGGCCGTACCCGCCGTACCCGACTGCGAGCTGAGTGCCACACCCGGCACGCGCGACTGCAGCAGGTTGGCGACGCTGGTGATCGGCGCGTCCTTGATGATGTCGGCGGCCTTCACCGAGGCCACGAGCGCGGCCTGCGCCTTGCGCTCCTGGTTACCGGCGGTACCCGTCACGACCACTTCAGACAGGTTGATGACGGACTGCGCCATCTTGATGTTCAACGTGGCGGTCTGCCCTGCCACCACCATCACGCTGTCGCGCGACGCCTTGTAGCCAAGGCGGAACACGGACACGCCCGTACGGCCGGGCTTCACGTTGGTGAGGCGGTAGTCGCCGTCCTTGTTGGTCTGGGCCTCGAACGTGGTGCCCGAAATCACGACGCGAGCGTCGGCCACGGGAAGCGCGGTGGCGGCATCTGTCACCTTGCCGCTGATCGTTCCGGTCTGTGCCAACAGCGCACGCGACGGGAGGGCGACCAGCAGAACGGCGGCGATGACCGCCAAGCGATGAATGATCGCTCGGTGAAACATCACGACTCCTTCTGAGAAATGGATATGCTCCGGGCGCGGGATCGCGCACCCGTGTCACTTTCAAGTAACATGACGCGGGGAATCTCTCTCAGCTTTAAGGGATTTGCCACCCCGAAGATGGGACGACATTGCGTTGCAGGCGGGATAAAATTGGGTTTCTGAGGCACAAGTGCTGGTTTAGACCGGTATTCCGATCAGTTTTCGTCATGTATTGGGACAGGACGCTGGGTGTGTGTAGAAACCTTCATGCCGTTGAGGTCGATCCCGTGATTCCGCACTACGATGTGATCGTCGCCGGCGTGGGCGGCATGGGGAGCGCCGCCACCGCCCACCTCGCCGCACGCGGCCTTCGGGTGCTGGCCATCGAGCAGCACGAACTCGGGCACGGGTTCGGCTCGTCGCATGGGCTCACGCGCATCATCCGGCTCGCCTATTTCGAGGATCCGTCCTACGTGCCGTTGCTCCGTCGGGCGTTCGCCCTGTGGCGTGAACTGCAAGACGGACTCGACGAGCCGCTCCTGCATGTCACGGGCGGACTCGACGTGGGCTCCGCCGGCAGTCCTGTGTTCGAAGGATCGCTACGCAGTTGCCGAGCGCATGACCTGCCGCACGAGGTGCTCGACGCGACCGCACTCGCGGCGCGCTTTCCGGGATGGCGCCCTGCGGCGAATGCGATGGCGGTGTATCAGCCCGACGCTGGATTTCTCACGCCTGAGCGCTGCATTCTGGCCCACGCCCACCGTGCCCGGTCGCTGGGCGCCGACATTCGCACGGGTGAGCGGGTGCTCGGCTACACGGCGGGTGGCGGTCGGGTGCGGGTGCGTACCGATCGTGGCGAATACGAGGCCGGCCAGCTCGTGTTGACGGCGGGCCCGTGGATGAGCGATCTCGCGCCCGCACTCCGCCCGCTGCTTGCACCCGAACGTCAGGTGCTTGGCTGGTTCGACGTCGCCGACCGTCCGTCCTTTGCACCCGGGGCGTTTCCGGTGTTCGTGCTCGAGGCCGAGGAAGGCACGTACTATGGTTTCCCCGAGTACGGCGTGCCGGGCTTCAAGATCGGCCGCTATCACCATCTCGACGAGCGCGTGCATCCGGACAGCATGGACCGCGCCTGTCATCCCCGCGACGAAGCGGCGCTTCGCGAGGCGGTCTCCCGCTATTTCCCCGCCGCCAACGGGGCGCTGCGGTCGTCGGCCGCGTGCCTGTTCACCAACACGCCCGATGAGCACTTCATTATCGATCGCGCGCCGGACGCGCCGGAAGTGCTCTTGGTGTCACCGTGCTCCGGGCACGGGTTCAAGTTCTCCAGCGTGGTCGGCGAGATCTGCGCCGATCTCGTGCAGCATGGTTCCACGGCCCACAACATCGAGCTGTTCAGGCTCGCGCGCTTTACCGATCGCGCGCGTTAACCCCAGAGCGCCGGCGAGGGCGGCTGCATGACGCCGTCGGTAAACGTGATGGCGTGATCGCGATCGCGCGATTGGAGCAACGGCCC
>JBBARJ010000337.1:0-3428 GCA_040399825.1 Gemmatimonas sp.
CGGCCTTCCCGAGGAGATGGTGGGACGGCATCCGTTCCCGGGTCCGGGACTGGCCATTCGCGTGCTCGGCGAGGTCACGCCGTACGCCGTGGACATTCTGCGTCGGGCCGACGCGATCTATCTCGAGGAGATTCGCGCCGCGGGGCTGTATCAGGAGATCTGGCAGGCCTTCGCGGTGTTCCTGCCGGTGCGTTCGGTGGGCGTGATGGGTGACGGACGGACCTACGAGCATGTGATTGCCTTGCGTGCCGTTACCAGCACGGACGGTATGACCGCTGATTGGTTCGCCTTCCCGCACGAAGTGCTCGGGCGGATCTCGAATCGCATCATTAACGAAGTCGATGGCGTGAACCGCGTGGTCTACGACATCAGCTCGAAGCCGCCAGCCACGATCGAGTGGGAGTAGCCTCATGCGCCTGATCAATCCACGTGCGAACCTCACGCTCGCCGCGATGACAGTCGCGTTCGCAAGCAGTATCTCTTTGGCGGCGCAGTCGGCGCCGACACACGGCGTGCGTCCCGCGCGCTTGGTGATCCGCGGTGCCACCATCATCGAGGGAAACGGCACCCCCGCCGAAGGTCCGAAGGATATCGTGATCGAGGGCAATCGCATCGCACAGATCGTGTCCCTCGATCCGGTCGCGATCAAGGACGGTACGGCACGGCGTCCTACGGGCGATGTGGTCATCGACGCGACGGGCAAGTATGTGATGCCGGGCCTGATCAACGCCCATGGGCATGTACAGGATGAGCGCGGCGGCATTGCGCAGCCCCTCGAGTATCAGATGAAGCTCTGGCTCGGGATGGGTATCACCACCGTCCGTGACGTCTCCAGCGAGACCCCGAAGACGATACAGCTCCGGGCGCGCAGTCTCAGCGGCGACTTGGTCGGTCCACGATTGTATGTGTACGCGCGCTACGCGTACATGCCGGTGCCGCGTAACGAAGTCGAAGCGCGACAGCGTGTGCGCGATCTGAAGGCGCAGGGGGCCGATGGCCTCAAGCTGTTCGGTATGGATAAGGATGTATATCCGGCGGTGCTCGACGAGGCGAGGAAGCTCGGCATGCGAACGGCGCATCACATGGCGGTCGATGAGACCAATGCGTGGGATGCCGCGGCGGGCGGACTCACCAGCATCGAGCACTGGTACGGGGTACCTGATGCGGCTATTGCTGATGGCCTGCAGAGTTTTCCATCGAACTTCAACTACGCCGATGAGGGCATGCGCTTTCGGTACGCCGGCCGTTTGTGGCGAGAGGCGGACCAGACGCGCCTACAGGACGTGCTGAAGGCCATGGTGAAGGGGAACGTTGCGTGGAATCCAACGCTCGAGATTTACGAGGCCAGTCGCGACCTGCAGCGCGCGGAAACGCAGCCGTGGTTCGCGGAGTACCTGCATCCGACGCTCGACAAGTATTTCAAGCCGGACCTGTCGAACCACGGTTCGTACTTCGCGAATTGGAGCAGCACCGACGAGGCGTACTGGAAAGAGAATTACCGGATCTGGTTTCAGGCCGTTCGCGATTTTGAGCGGCTCGGTGGCATAGTCGGGGCGGGAGAGGACGCCGGCTTCATCTACCAGGTGTACGGTTTCGGACTCATCCGTGAGCTCGAGTTGCATCAGGAGGCGGGATTTGCGCCGCTGCGCGTGCTGCAGCATGTCACGGCGAACAACGCCAAGATCCTTGGTGAGGAGTCGCGGCTCGGGCGCGTGCGCCCGGGATTCCTGGCTGATCTGGTGGTGATCAACGGCAACCCTCTTGAGGATCTCAAGGTGTTCTATCCGCCCCGCGCTGATGCGGCCGCCGGTCCTGGCGGTGGGGTGGCATGGACGATCAAGGACGGCGTTCCGTATGATGCTCAGCGCCTGCTCCGCGAGGTGCGGGAGTTGGTCTCCTCCGCTAAGCGCGCTAGCGGCCGTTGAACCTCCTGGTGGGATCCAGCCGAGACTGGCGGGGCGATCTCTGGGACATGGCGCGCATCGCCATGCCGATCGTGTTGATCAATCTTGGCATTCAGGCCATGGGCGTCGTTGACGCACTCATGGTCGGCAAGCTTGGTGGGGCGGCGATCGCGGCGGTGGCGTTGGGGAATTTCTATTTCTTCAACGCGAGTGTGTTCGGCATGGGGCTGCTCTGCGCGATCGATCCGGTCGTCGCGCAAGCATTCGGTGCGGGTGATCATGAGGGCGTCGCGCGCGGCGTGCAGCGTGGCCTTGTCCTCGCCGCCGTCGTATCGGTGTGCGTGCTGTTGGCACTGCTCCCGGTGGAGTGGTTGCTGCTCAGGCTCGATCAGCCGGCGGATGTGGTGCAAGACACGGCGGTCTACACCCATCGACGGGCGATCGCCATCCTGCCGTTCTTTGCGTTCAACGTGTTCAGGCAAACGCTGCAGGCGTTGGGGCCTGTCCGGCACGTTATCATTGCCGCGGCGGCGGCGAACATCGTGAACGTGTTCGTGAACTGGCTGTTGATCTACGGTAATGCGGGTGCGCCGAGGCTCGGTGTTGAAGGGGCCGGATACGCCACCGCCATCTCGACGTGGGTGATGGCTCTGGTGCTGCTCGTGCTGGCGTGGCCGCTGCTGCGTCCAGCCATTCGGCCGTGGCGGCGAGCGACGCTGCATTGGGTGCCGTTCATGCGTATGCTACGCATTGGTGTCCCGATCGGCGTGCAGTGGTTCTTCGAAAGCTTCGCCTTCGGCGTGACGGCGCTATTCATGGGCTGGATGGGCACGGCCTCGCTGGCGGGACACGAGATCGCGTTAAACTTGGCCGCGCTGACGTTCATGGTGCCGCTCGGCATTTCCGGTGCGGCAGCCGCCGTGGTGGGTCGGGCGATCGGTCGCGGGGACATGCCGTCGGCGCGACGAGATGCGGTGGCCGCTATTGCCTGTGGCGGCGGTGTGATGTGCATCAGCGGCGTGATCTTCATGCTCGCGCCCGAATGGCTCGCGACGCGCTACACGACCGAAAGTGCCACGGTTGCCGTCGCGGCTTCGCTCATTCCGCTGGCCGGCATGTTTCAGGTATTCGACGGCCTGCAGGCAGTCACGAGCGGTGTGCTGCGTGGCACGGGTGATACCCGGGTGCCGGCAATCCTGCATCTCGTCGCGTTCTGGGGCGCGGGAATCCCTCTCGGGATGTACCTGGGATTCCGGACACCGCTACGCGAACGCGGGCTCTGGTTGGGGCTCGTGGCCGGGTTGGCCGTTGCCGCACTCTTACAGAGTCTCCGCGTCGCAAATCGGTTGCGCCTGGACATTCGGCGCGTCGTCGTCGATCACTGATCGACGACGACGGTCAGTCGATGGCGTTCAGACGCGCTTTTCTTCGAGCAGCGCCATGAAATCGGCCGGAGAACTGATCTCCAACAGGCGGCCCGGTACGTCGCTCTCCTTGCTGAACTGCGCGATCCTGCCCAGTACC
>JBBARJ010000338.1:0-3421 GCA_040399825.1 Gemmatimonas sp.
GCCTCGGAAGATCTGTCGGCTTCCAGCTAGGCGAAGCGCCCCATGGTGCAGGTCGGCGATCCGTTCACCGTGAAGTTGCTGCTCGAAGCCTCGCTCGAACTCATTCGCAGCGGACACATCGTCGCGATTCAGGACATGGGTGCTGCCGGTCTCACGTCGTCGTCGGCCGAGATGGCCGAACGCGGCGATGTCGGGGTCACCATCGACGTCACGAAGGTGCCGGTGCGCGAACAGGGCATGACGCCGTACGAGATTCTACTGTCGGAATCGCAGGAGCGGATGCTCGTGGTCGCGAAGCTCGGGCACGAGGAGGATGTGCGCGCGATTCTGGCCAAGTGGGATCTCGAGGCTGCCGTGATCGGCGAAGTGATCGCCGAGCCGGTGTATCGCGTGACGGAGGGAGAGCGGGTGGTGGCCGAGTTCCCCGGATCGCGCCTGGTGACCGAGTGCCCGCAGTACGTGCTCGAGCCGCGCGAGAGCGAAGCGCTGAAAGCGGCGCGTGGCCGTTCGGCGCATGCGGTCGTCCCCCTCGACGAGGAGCGCGACCACGCGTGGACGCTCGAGCGTTTGTTGTCGTCGCCCACGATCGCCAGCAAGAAGTGGGTGTGGCAGCAGTATGACTCCACCGTGCGCACCAGCACGATGCGTGGTCCGGGCAGCGATGCCGCCGTGGTGAAGCTCAGGGGCACCGACAAGGCCATTGCGCTGTGCATCGATGGCAACGGCCGTCACGTCGCGCTGTCGCCCCGCAATGGCGGTCGCGCGGCGGTATCCGAGGCAGCACGCAACGTGGCCTGCACCGGCGCCCGCCCGATGGCGATCACGAATAACCTGAACTTCGGCAATCCGAAAAAGCCAGAAGTGTACTTCCAGCTGAGTGAAGCGATTGCCGGCATGGGTGAAGCTTGTACGGTGCTCGAAACGCCGGTGACGGGTGGTAACGTGTCGCTCTATAACGAGAACCCGCAGGGGGCGATTCATCCGACGCCGACGATCGGCATGGTCGGGCTCATTGAATCGCTCTCCCATGTTACGCCGTCGGGATTCCAGACGGCGGGCGACGCCATCGTTCTCCTTGGCGACTGCACCGACGAGCTCGGAGCGAGTGAGTACCTGCTCGAGATTCACGGACTCACGATCGGCGAACCGCCGGTGTGCGAGCCGAAGCTCGAGCGCGCGCTGATCGATGCCCTGCTGGAATCGATTCGCGGGGGCGTCGTGCGCTCCGCGCACGACTGCAGCGATGGGGGGTTGGCCGTCGCCCTGTCCGAGTGCGCGATGGCCGATCGCGACCGAATGTTTGGCTTCGACGTCGATCTCTCGGCGTGGGCCACCCTTCCCCACCGGGCACTGCTGTTCGGCGAAGCCCACGGACGTGTGGTCGTGTCCACGGCGGACAGTGCTGCCGTGCTGGAGATCGCGCAGCGCCACGGCGTGCCCGCTCGCGTGATCGGCACCGTCACCGCCGCCGATCGCGGCGCGCACTTTACGATTTCTGATGACACCTTCTCGGCGCCAATGGAATGGCTCGCGAAGGCTTTTCACGAAGCGATTCCTCTCGCTATGGATGGCGAGACGCCGGCTGAGCACGCGGTGGCCTCATCGCACGCTCCTACCAACGACTGATCGGGAGTTTTCCCATGTGTGGTATTTTCGGCGTCTACGGCGTTCCGGACGCAGCAGCACTTACGCAACTCGGCTTGTATTCGCTCCAGCATCGCGGTCAGGAGTCGGCGGGCATCGTTGCCGTCGACGAAGCGCAGCATGCGCGGGTCAGCCGAGCGATGGGACTTGTCTCGGAAGGATTCGGCGACGAGGAAATGGACGCGCTGCGTGGACCGATCGCGATCGGTCACACGCGCTACAGCACGGCCGGTGCCTCGGCGATCGAGAACGCACAGCCGATCCTTGCCCGTGTACGACGGAGCCATATCTCGCTCGCCCACAACGGCAATTTGACGAACGCCGTCGAACTGCGACGTGAACTCGAAGACAGCGGTGCGATCTTCTCGTCGACCATGGATTCCGAGGTCATCGTGCACCGTATCGCTCGCGCCCACGGCGCGACGCCGGAAGCGCGGGTGGCGGAGGCGCTGCGGGATGTCGAAGGGGCGTACTGCTTGCTGATCGTGTTGGACGACACCGTACTCGTCGCGCGCGATCCACACGGCTGGCGCCCCCTCGTCATGGGACGGCTGGGTGACGGCTGGGTCTTTGCCTCGGAAACGTGCGCCCTCGACATCGTTGGCGCAGTGTACGAGCGCGAAGTCCAGCCTGGCGAGATCCTGGCGGTCGATGCACAGGGTGTCCGCTCAGTGCATGCGCTGCCGCCGGCCCCGCTCAATCGATGCGTCTTCGAGCATGTGTACTTCGCGCGACCAGACAGCGCGGTGTTCAGCGGGTCCGTCGACAGGTCACGACGAGCGCTGGGCCGTCAGTTGGCGCGCGAGTGCCCGGCCCCGGGCGCTGACCTGGTCTTCGCGGTCCCCGACTCCTCGAATTCGGCCGCGCTCGGTTTCGCTGACGAATCCGGCACGTCCTACGAGCTCGCGCTGATTCGCAACCACTACATCGGGCGTACGTTCATCCAGCCGACACAAGCCGGTCGGATTGCCAAGGTCAAGGTGAAGTACAATCCGGTACGCGAACTGCTCGAGGGGAAGAGCGTCGTCATGGTCGACGACTCGATCGTGCGCGGCACCACTACCCGCGGCCTCGTGTCGCTGGTGCGTGCGGCGGGCGCGCGCGAGGTGCATATGCGGGTCTCGAGTGCACCGATCATCAGCCCGTGCTATTACGGTATCGACACGCCGCGTCGTGAAGAGTTGATCGCGGCGCAGATGACGCACGAGGAACTCGTCCGGCACCTCGGCGTGGACTCGCTCGGGTATCTGTCCATCGATGGCATGCTGTCGGTGATGCCGTCTGGTCCTGACGGCTATTGCCACGCTTGCTTCTCCGGGCAGTACCCGACCGCGACGCCGAGCGACCCCGAGCTGTTACGAGCCGGCAGCGCCGCCGGTCTTCCCATCGACGTCGCCTGATCCTCGTTCCATACACTGCACTGGAGAACTGAATGACCCGCTCCGTCTATTTCTTCGGAAACGGTAGCGCTGACGGTACGCGGGACATGAAGACAATTCTGGGTGGCAAGGGCGCCAATCTCGCTGAGATGACGAATCTCGGTGTTCCCGTTCCACCCGGGTTCACCATTGCCGCCCATCGGTGCGTGTCGTATCTCGCCGATGGGCTGGTCGATGACGCCTTTCGCTTGGAAGTAACCACCGCCCTCGAGCGTCTCGAGGAGGTCAGCGGCAAGCGCTTCGGCGATCCATCGAATCCGCTGCTCGTATCGGTGCGCTCCGGTGCGTCCGTCTCCATGCCCGGCATGATGGAGACGATCCTCAATCTCGGACTCAAC
>JBBARJ010000339.1:0-3418 GCA_040399825.1 Gemmatimonas sp.
TCCGCACGCTGAAAGCGCAGCATCGCCGCGCAATTACGGTGCCGAGCCTCGAGCAGTTTTGAGGGGTGGTGGGATGCTCGCCAGTGGGGAGCTCACATTCTTGCATCAATTACCTGCCGGGCCTTGGTCTGCAAGAAGAACGTATGTGGCGTTCAATCACGGCCTGATCGACCGGTTGATGGTCCTCCCTGCTCTTTTACCGTCCGATTCAAACCAAAACTCCTCACCATCAAGAAAAACTTGAATATGACCAACAAAAGCAAACTCGACTCGCCGCAGTTCCGGGGCAATCAGGCGGCGCTCTTCATAAGCGCTCAACTCGCAGCGCCGGACACTGAGCATGATCTGGAGGCTCTTTACACGGCGCGTTTGGCGCTCTGTCGCCGCCTCTACGAGGAGGGTTTTAGCCGAAAAGATGTGGTGTTCATCCATGGGCTCATCGACCGGTTGATGATCCTCCCCCGTCTGCTTATGATCCGCTTCAGACAGGAACTGTTCACCATCGAGAAAGACAAAAATATGCCCTACGTCGACACACTCACACGCATGAGCCTTCAAGAAGGTCGCGAGGAAGGCTCACTGGTGCAGGCCCGCGAGTCTGTGATCGAGGCCTTGGAGATTCGCTTTGGTGAGGTTTCCGCCGACCTCCGGGAGCGGATCAACGCCTTCCAAGACCTCCGCACCCTGAAGGCCCAGCATCGCCGCGCAATTACGGTGCCGAGCCTCGAGCAGTTCTGAGGAGCCCTGGCAGGTTCTGAGCAGGCTGTTGCGGTCGGTCGAGCGGTGACACCTGCAGCGTTCGTTCAGTAAAGCGCCCACCTACTGATCCCCACGCTCGGCTACGAGGCCACGGCAGGGTCGGCGGCGGCGGGGTCCCGCATGTTTACGCAAATGGGCATCGCGGGCGGGGCGCGCGTCGGGGTGATGGGTCGGGCCGTTGGCCCTTGAATGGCTGGGGGCACGGGGCTCCTGGGGCGTTGCGCCAGGCTGGTATGGCCCGCGCCGTTGGCGCTGGGGAATGGTGTTGGTGTCAATCCACGGCCTGATCGACCGGCTGATGATCCTCCCCCGTCCCCTTATGATCCGCTCCGAAAAGGAACTCTTCGCCATCGAGAAAGACAAAACTATGCCCTTTGGTGTCTGTCTTGGTGTCCGTTTCCAGGAACCAGTTTTCTCGCCCGATCTGCGGTCCAACATCCTCTGCTTCGGCCTGTCCCGACGCACCATCGACAACTGGCTCCAACGGGAATGCCGGCCCGGCCGGTATGGCAAGTCGAGGTGACTATCCCATGCCCAGTTGTCGAAGCAGATGGTTCACCTTTTCGAAAGCATCCCGTTGCCGGATAGCCCGCTCATCCCGATCTAACACCTCCGCGAATTCCGCCGCGTCCCGTGGCCCGACGTGATCGAGCGACGCAAATTTACCGGCCAACTGCTTCAGTCCTTCCTGAACCAAGCCCAGCTTAAAGTGCGGACGGAATGACTTTACGACCTCATCCACCCCTCCCGGATAGTTATGGAGCACGAAGTAGACGTCGTACGCGTCCTTCGCCTTGCGGCGATCTTCCATCGCGATGCCCTTCATGGCGATGAAGGGCACCACGGACGCGATCTGGACCCTCACTTCGTCCAAGGCACCATCCGGGAGCTTCCCCTTCACCGAGATCTGGGCTGGTGGAATCTGGAACACGAGGTCGCAGCCACGGGCCTTCCGGGGCTGCATGTCGAGGGCCTTCTGGGTGCGGCGACTCTTGCCTGTGCCGCCATACTCGCCCGCCAGGAAATCCACCTGAACCATCTGCCCACGCACGACCTTCCGGAAGATGAACGGCTGTTGAGGATCCTGGGTGTAACCATGCTGGCGTAAGATCTCGCCGATCATCCGATAGCCCGCTTCGGTCAGCTCTTTGTGGTTCAACGCCACGTCCACATCGATGCTCCCAACGTGCCGCTCCAAGCTGGTTGGGATCAGCAGATCCGGGATCCATCCGCCCACCAGCACCATGTCGTCACGATACTCGCCAAGGATGTGCATCAACTCGATGAGGACGGACTTGGCCGCGTCCACGGCGGCGGCGGTATAATCTATTCGGTCCCCTGCCATTTGTTCTCGATGACTTGGTGTTTCAGGAATTCCGCCGCTTCGTCGCCACGTCCCTTGATCTGCCGGAGGTCGAGGTAGGTCTGCACGGGCGAGGTGACCAGAACGCCACCCTTCATCTCTGCCCCGTAAAACACCCCATCGTCGTACGGCGTCATCAAGATCACGTTGGCCCCGCTCGCGACCGGCTTCAGCTCCAATCGTTCAGCCACGCGGTCGAGACGCTCCGAGACGTACGCCATCGCTCGTTGGTATCGCACCATGGGCGCGTACCGGGCGGCGCTGGAAAATCCCGCCAGCGCGTACGCCGTCTTCTCCTCGTCGCACGTTTCAGCAATCAACCCCTCCAGTTCCGGGATAGGCCGGAGCGTGTAGAACTCCCGGGCTGCACTGCGGCGGAAGTAGTACTGCCCTTCCCACTCCGCCAGCAACTCGGCGGGCGCGGCCAGGCGGAATCCTGCATCTCCCGCCTCGATCCACTCACGATCCATGAGCAGCTTCTTCACGTTGAAACCTTGGCCAAGGCTAACACCCGCTTCCTTGGCCAGAGACTGTGCCTTCCACCAACGCTGCGGAGCACCCAGCAATACGCGCAGCACCCGCCCGGCCTTCGGCGAAAACATCGAGCGCAAATCCCGCTTCCGGGCGAAGGGGTTTTCCTTCCCCTCCTTCGAGATGAACACCGGATCGAAGGCCAGGGAGCAATTGCCGGCCAGGTCAACGAAGCCAACTCCTTCCTCACGGCAGATGGCTGCGGCCTTCGGCGAAATATATGGGGCCATGACCACACCGTAGGCTTCGGGCCATTGTTCCCGGTAGCGCGCCAACTGGTTCGTTGCCTCGCGCACCACGCGGGGTTGCCCCTCCGATCTGACATCGACGATCAGCGTAGTCGTGCCGGTCTGGGTCTTCACCCTAAGCCGGAAATCCGGCCCGGTCAGAGGCGGCTTCGACTCCTTCATCAGCTGCACCGTCACAAAAGGCACCTCCTTAAGACACCCCAGAAGCGCATCCTTGGCTTGATCAATGACTGCTGCGCTTTTCATTGGAATAAGCACTTTCAACAACTGTTGAAAGTTATGGTTCCAATGAAAATTCGACAAGCTCGAATCCCCGCCGGATGTCGATGGCACCGGTCCTTGCCGGACGCCTGCTCGACGTCCACCGCTGGATCACTGAAGGCCGACCCTGCGGAGACCAACCAGCTCAAGTGACCTCTCAGCTGGGGCCATTCTCACCGTGCTGCCACTCGTTCAAGCCTTCCGCACCCAGGACTTCTTCATAGGCCGTCGGGAAGCGGTCAAACACCCCAAAGCT
>JBBARJ010000340.1:0-3417 GCA_040399825.1 Gemmatimonas sp.
GGTGCCGTCGCTCCTCGCCACGACGCTCGAGGAGATCGACGACTTCGCGCATTTGCTGATACTCGAGCAGACGGCGGACGAGTTCAGCGCGGGGATCTTCCCACGCTTCCTCACCCTCAGCCCGCGGCAGGAGCATCTGCGCCTTGATGCGGAGCAGTCGCGCGGCCATCTCGAGATAATCGGCCGCTTCGTCGAGTCCGAGCGTGCTGATGCGCGCCAGGAACTGCTCGGCGATGCGGGCAATCGGGATGTCGTAAATGTCGAGCTGTTCATCGCGGATGAGCGACAGCAGCAGATCGAGCGGGCCGGTGAAGTGGCTGAGCTCGACGACAAAGGGGTTCGCCGTGTGTTCGGCGTGGCGGAAATTCGGAGCGATCACGCGGCCTTCACGCGAAGGGGTTTGGCAGCATGTACGGGAAGTAGAACTGCTCGGCCAACGCCCGCAGAATGTAGGCCGGGGCCAGCCAGAGATTCACGAGCGGTCGAGCGAACGAGAGCACGGCAAAGAGCAGGAGCAAGCCGACTCCCCCGAGGCGCTGATACTGCAGCGACCACTTCGGGGGAAGGAGATACTTGAAGACGTGCGATCCATCGAGCGGCGGAATCGGAATCAGATTGAAGGCCGCGAGAATCAGATTGATGAAGATACCGGCGGCGAGCATCTGTTGCAGCACGCCGAGGGGCCGAACGAGTGACGGAAGATACTGCCCGACGACCCCCACCCCGATGATCAGGGGCACGATGAGGATGGCGATCAGGACGTTCGTGGCGACGCCCGCCAGCGAGACGATGATGTCCCCTTGGCGGTAGTTGCGATAATTGCGCGGATTGACCGGGACCGGCTTCGCCCCGCCAAAGATGGGCTGACCGATGAGCGCGAGCATGACCGGGAGAATGATGGTCATGAACGGATCGATGTGCTTGAGGGGATTCCAGGTCAGGCGCCCGAGCTGGTACGCCGTCATGTCCCCCTGCTTAAACGCCGCATAGCCGTGCGCATACTCGTGGGCGACCATCGAGAAGAGCAGCACGGGTGCGATGAGGACGAGTTGCTGTGTAGAATCCACCGCAGCGGCGATTGGGAAGGGGCGCCAGGCGTCGACCGACGGCCGTGCCGGACGCGAATGCAAGCAAGTGCAAAGCGGAAGGTAGCCCAGCACCGGTCGGGTGTCAAAGCGACGCGCCTGTTTGGAGATGCAGGAGGTTCTTGACCGGTGGCATCTTTCCAGATATGTTTTCCGGTCTGTCCGCAGTGGCCTGGGGCGCCGCCCCATCTGACTGTCGTTTTCGTACTTACCGATTCTACCTGCTGGGGAGTTTTCCGTGCCGAATATCAAGTCCGCGAAGAAAGACCTGCGGAAGTCGCGTGCGGCTGCGGTGCGCAATCGTGCGCAGCGTTCGGCGCTGCGTACCGCCGTCAAGCGGGCGAAGCTCGCCACCGCTGGTGCCGATGATCGCCTGTCTGCCGTTTCGCTGCTTGATCGTGCGGCGCGCAAGGGACTCATCCATCGCAACGCCGCTGCTCGTCAGAAGAGCAAGATGGCGAAGGCCGCCAACAAGGCTGCGTAGTTTTCGCGTAGGTCGTACGACTTACGCGGTACGAGAACAGGCCGGACTCTCTGAGTCCGGCCTGTTCTCGTTATGTCCTGCCCGTTCGCCTCAGAACGCGGCGAGTTCTCCACCGCAGCGTTCGCAGTACCACTCCGTGGGCAGGTTCATCGTGCCGCATTCGGTGCAGCGCAGCGTCTTGAGCGGCTCGTTGGTCGGACCGGCGTTCGGCACCGGCGACACGGCGGGCGACGAGTTGGCCGGCGTCGGGTCGGTGACCGACCGCAGGAACGCTAGGTCATCGAACGTATCGTCGGCGTCCGCCGGCGCCACGTGCGCCGGAGCGCCCGTCACGGTGCTCGCGTTCGTCGAGGACGGCACCGACGTGGATTCGTCAAACTCGACCTCAATGCCTTCGAGCGATTGGGTGAAGGTGGGGTCGGGCGTGCCAGAGGCATCGCCGAACATCTCCAGCGCGTCGTCGAACGTCGTCGCCCCCTGATCGTCAGCCGGTTCCGGCGTCGGCACCAGCTCAGGCAGCTCGGTCACCAGGCGCACGTCGGAACGCATCTCCGTCGTGGCCACGATCGCGATGTCGACATCGGCCACAGGTGCGGCGACCGGCGGGGCCAACGGCGGCACCACCGGCGGGGCCATCAGGGGCTCGCTGCTGGCGCTGGCGAGCAAGGTGCGGATCTCGCCGACCTCGGTGAGCAGGCCGACACGCTGTTCGCCGAGGGAGGCGATCTTCGCTTCGACATCCTGACGCACGGTCTCCCAGCGATTGTCATCGTACTCGCCGACGGCCGTGCGCAGCATCGCCTCGACCCGCGCGTCTTCGAGGGTGGCCAATTCGGCCTCGAGGGTGCTGAGCCGGCTGTCGAGTGCGATGCCGTGCGTGGAGAGCGCACCGACGTGCTCGCGGAGCTGCGCCATGACGGCGTCGCGGCGCGCGACATAGTCGCCGTATACGCGATCGAACACGTGAATCGGCGTCTCGCCACGACGCGCGTCGAGCGCGGTCAACCAGTCATCATAGCGCTGCCGCTCGGCCACGAGCGACCGGACTTCGTCGATGGACACTGCGCGGGACTCCGTCATGTGAGGACGCTGCTGAATGAACGAACCGACTCCAGGTGCCAATCAGACGAATATGACGACTTTACAGCACGACCAAGTGTGACACAGGTCGCAGTGCTCCGTCAGGTGCTCTTCGTCCGCGCTGCATCCTCGTACCGGGGATGCAGTGACGCAAGCACCGCTGCTTCCGCGGCAGGCAGCGACTGGGCGCCTCCCAACAGGCGCGCCACGGCGAGAATGCGCGCGGATTGCTCCACGCTTTCCATGCGCAGCAACGCGTCTTCGATGGATCGACCGACGGCGGTGACTCCATGATTCGCCAACAGGAAGACGTCGTGAGCCGCAAGGAACGGACGCATGGCGTCGGCGAGAGCCGGCGTGCCTGGACGCCCATAGGGCACCAACGCGATCGGCCCCACGACGACGGGCAACTCCGGCAAGACGTCGGCGGGGATGGGAATTCCGGCGGCGGCAAACCCGGTGGCGGCCGGGGGATGGGCGTGCACGATGGCCTGCACATCGGCGCGAGCCGCGTAGCAGGCGAGATGCATCCCCAATTCCGACGAGGGGCGGCGTGGGGGGTCACAGGCCGAGGGGTCACCCGGCGGCGTGTCGTCCCGTTCCTCGTGACAGCGTGTGCCATCGGCGTGTAGCCGAAGCACGTGGGTGTGGTCGATGGCGCCTTTGTCGACGCCACTGGCGGTGATCAGCAGGTCACCGTTGGGGAGCCGGCAGGAGAGGTTACCCTCCGCCCCGGCCAGCAGGCCGCGCGCCCTGCCCGCGCCCGCC
>JBBARJ010000341.1:0-3415 GCA_040399825.1 Gemmatimonas sp.
CGGAGCCGAGGATCACGCCGAGGCGCTTGCCATTCAGATCGGCCGTCGATGACATGAGCGTCGACTTGACCGGCGCCACGCCAGCGGGGCCGCTGGCGGTGGTCGGTGGGGTGTCTGGCCCGCAGGCCGTGGTCAGCAGCAGCGGCGTGAGCAGCAGCGGGGCGAGCAGCGAAAGCGCCCGGCGGAGTGGGGTGATCATCAGCAAGTCCCGGCATCGAGATCGAAGGCGCGCCCGTATGGCAGCAAGGCGCGCGACCACCCCGTGACCAAGCGGCGATCGTAGCGACCGGAAAGATGGGCCATGGCGAACGCGGTCGCCATATGGGACCGGTCAGATCGCGCGTACTGAACCGCCTCGGCGGCGGTAGGTTGAACCGCATGCAAACTCCACTGCGGCACCTCAGTCGGTTCAGTCGGTCCGGCCTCGCGCTCGTCGCGCTGTCCGTGGCCATGGCGTGTGGGTCGCGCGATGGATTTTCTACCGAGCAGTGGGCGGTGATCCGGTCGCTCTCCCCGCTGCCCGCGCTCCCGGTGAACACCACCAATCGGTATCGCGACGTGCCGGCGGCGGCCGCACTCGGGCAGCAGCTGTTTTTCGACGCGCGCCTCTCCGGACCGATTCAGGCGGGTACACCGCGCGAGGGGCAGCTGGGGGCGATCGGCGAGACGGGCAGGATCGCCTGCCGGAACTGTCACATGCCGGAGTCGGTCTGGCTCATCGACACGCGATCTGACAACGGCGGACCGGTACCGCACGCCACCTCGCTCGGCTCGAAATGGATGACGCGCAACGCCAGCAGCATCGTCAACACGGTCTTCTACGTGAATCAGCGTACGCAGACGCACTGGCGCGAAAATGACGGGTATTCGAATTCTGAGTGGTTCGATGCGCAGAGCGAGCCGGAAGGACCGCCCGTACAGAACGGCAGCCGACTGCAACTCGTGCACCTGATCGAGCGCCACTATCGCGCCGAGTACACGGCGGCGTTTCCCGAGTGGCCGCTTGACCTCGCGCTGAGCGACACGGTGCGGTTCCCGTCCACCGGGTCGCCCTACACGGACACAGCCAACTGGAACCGCCTGTCCGCGTCCGACCGGGAGCTCGTCAACCGCGTGCTGGTGAACTACGGCAAAGCGATGGAGGCGTATCTGCGGACGCTGGTCAGCCGCAACGCGCCGTTCGACCGCTACGTGGCCGGCGAGGCCACGGCCATCAGTGCGGAGGCGAAGCGGGGACTCGCCCTGTTCATCGGCAAGGCCGGGTGCGTACGATGCCACAACACGCCGTTGCTCTCCGACGACGACTTTCACGTGATCGGGCTGCGCGTGGACACCACCCGCTCACCGCACGCCGATCCGGCGGAAGTGGGGCTCGCCTTCAATCAGGCGCTCATCTGCGACAGCACCGTGGCCGGTGGCGACTTTCGCGTAAACGGGCATTTCAGCGACGACACCACCGTCGCGCACGATCGCACGTTCTGCTCACGCAGTATTCCTCCCGGGCTGTGGCGCACGAAAGCGCTGCGTCAGGTGGCGCAAACGGCGCCGTATTTTCGCAACGGGCAGGCGGCCACACTGGAGGAAGTCATCGCGTTCTACGACCGCGGCGGTGATCCGGCCGGTACCTTCCTGGGCGGGCCCGCCGAGATCCGCCCGCTGCACCTGACGGGTGACGAGCGCGCGCAGCTCAAGGCATTCCTGCTGACGTTGACCGGCGAGCCCGTGCCCCCGTCGTTGCTGCGCGACACGCACAAGCGCTGAATCGCTGGCGTTTCCGCCTGGGTGGCACGGCCGCCGGGGCGCTACCGTCGTGTCAGCAGGCCGCTCTGGGTGTTGTACTGCGCCGCGAGGTTCCAGCGGTAGGCCGTCGTGGGCTGCGTGATCGCGAAGAAGTCGAAGTTGCCGAACTGCCGGTCGCCGGCCGGATTGAGCTTCGTCCATCCGGTGGCGCCGTAGAAGTTGCCGGCCGCCGTCACGAAGGCCGCCTTCAGGGCGGCCGGGTCGCCCCGAGCGCCTCTGGCCGCATAGGCCTGCGCGGTCAGCCACACGGCATCGTACACCGCCAGCGCGAAGGCGTCGGGCTGCGCCTTGGCCAACGCCGCGATCCGGGTGGCCACGGGCTGCCAACGTGGGCTCGCGGCGTCGTCCACCCCGGGTACGGGCGCCCAGAAGTTCACCTGCTTTGCGAACGCGGCGGCCTTGGTATAGCTGCGCAGCGGCTCGCTCAGCGCGGTCCCGTCGGTGCCATACCAGCGCACTGCCGATAGCACGGGATCGCCCGACGTGATGTTGAAGATGTCGACCACCTCGTCGAATCCGGCGTGCGCAATCGCGACACCGGCGGTGCCGCCTCGCTCAGCGATCGCCGCCTGCACCTGCGTCTTGAGCGCGGCCACCGCGGCCGCGTAGTCGGTGGTCGTCGCGGCGTACTCGACACCGGGCTTCACGGTGCCGGTCGAGGCGAAGAGCGCCCGCGTGGCAACCTGCAACCCCACATTCCCGGCATCCTTGCGCCAGAAGGGAATCACGGTCTTCACGCCGTCCGCCTTCATGAGCGCCACCAGCGCCACCGCTTCCAGCGTGTCTGACGGCGTTAGGCGGAAGATGTTGTCGTTGGCGATCGCCAGCGTACCGGCTGTGCTCGAGGGACTGATGACGAGCATGCCGTTCGCATCGACAAACGTCTTGAGCGCCGCCACCTCGGCGCTGGACTGCGGCCCCAGCACCACCTCCACCTGCTTCGCCTTGAGCGCGCGCACGGCCGCGAGCGTGAGCGCGGTATCCAGCTTGGTGTCAATGATGTCGGCGGCGAAACGCAGCCCGCTACCGGCGGCCGCAAGCGACTGATTCACGTCGTCGATGCCCACCTCCATCGCGGCCTTGCTGGTCACCCCCAGCGTGGCCCAGTTCCCCGATACGGAGAACACCCCGCCGATGGTGACCGTGGTCGTAGCGGCCGGGGCCGCGATGGTGCCGTCGCAGCCCGCCACGACACCGGCGGAGAGCAACAGGAACCACGCGGCACCGGCACGGCGGGCGCGCAACGAGAGGACACGACGCGCGGGTCGGGCGGCGCCGACTGACGAGGATGTGATGAGCATGCGCATAGGCAAAAGCTTAAACCGTGGAGCGTGCATGGGAGAAATCCGGATCGTCAGCTGCGACGCACCAAGGTGAGAATCGAGTACACCGCGACGGCCTCGTTGTCCTGATTCATCACCTCGACATCCCATTCCACGACACCCTGCGGGATCCCCCCATCGGGCGTATCCTTGGCGGTCTTCTGCTTCACCGTGAGCCGCACGTGAATGGTGTCGCCCGGATACACCGGCTTGGTAAAGCGGAGCTTCTCCATGCCGTAGTTCGCCAGCACCGGACCGAGTGCGGGCTCAACGAACAACCCGGCCGCCGCCGA
>JBBARJ010000342.1:0-3398 GCA_040399825.1 Gemmatimonas sp.
CCGCCTGCACGCCGACGTGAAGCCCGAAATCAAGGTCTGGATTATCAAGCAGTAATCGGCAGCACGTTGCCGGTGGGGGGGAGTCCGGACTCGGACTCCCCTTTTTTTGCCCCTGTCCGAGTCGCTGTCCAACGCGCAACCTTCATTCACACCATGGGGTATCGTATCAGGACCGCGGCCACCTCATCACTCGCATTCTCCCGACTCGATACATGGCAGAACGTCCGCCAAGCCCCGGCGAATCCATTGCACGCCGCGCCGCCGCCCTCGCCAGTGACATGAAGGCCAACGATATCCTCGTCCTCGATTTGCGTGGCGTGACGGATATGACCGACTTCTTTGTTATTGCCAGTGGCACATCCGACACGCACGTCCGCGCCGTCGCGGAACACATCCAGGCAGGGTTGAAGGAGGGTGGCGTGTCTACCACAATGACCGAAGGTCTCACGCAGGGACGCTGGGCGCTGCTCGACTACGCGCACACTGTCATCCATGTCTTTCATCCGACGTTGCGCCAGTACTATCAGCTGGAACGGCTGTGGGGCGACGCAACGCCGGTACCTCTGGACACCGAATCCAAGCAGGGAGCCCGGTAAATGCCGCAGGCGCAGCGCTGGACACGATGGGGAGCGGCTCTGGTTTTCGCGATCATCTCGATCGCCTCGCCGCTCCATGCCCAGTACTTCGGGCAGAATCAGGTCCAGTACGATCGGCTGCGCTGGCGCGTCATCGAAACCGAACACTTCCAGATCCACTACTACCCCGAGATTGCCGATGTGGCGCCCGATGCCGCGCGCATGGCCGAGCGGTCGTACGCGCGGCTCTCGCGGCTCATGGCGCACCAGTTTCGTGAGAAGAAGCCGGTCCTCATCTTCGGCTCGTCAGGCGACTTCGCGCAGAGCAACGTCTTCGGCGATCTCGGCGAAGGCACCGGCGGTGTGACCGACCCGCTGCGGCAGCGGATGGCGCAGTTCTTCAGCGGCGACTGGGCCAGCTTCGAACACGTGCTGCAGCACGAAATGGTGCACGTGTTCCAGTTCGACATCTTTTCGCGCGGGCGCGCCGGCGCCGGGCTGCAAAACCTGGCGATGGTCAATCCGCCGCTCTGGTTCATGGAAGGGCTCGCCGAGTACTTCTCGATCGGCGAAAAGCACCCGTGGACCGCGGCGTGGGTGCGCGATGCCGTGACGAACAACGCCCTCCCGACCATCCAACAGATGACGGAGCGCCCCGACAAGTACTTCCCGTATCGCTACGGGTTGTCGGTGTGGCAGTACGTGGGCGCGCGCTGGGGTGACGAGGTCATCGGCGAGATCATGAACGCCGTGCCCAGCCTCGGTATCGATCGGGCCTTCCGTCGCGAAATCGGCCTCTCACTCGACGAGCTCAGCGCCGAGTGGAAGCAGGCCATGCAGAACCAGTATCTGCCCACCGTGGCGGAACTGCAGCGCCCGCGCAGCTTCGCCGAGCCCCTGCTCTCGCAGAAGCGCTCCGGAAGCATCGCCAGCCTGTTCGTGGCCCCGGCGCTCTCTGACGACGGCAAGTACATCACGTACATCGCCTACGGCAGCTTCCTGCGCGGGGAAGTCTTCCCCGACATGTATCTCGCCAACGCCGAGACCGGCAAGCGCATCGCGCGCCTCGTCAAGACGACCACAAATCCCGACTTCGAGCAGCTGCGATTCATCTACTCGCAGCCCTCGTTCTCGCCCGACGCGAAGATGCTGGCCTTCACCGGTCAAAGCGGCGGGCGCGACGTGCTGTACGTGATGGACGTAAAGAGTCGGAAGATCCTGAGGAAGTTCGATTTCGAACTCGATCAGGTGCTGAGCCCGAGTTTCTCGCCCGACGGACGTCGCATTGTGTTCAGCGGCATGCGCCATGGCTCCAGCGATCTGTACATCGCGTCGCTCGACACCGACGGCTACACCCAGGTCACGAAGGATCCCTACGGCGATCTCCAGCCGCAGTGGTCGCCCGACGGCCGCACGATCGCCTTCAGCAGCGACCGCGGTAACGACACCGACCTCGATATCCTGAAGATCGGTGCGTGGAAGCTGTCGCTGCTCGACCTCGAAACGCAGAAGGTCACGGTCGTCGAGGGACAGGGGGGACGGAGTCTGAACCCACAGTGGGCCCCCGACGGCAAGTCGCTGGCGTACATCACCGACCGCACAGGTATCGCCAACATTTTCCTGTACGAGCTCGAATCGCGGCAGCACTACCAACTCACGAACGTGCTGGGTGCGGTGACGGCGGTAGCCGAGCAGTCGCCCGCGATCACGTGGGCGCGTGGCGCCGACGTGCTGGCCTTCGTGTACTACGAAAAGACCGACCACGCGATCTGGAAGATCAAGAATCCGCGGTCGCTCAAGAAGGAGCCGTATCGCGATCCGGTGGTGGTGGCCCAAGGTGGCGTGCGTACTGGCACGCCGACCACGCCAATCGCCGGGCCGGTCACGCCGGTCAAGGTCGATCCCACGGCGCATCTGAATCGCGCCACACTCACCGACACCGCGGCCGCCCGGCAGTCGTTCTATCGCCCCACCGTCGGCGTGTCGGCGCGCGCCTCCGACGACCTGCCGGTGTCCGTGGCCGCGCGTCTCGCGGAAACGGTGAGCGTGCGGGCGTTGCTGGACAGCTTCGACTTCAATCTCCCCGACTCCACCAAGTTCCGTGAGTACCGCTATCGGGCGCGTCTCACGCCGGAGTATGTGGCGCAGCCCTCGATCGGCTATCAGCAAGGTGGCTTCGGGCAAGGCACCTTCGGTGGCACCACGGTCGTCCTCAGCGATCTGCTCGGCGACCGTCGACTCGCGCTCTCGGGCGCGATCAATGGGCAGCTCAGCGATGCGCAAGTGTTCGTGGGCTACACCAGCCTCGGGAACCGCCTGCAGTACACCACCGGGGTGACGCAACAGCCGATCTACCTGCTGTCGAATTACATCCAGGAGCCGCTCGGCAACGACCAGTTTTCGGAATCGCAGGAAATCACGCGGCTCGTGGTGCGGCAGGTGTTCGCCGCCGGCCTGTATCCCCTCAATCGCTTTACGCGATTCGAGCTGGGCGCGCGCTTCCAGAACATCGATCAGCAGGTCTTCCCGTTCACGCGTCTGGTGGATTACCAGCAGGGGTTCGCCTCCGGGTTCGAGCGCGGCCCCACGCGCAACGTGGCGTCAGCCAACACGCTCTCGCCGTATCTGGCCTTCGTGAGCGACAACACCCTCTACGGGTACACGGGGCCGATTTCGGGGCGCCGTCTGCGCCTCGAAGTCGAGCCGAGCGTCGGTACGTGGAAGTGGACCGAGTATCTGGCCGACATCCGCGGCTATTACCCGATCCTCTTCAACTACGTCACCTTCGCGACCCGGCTCAGCACCAGCATGTCGGTGGGTCGC
>JBBARJ010000343.1:0-3382 GCA_040399825.1 Gemmatimonas sp.
GGCGTGGGGACGCAATGGCGCGCCCAAGTGGTCGCCCGATTGTAAGCGTATTGCGTTCGTGAGCGACCGCGAGAATCATGCGTTCGTTGCCGTCTATGACGTGGCTACGCGTACGGTGAAGTACATCGCGCCAAGCGTGGACTGCGATGGCGGTCCCACTTGGTCGCCCGACAGCAAGCGACTGGCGTTCTATCGCCGTCCGGGTACACCCTTTGGTAACCAGCAGCAGCGCGGCACCGGCGGGATCGGCAATCCGGCTGGCCCGGCGGCCAATCCGAATTCCGCCCCTCTGGTTGGCAATCCGTCTGGCGGGTGCGCCGCTGGGCTCGGCGGTGGTGGCGGCGCGGCTCGCGCCGGGACGGAGGGTCGCCAGGACACGGCTCGCACCGGATTGCGGCGCTCACCCGGCTTTTACACGGCCACCTTTGCCGCGGGGCACACGCTCGAACTGATGATCGCCGACGCGACCACCGGTGAAGCGACGCGGGTGTGGCGTAATGCACCGGGCGACAGCGTGTTCACCTCGCTCAACAACATGGCATGGGCCGGCACGAGCGTGATCGTCCCGGTGACGGTGCCGAAAGACGAATGGGACCGCTGGTACCGCGTTCCCGTAACGGGTGGGGATCCTACGCTCCTCACCACCACCGACGGCATGATCGAGGACGCCGCCTCGGTGGCGTTGTCGAAGGATGGCGGCAGCACGCTGTACTACTGCACCAATGCCACCGATATCGAACGCCGACACATCTGGGCCGTTTCCACATCAGGCGGCACGCCGCGCCGGGTGTCGAGCGGTGAGGGTATTGAGACGTATCCGCAGCCGCTGGCTAGTGGCAAATCGCTGGCCGTGATCTCCTTCGATGCGAAGACACCGGCGTCGATCGCGATCGTCCCGTCGGCCGGTGGTGCGCCCAAGCGCGTGTTCCCAACGCTTGCCGCGAGCTTCCCGACGGCCGCGCATGTAGTTCCCGAAATCGTGAAGACCAAAGCAGCCGACGGCCTCGAGATCAGCAATACGCTCTTTATGCCGAAAGACATGAAGCCCGGCGAAAAGCGCCCCGCGCTGATCTTCGTGCACGGAGGTCCGCGCCGTCAGATGATGCCCGGCTACCACTACATGCAGTTCTACCACTGGGCATACGCCGTAAATCAGTGGCTGGCCGATCAGGGCTATGTGGTGCTGTCCATCAACTACCGTAGCGGCGTGGGCTACGGCAAGAGCTTCGCCAACGCCCCGAACACGCAGGGACGCGGCAACTCCGAGTATCAGGACGTCGTGGCCGGCGCGAAGTATCTGCAGGAGCGCGCCGACGTCGATCCCACGCGCGTCGGAATCTGGGGGCTCTCGTACGGCGGCCTGCTCACATCGCAGGCACTGGCGCGCAACTCCGACATCTTCGTGGCCGGTGCCGATCTCGCGGGCGTACATCTGTACGGCAATGTGATCGATACGGCCAACCTCGCCTTCAGGTCGAGTGCGGTCGGTGCCATCGACAGCTGGAAGTCACCGGTGTTTCTGGTGCACGGCGACGACGATCGCAACGTCGACTTCGCGCAAACGGTGGGACTCGTACAGTTGCTGCGGGCCCGCGATGTGTATCACGAACTCATCGTAGTGCCCGATGACCTGCACGAGTCGATGCTGCACCGGAACTGGATCGCAACCTTCGACCGCATGGGCGTATTCCTCAAGCGGTTCGTCTGGAACAAGGAGAAGGCGCCGAGCATGAAGCAGTAGGACGCGCGTTACTTCTTCGTGCCGGTAATGGCACCCGCCGCGCCGGCCCGTCTCGGGTCGGCGCCGGCGGTGACCGCCTTGCCGTCCATGCGCACCGCGGCGCCATAGCCTTCGCGCAGTTCACCGGGCAGCGACACGAAGTTGATGTCGTAGCCCAAGGCACGCAGGCGTGCGATCACGGTGGGAGAGAAGCCGTCTTCAAGCTGCAAGGTGTAGGGCACCGGGGTGGCAGGACCCACACCGGCGGCAGCCGGGGCACCACCGCCGCCGCCCGGCAGATAGCGCGGCAACTCCAGCGCCGCTTGCGGCCCCAGGTTGTAGTCGAGCACACCGAGCAGTGTCTGATACACCGCCGACGTGATCCATGCGTTGCCGGCGGCCCCCACCGCGACGAAGGGCTTGCCGTTCTTGTAGGCGATCGTGGGAGCGAGCGTGCTGCCGTGACGCGCGAAGGGCAGGCGCGAGCCGTACTGCGTGGCGTCGGTGCCGTAGCTCGTGAGCTTGTCGTTGCTCAGGAAGCCGAGCCCGGGCGTGACGTAGAAGTTGCCGCCCCATGTGCCGAGGGTCTGCGTGACCGACACGGCATTGCCCTCGTTGTCCGCCACCGCAAACGAGGTCGTGCCGGCCGCGTGGCAGACGGTCATCTCGGCCGCGTGTTCGTCGCCGCAGGGTGACTCGCCGGTGGCCACGTCGAGCGGTGAGTTGGCCGGCTTGGCCGGTGTCACGGCCGGCGCTGCCTTCGGCAAGCAGGGCAGCGTATCACCGCGCACGGATGCCGGCGTCAGCGCCTTGTTGGCATCGAAACAGCGCCAGCGCAGTCGCGCCGTGTCCTTGTTCACGATCGGTGCCACATCGATCGGCCACATGGCGGGATCGGCGATGCGATTGCGCGACGACGGCACGAGGAACCACGCCGAGAGCGCGGCGTGCAGCGACGCCGGGTCGTCGGTGTAACGTTTGGCCCTCAGCGACGGGGCAGGTGACTGCTCGAGCAGATTGAGTCGCGCCACGAGTTCAGCGCCACCGCTCACCGGCGGCGCACTCGAGTAGATCGTGTAGTTGCGATAGGTACCGCTGATCGACTCGCGCTCGGGCGCGAAGTAGCGCGCGAGATCCGACAGCTTCATGGCGTTGCCCTTGCCGCGCAGATCGGTCACCCACTTGGTGGCCACCTCGCCCTTGTAGAAGCCATCCGCACCCTTGGCGGCGATCTGCTCCAGCACCCAGGCGAGATCGGGATTCTTGAGCGTGTCTCCGGCCACGAGCGGCTCCCCGTTGCGGAAGAAGAGGGCGCGACTGCCTTCGTACTTGGCGAAGTGCTCGCGTTCGGTGGCCAGCGTGGTGGCGAGGCCCTGACTCACTTCGTAGCCGTTGCGCGCCGCGCGAATGGCCGGGGCCAGCAGGTCGGCCCACGGCACCTGCTTGCTGCCGTACTTCTGCCACGCCGTGTACATGCCGGCCACGGTGCCCGGCACGTTCACGAGCACCGGTCCGTCACTCGGATAGCGACCGTTCACCAGCAGCGACGTGTTGGTGAGTCCCCCCTCTTCGGGCACGCGGCTCATGAACTCGATCACGGTCGGCGTGGCGCGGCCCTTGAGCGCGATCACCATCTCCCCGTAGCCGGCGATGCCACTGGCA
>JBBARJ010000344.1:0-3326 GCA_040399825.1 Gemmatimonas sp.
CACCATCACGGAACGTGTGCTCCCCAACGGACTCAAGCTCGTGATCGTCGAGCAGCATGAAATTCCGGTCGTGGACGCCTCGTTGGTGATTCGCACCGGCGCCGAAGCCGACCCCAAGGGTAAGGCCGGGTTGGCCACCCTCACGGCGAACCTGCTCGACGAAGGGGCCGGCGCGCGTGATGCGCTCGGCCTGGCAGAACAGATCGGCTTCCTCGCCATCGGGCTGCGCACCAGCGCGGCGTTCGAGCAGAGCACGATCGCGATGCACTCCACCAAGGCCACGCTCGACAGCGCGATGGGCCTCATGGCCGATGTGGTGTTGCGGCCCACGTTCGCCGAGAAGGAGTTCCTCCGTCTCAAGAGCGAGCGCACCACGGGTCTGCTGCAGGAGCAGGATCGCGGACCGGCCATGGCCGATCGCGCCTTTGCGGCGTTGGTGTATGGCGAGGCGCATCCGTACGGCCAGAGCACGAGCGGCACCAAGGAGAGCACCGAGAGCCTCACGCGCGATGATGTGCAGGCGTTCTGGAAGACCTGGTATCGCCCGAACAACGCCACGTTGGTGATCGTCGGCGACCTCTCGGTGGCCGATGCGGAGGCAATGGCGCGTCGCGTGTTCGGGGCATGGGCACGCGGCACGCTCCCCGCGCTGGCCGCCACGCCGGCGCCGGCTAGTGCCGGCGGCAAAGCCACCACCATTTACCTGGTCGACAAACCCAAGGCCGCGCAGTCGAGCTTCCGCCTGGGCGGACTCGGCGTGGCGCGCAGCACCCCCGACTACTACCCGCTGATGGTCGTCAACACGGCGCTCGGGGGGTCGTTCACCTCGCGCCTGAACAACACATTGCGCGAAAAGAAGGGCTACACCTATGGTGCGGGGTCGAGCTTCACCATGCGCAAACAGGCGGGCCCGTTCCGCGCGAACGCAGAAGTAGTATCGGCCAAGACGGATTCGGCGCTGATCGAGTTCATGCGCGAGTTGAAGGCCATTCGCGAGCCCCTGCCCGCTGATGAACTGGCGAAGGCGAAGCGATATTTGCAGCTTGGGTACGCGGAGAACTTCGAGTCCACCGGCGATATCGCGGCCCAGCTGTCGCAGTTGATTCCGTACGGCCTGCCACTCACCACGCTCAGCGCGTTCAACGCCGGCATCGGCGCGGTCACCGTGCAATCGGCGCAGCAGGTGGCCACCAAGTACCTCGACCCCACGAAGATGACCATCGTAATCACGGGCGATCGTGCGACGATCGAACCCGCCCTCAAGGCCACGGGCATCGCGCCCGTGGAAGTACGTGACGCTCGCGGCCGTCCGGTGATCACCCCATGATGCGCCGTCTGATCGTCGCAACGCTCTTGGGCTCCAGCGCACTGGCGACGGGTGCCTGCCATCGCGCGCCACCGCGCGCAATGCCTGCGCCGAACCCGGCGAATATGCTCGTGACCACGGCGTGGTTAGCCGAGCACCAGAACGATCGCGATCTCGTGATGCTGCACGTGGGCAACAAGGCGCAGTATGACAGCGGTCACATCGTGGGCGCGCGCCACACCACGCTCGATGAAGTGGCGCTGCCGACCGTGCCGGGTGGTCTCACGTTGCAGCTGGCCGGCGCGGAGCAGCTCACGGCGTGGGCCGTGCGCAACGGCATTGGCGACCGCACGCGCGTGATCGTGATCCCGCACGATGGCGCGCTGCAATCGGCGACGCGCGTGTTCATCACGCTCGCGTATCTGGGGGCGATGGATCGCATTTCGCTGATGAACGGCGGCTATCAGGCGTGGAAAAGCGAGTCGCGAGCGGTTACGACGGCAGCTCCGGCGGCCGCAGCGGCGGTGACGTTCACGCCGAAGCTGCGCCCGGATATCATCGCCACGATCGCGCAGGTGGAAGCAGCTACGAAGGACGACACGCGGCACATCATCGACGCCCGCCTCACGCGATTCTACAACGGTGACGGCGGCGGGTATCCGCGTCCGGGTCATATTCCAACGGCGGTGAGCGTGCCGTTGTCGAGCGTCAGCACGAACGGCTACCTGAAGTCGATCGGCGAGTTGAAGACGCTGTTCGCCGACGCGGGCGTGGACCAGAGCAAGCCGGTGATCACGTATTGCCACATCGGGCAGCAGGCCACGCTGTTGTGGTTCGTGGCGACGATGCTGGGGCACGACGCGCGCATGTTCGACGGATCGTTTCAGGAATGGAGCGGAACGGAGCGCCTGCCGGTGGTCGGCCCCCCCAAGAAGTAGCCGGGTTCACTCCGTGACCCTCGACCGCGTCAACCTGCCAGCCCTCGTGGCGCTCTGGGCGCGCGGCGTCGATGACGCGGTGCGCTCCGGCGCCATGGATGACCTGGGCGAGCTGCTCGCCGTACGCCACGAGATCGCGCAGCGGCTGCGGGTGCGCCCCGCCAGCGCGGAGACCCGCGACCTGCTGAAGGAGTTCGACGACGCATTCCGGGCGCTGACGACCGCGAGCGCGGCGTGTGTTCACGGGAGCGACCGGGCCGCCGCCGAAGGGTGGACGGCCGCGCGCGAGTGGTACTTCTGGCGGACGGCTTCCTCGGCGTAGCGCGCCCCGATGCGCCGGGGCGGGGCGGCGGCTCTCCCGACCGGGTTGGAAGCCGCCACCCGCCCGCGTAACTTTCGCCGTTCGAGCAGCCCGCTTGCGGCTGCGGATCCCCTTCACGGAGTGCACGTGACCGCTGCTGCCGACAGCTCGATCGCTGCCGCGACCACGCCTCTGATCGGTGTGGTCATGGGTAGCGCGAGCGATTTCGACACGCTCGCCCCCGCTTGCGAGATTCTGGCCGAGCTCGGCATCCCCTACGAGGCGCGCGTCGTGTCGGCGCACCGCACCCCCGACTGGTTGTTCGAATACGCTGAAACGGCGTTCCCGCGCGGGTTGCGGGCGATCATCGCCGGCGCCGGCGGCGCCGCCCATTTGCCGGGCATGCTTGCCGCGAAAACGCTGGTGCCCGTCCTCGGCGTGCCAGTGGTCGCGACGCCGCTGAATGGCATGGACGCCCTGCTGAGCATCGTGCAGATGCCGGCCGGTGTCCCGGTCGCCACCTTCGCCATCGGCAAGCCCGGCGCTGCGAATGCGGCGCTGTTCGCCGCGCAGTTGCTCGCCGCCGACAATGCGGCGCTGCGCGACACGCTGAGCGCGCGTCGGTCGGCCAAAGCCACGGAAGCACTGTCCCGCCCGCTGGCCGCGCCGAACGCCATCGACTTCATCCCACTCGCCACGTGACGCCCATTCTTCCCGGAGCCACCATCGGTTTTCTCGGTGGTGGACAATTGGGACGCATGACCGCCTTCGCGGCGCGCTC
>JBBARJ010000345.1:0-3308 GCA_040399825.1 Gemmatimonas sp.
CGCCATGAACGTGTACGCATCGCCCGTGCTCGCGGCACGGCCGGTGCGGCCGATCCGGTGCACGTAGTCTTCCGGCTGCTGCGGCACGTCGTAGTTGATCACGTGCGTGATGCCGGAGATGTCGAGACCGCGCTGCGCAATATCCGTCGCCACCAGCACGCGCAGCTTGCCCGACTTGAAGTCTTCGAGTGCCGCCATGCGCTCGCGCTGCGACTTGTCGGCGTGCATCGCCCCCGCCTTCACGCCGGCCTTCTCGAGATCCTGCACCACGCGATCGGCGCCGCTCTTGGTCCGCGTGAACACCAGCACCGAGTCATGCGCTTTCTTTGTGAGCAGATGCACGAGCAGGTCGTTCTTGAGATGACGCGGCACCGGATACACCGCATGCGTCACCGTGGTCGCGGCCGACGAGCGCCGACCCACCTGCACCACAACGGGCTTGCGGAGATACTTGCGCGCGAGCGCCTCGACTTCGGGCGGCATCGTAGCGCTGAACAACAGCGTCTGACGGTAGCGAGGCACTTGCTCGACGATGCGATTGAGCTGCGGTGCGAAGCCCATGTCGAGCATGCGGTCCGCTTCGTCGAGCACCAGCGTCTCGAGATACGAGAAGTCGACGTTCCGCTTCTCGAGATGATCGAGCAGACGGCCCGGCGTGGCGACGACCACGTCGACGCCAGCGCGCAGCGCGCGTTCCTGCGGCTCGTAGCCAACACCGCCGAACACGGGGATGACATCGACGGGCGCAAACTTGGAATACTTGCGCACGCTTTCCTCCACCTGGAGGCAGAGCTCACGGGTGGGCGTGAGGACCAGGACGCGCGTCCGACGCGGACCGCCCAACAGTCGATGCACCATCGGCAGCGTGAAGCTGGCCGTCTTGCCGGTGCCTGTCTGGGCGAGACCGATCAGGTCACGACCTTTCAGCGCGAGCGGAATCGCATCGCGCTGAATAGGCGTAGGACGCTCATAGCCGGCATCAGAGAGCGCGGCGAGCAGGGGTTGGGCGAGGCCCAGATCGGCGAACGTGGTATCGTCGATCAGCGTGTCGGGGTCGATTGCAGTCATGTGTTGACCGGAAAGCTAATCGGTCGGGGCAATCGGGAAGCCTAGACCAGCTCGATCTCTCGACCGCAGAGCTGGGCGACCAAGGCAAGCCGGAAGGTAACGTCGGCCGAAAAGGCCGCGTCGGCGGATTCTCCGAAGGTCGGATCGGAGAGCGGAAGGAGCGGCCACGACCAGACGGGCACGCGCTCCGGCATCACGACCGAGCGCGGCGGGGTCCACACGTGCTTGCGGTCGCGGTCGTCCAGCAGGCGATCGAGCAGCTTGCACCAGCCATCGTGCTTCTTCAAATAGCCGATCCGTGCCATGACCTCGAGCCAGCCCAGCGACGAGGCCATGTCGGCATCCATGGCATTCCGGGTCGGCAGCAGATCCCCCAGCACCAGATGCGGCTGTTCAATGAGATGGGGCCCGACCTGCTGCACCGGTAACTGGCGCGGCCACGGCTGCGTCAGATAGGGGAAGAGCCGGTCCATGAACTCGTAGTGCTCACTGCGGAACTGCGGCATGTAGGCCAGCATGACCAGCAGGTGAAACGATGGCGCCGTCACGTCAGGCGGGAGCACGTGCTGATTCCCCAAGCGAATCCACGGCTTCTGCGCCAACGGCGACTTGAGGAAGGGCATCACCCGATCCACCAGCCGACGGGCCGCACCGCGGAGCCGCGGATCACTCTCGTAGCCCGCCTGCGCCAGCGCGGCGGCGGCCGCCTCCCGCAGCAACAGGCGCCCGCGCTTGATCAGGTCGTCGTCCCACTCCCTGGGCATCATCTCGGCCAAAAACGACGGGTCGTCGTCTTCCGCCAGCAACCGAAACAGCAACCGCTTGGTCGAGCTGAGCGCGGGGCTTTCCGGGTCCCAGCCGAGCTCCAGCAACCGACGGTAGGCGGGAATCGTGCCGATCCCCTCGAGCGACAACCCGGCAGGCACCGTAAGCATCCCCCCGGGCCACTGGCCGTCGCCGTCCTGCATCAGCAGCAGGTGCCAGCCCTGCCGGCTGGCATAGGGAACCCCGATCCAACCGGGCTCAGCGGCGGCTTTCGGCCAAAAGGCTTTTGTGGCGCGAAACTGTACCGATGGTGACGCTGTGCGTAGCAGCCAACTCATCGGAACGGTCACGGGTCCCGGCGGCGGCGCCTGTATCGGCGGGGACGGCGAGAGGCGCACGTCCGGAGGGACCGGATGCGAGTCAGGCACTGGTAGCGGCGATATTGAGGGCGGAAGCGTCACAATTCTGCAATTGTACCCCTCAATAGACGTTCCGCCAGAGGGTTTGGGACGAACGGTACATTTTTACAGACGGACTCATCTACGCTCCCCGTTCTCTTAACGCTTCATTAGGCTGCCACGTCTATGCTGTGAGGTACGTCAGCGGCGCGACCGCGCCGTGGACCGTGCCGAACGACCCACCGAGACCCACCTCTCATGAAGAACACGATTCGCATGTTCGTTGCTGCGGCTGCCCTCGCGATCGCGGTGCCTGCGTACGCCCAGGGTGGCGGCGGCGGCGGCGGTGGTGGCATGCAGATGTCGCCCGCCGAGCGCATGGCTCGCCAGAAGGAACAGCTGTTCAAGGACATCACTCTCACGGCCGCGCAGTCGGCCAAGATCGATACGGTCATGCTGCAGGGCGCCGCGAAGCAGCAGGAAGCGATGGCCGCCGCACGCAGCGGTGGTGGCGACATGGCCGCCATGCGCGAGTCGATGCAGAAGATGAACACCGAACGCAACGACGCGCTGAAGGCCGTGCTGACCGACGAACAGAAGAAGAAGTTTGACGAGAACGTCGCGGCCATGCCGCAGGGTCGCCGCGGCGGCCTCTAACCGACGTCGCAGGGTGTGCGACCGAGCGGGGGGTGCCAGTCGGCATCCCCCGCTTTTTGTCTTCGCGTCGCCGAGTCGCTTGTTCCACGACGCCGTGCCGTCGAGATTAACGGCGGCTCATGACTGCTCCCTCCGCTTCCCCTAGCCAGCGCTGATGCGCGGCGAGTTCGTCGATCTGGGGGGCGTGCGCCTCTATTGCTACGCGTTCGGGGAGCGCGGCGTCGGGGAGCCAATCGTCCTCATTCACGGCGCCTTCACCTCGTCACACCTGTGGCAGGACGTCCTGCCGCGATTGCCCAAGGGACATCGGGTGCTGGTGCTCGATCTGCTCGGGCATGGCCGCAGCGACCCGCCCGGCACCCACCCCATGACCGTCGCGGGCCACGCCGCGCGAGTAGCCGACCTGCTCGACGTGCTCGG
>JBBARJ010000346.1:0-3289 GCA_040399825.1 Gemmatimonas sp.
GTGAGAGCACATCGGCGTTGCGCTTGCGCAGCGCCCACACGAGCCCGGCCGCGGCGGCCAGCGCGCCAACCCACATGGCAATCGGCACCGCGCGCGGCAACGTCATCCATCGCCCATCGGCCATCAGCCACGCGCTCAGCACCAAGGCGAGCGCGATCACGCCGATGACGGCCAATACCACGGCGGCCATGGAGCGGGCCCGCAACGTGGACTGTTCGCGGGCGAGTCGCGCGTCGAGGGTGTCCGACGGCCGTACGGTGGTCCGGAGCGCCGGCG
This sequence comes from Gemmatimonas sp., assembly GCA_040399825.1. Taxonomy (GTDB): domain Bacteria; phylum Gemmatimonadota; class Gemmatimonadetes; order Gemmatimonadales; family Gemmatimonadaceae; genus Gemmatimonas. The sequence continues at coordinate 277 of JBBARJ010000346.1, forward strand.
CGGTCATGGCGTCACCCGGCTCGTCACGGCATAGGTAAACAGATTCACGCCCATGCGGATGGCCTGTTCGTGGAGCATCGGCGGATCGGGATAGGTGCCCACGTCTTCCCATCCGTTGCCGAGGTCGGCGGAGTAGGTGTAGTACACGGCGAGTCGGTTGCCGATGAAAATGCCCATACCCTTCGCCGGCTTGCCGTCGTGTTCATGCACTTTCGGCGGTCCATTCTCGAAGTCGTACACGAGATGGTAGATCGGATGGCTGTGCGGCACATCGACCAATGGCCGGTCGGGAAACACGCGCTTGATCTCGCGCCGGAAGCTGTCGTCGAGGCCGTAGTTGTCGTCCACATGCAGGAAGCCGCCGCGCGTGAGGTACTCGCGCAGTCGCTTTACTTCGATCTCGCTGAGCTTCATCTCGCCGTGTCCCGTGATGTGCAGGAACGGAAAGTCGAAGAGCGCCGAATCGGTGAAGGTGACCTTCGCTTCCGCGCGCTCGATCGGCAGCGCGGTCCGCTCCGCGATCTCGCGAATGAGATTCGGCAGACTGGACGGATTGGCATACCAGTCACCACCGCCTTCGTACTGCACGCGGGCGATGGCGAGACGACCGGGGCCGCGCACCGCATGCATCGGCGCGAACGCCAACGACACGCCGGCGACGGCAGCCAGCAGGACAACGCGAAGGGAACGACGGGCCGGAAGCCGCATCAGGTATCGTGGGCGAGTCGGTAGGCGAGATTGCGGCTGGCACCATGCTCGTCCATGAGTCGCTGGACGATGTCACGAGGGCGGAGTCCTTCCTCGCGGAGCGCCACGGCCACCGCCTGAAGTCCGTCTTCACTCGGGGCGACGACCGACGCGCCACCCAAAACGATCACGATTTCCCCGCGCGGTGGCGTACTCTGGTAATACGCGGCCACCTCCTCGAGCGTTCCGCGTTTGACCTCTTCGTAGTGCTTGGTCAGCTCGCGGGCCACCGCCACCGGGCGGGTGGTGCCGGCGATGGCCGCCAGATCACGCAACGTGTCAACCAGTCGATTGGGCGACTCGTACAGCACCACCGCATGCGGCAGGCGGGCCGCGAGGGCCAGCTGCTCCTCGCGCTCCTTGCCTTTCCGTGCCGGGAACCCGAGCATGGTGAACGGGTGCGGCACCATGCCCGACGCCACGAGGGCGGCCAGCACCGCCGAGGCGCCCGGGATCGGGACCACGCGCACGCCGGCCGTGGCCGCGGCCTCAGCCAGACGGGCGCCAGGGTCAGATACGAGCGGGGTGCCTGCGTCGCTGATCAGGGCGATGGCGTCACCCTCCTTCAGCCGGGCCACGAGCCGGGGAATGACGCTCGCCTCGTTGTGCTCGTGGACCGCGATGGTGGGCGTGCCGACGCCGTAGCGGCTGAGCAGGGTGCGTGCGTGCCGGGTATCCTCACAGCAGATCACCGTGGCCTCCTTGAGGACGGCCAGGGCGCGGAGAGAGATGTCTCCCAGATTCCCGATCGGCGTGCTCACGATATGCAACGCCCCGGGGATGGCCGCTTGCGGCCAGAGCGTCGCCGCCCGGTCGGCAAGATCGGAGGCAATGACCTCCGATTCAGCCGAACCGGGCGCGTCGCCCGCGTCGGTCAGGCGTGCTCCTTGAACTTCGCTTCGAGCTGCGGACGCGGAACGGCGCCAACGACCTGATCGACCAGCTTGCCGTCCTTGAAGAACAGGATCGTCGGGATCGAGCGCACATTGAAGCGCGCCGAGGTCTTCTGATTGTTGTCCACGTCGAGCTTGGCCACCTTCACCGTACCGGCGTACTCGGTGGCGAGGGCTTCGACCATTGGCGCAATCATGCGGCACGGCGCGCACCACGTGGCCCAGAAATCCACCACGGCGAGCCCGGCGTACTCCTCGATCTCGGCCGCGAATGTGCCGTCGTTCACTTCCACTGCGTTCGCCATCATGTGCTCCGTCGGCGCGGCTCCCGGCCTTTACCGGTTGCTCTCGCGCCCGTCTGCAGGATTAGAATTCGGAATGCGTTCACGCCCGCACCAACACCGCCGACCATGACCGACTCCGTACGCCGCGGCACGCGCATCGCCCACATCGGGATCGCTGTGCGTGCCCTCGACGAGCTGCTTCCGTTCTACCGAGATGTCCTCGGTCTGCCCGAAGTTCCCCTCGACGACGCCGACGGCGCCGCCATCGTGGGACTGGCGGCCGGCGAATCGTTGGTGGAGCTCCTCGAAGCGAAGTCCGACGACTCCCCGATCGGCAAGTACGTCGCCAAACGGGGGCCCGGTATTCACCACGTCTGCTTTGCGGTGGACGACCTCGACGGCACCTTGCAGCGCTGCCGTGATGCCGGCCTCCGGCTTATCGATGAAACACCACGCTTGGGGGCGGAAGGGAAGCGCATCGCGTTTCTCCATCCAAGCGCCACCGGCGGGGTACTGGTCGAACTGTCCGAATACTAGTCGGAGCGTCCAGCGTCACCAGTCCAGTTCGCTCACTCTTAGCGGCAGAACTCCTTCAGTGGGAGGAGGTCGATGTCCTCCACGAACCAGCGGCCCCCGGGGCCACTGACCGTCAGAATCGAGGTCTTGGCGCTACGCTGTGCCTGAAAGAGCTCGAGCTGGAACTCCTGACGCCCACCCGTCTGCAGCCGCGGCCGGTCTTCGAGGAACGCCCACTTATCATGGGTCAGCGTGCACTGCATGATGATGAGGCGCTTCTCGAGATCATCGCGCTTCATCTGATCTCGCGCCGCGCCCTTGGTGGTGCCCCAAATGGCGCTCATGGTCTGGAGATCCTGCGCCTTGACGGCTTTCAGGAATCCTTCCACGGCGGCCGTGCCGGTCACCGCCCCGATCGCGTCCGGTGCCTCAGCCCGCACTGACGGCGCGGCCGCGCCCGGAATGGAGGTTTCGGTGCTCTGGATCGTACGGGTACAGGCGCCCAGCCCGGCCACCGCGGCAAGCAGCAGAGAGTACCTGAGCACACGGGTCCGCATCATCTTACACTGCACG
>JBBARJ010000347.1:0-3280 GCA_040399825.1 Gemmatimonas sp.
TGCCGAATCCGCTCGACGACGGCTCGTTCCTCTACTTCGTACGCACGGTGCCGCTCGAAGTGGGCAAGTCGTACGACTACCCGCGCTACTTCAAGGCGGCGGGCAATCCGGTGCGCATTCGCGTCGTGCGCAAAGAGACGATCACCGTACCGGGCGGCACGTTCAAGACCGTCGTGCTGCAGCCCACGTTTCAGACGAAGGGCATCTTCAGCAACAATGGCAAAGCCGAAGTGTGGATCACCGACGATGATCGCCGGATGATGGTGCAGATGAAGTCGAAGCTCAGCTTCGGCTCACTCAATCTGTACCTGCGCGGGTCGAGCGGCACGAAGTAGGCCGTCGCCTCGTCGTCAGTCGTCGAAGAACTGCTCGTTGCGATGCGCGTCCGAGCGCACCAGCGGGGTCGCGCACTGCGGGTCGTCGTTCCGCGTCGCGTTCACCCACGTCTTTACCTGATACGCATGCAGCGGCCCCTCGTAGGGGCGCAGCAGTCTCGCGGCATCGGCGGGTGCGGTCTCGGGGTCCAGCCAGGCCTCAACGTCGCTGAGCGGCAGGATGACCGGCATGCGATGGTGAATCGGCTCCATCGTCGCATTCGCATCGGTCGTGATGACGCAGCAGGTGAGCACCGGATCGGCGATGGGATCGTGCTTCGGCTGCCACCGATCCCACAGGGCGGCCATCACGAACGGTTCGTCGTCGGGCAGTCGGATGCACCACGGCTGCTTCCCCTGGTGTCCCGGGACCACCTGCCATTCGTAGAACAGGTCGGCCGGCATGAGGCCTCGCTGCGTCTTGAACGCGGCGCGGAACGCCGGTTTGGACCCGATCCCGTCAGCGCGGGCATTGGCGAGCTTATGGCCGATGCCGGGGTCGTCGGCCCAGAACGGGATCAGCCCCCACTTGGCCATGCGGAGCTCGCGCCCGTGGGCCTCTTGCATCACCAGCGGCACCGCCTGCGACGGCGCCACATTGTAGCGGGGAGCGAGCGCGGGAAAGGCGACGCCCAGAGGGAGCGTCCCGAGCCGCGCGGGGTGAGCGAATCCATATCTGCCACACATATGCCTGCAATGTACGGCAGGCCTCCCTTCCCTTCCATCCCTGCTGGGGCTAGGCTTAAAGGCTCATCTGGAACAGCACACCGTTCCTCTGACCCTCCTCCCGCGGATCGGCACTTCGGGGGGCACCTTAGACCACAGGGAGGATTGCCGAGTGGCAAAGCTCAAAATCCGCCGCAACCCTACGCGGCGTTACGAAGCCGTGTACATCGTCGATAGTGCGATCGAAGATGCGGCCATTCTGGAAAAGTTGGACAAGCTGCAGAGCCTTCTGAATCTCGCCGCACCGGCTGAGATCGAGCATTGGGGCCGTCGCCAGCTCGCGTACAAGATTGGCCGCCACGAAACGGGCTACTACGCGATCGCGCGCTTTGAAACGGCCCCCGCCGTGCTTCCCGAGTTCGAGCGTGCGCTCAAGCTCGACGACGGGATCATCCGCTATCTCATCTCGCTGGCCGAGCATGAGCTGGGTGCCCCGAAGCTCACCGATGAAGAGCTCGCTTCGCGCCGTCGCGCGGGCGATGACGACGACGACGACGAGGATTAAATCATGCGCCGCCAAAAGAAGCCCTGCCCGATCACGGAAGCGGGCATCCGTTACGTCGATTACAAGGATGACCGCCTGCTCGCCCGCTTCATCACGGACTACGGCAAGATCCTGCCGAGCCGCCTGAGCGGTGTCGACGCGCGTCACCAGCGCCAGCTCTCGAAGGCCGTCAAGAAGGCGCGCTTCCTTGCGCTCCTTCCGTACGTGAAGGGACAGACGGGCTGAGGATGAACGGAGCGGTCGCGTCGGAACTCGCCGCGACCGCTCCGCAGGAGCGTGGGTGGCGGTGGTTCGTGCTGGCGTTGGTGCTGATGGTGCTCGTCACCGCCGCGCCGGTCTGGCCCGCGTCACTGTCACTGCTCGCCGGCGCAATCCGGCTGCTCCTGCCAGTAGAACAGTTCGCCCTGCTCGTCCTCGTCGCGATCGCGTCTTGCGCGATCATCGGCTGGTGGTCAGGCAGTCGGCTCGTGATGGCCCTCCTCTGGGTCGCTGCCGCCGGCTATGTCATCTGGAAGGTACCGCTCCCGTTTTCGGGATACGGTGCATTCGGACGAGGGTGGGCGGTCACGCTCGGCGCGTCGTTCGGACTCGTCTGCTTGGTGTCGCCCCGTCGGGCGCTCCTGCTCCGAGCACTCGGTGCGATCGGCGTGGCGGCCATCATCACGGCCGCCGGCTTTACCACTCGCACCACTGGTGGGAATACGCTCTTCGATCGACCGGTGCAGATGCTCTCCCAAGAGTATCAACGCCGACTCGGTGAGTCGTTGGAAAGCTGGCGCAGTCGGTCGGACACGGAGTCGTGGCGCGCGTTCGCGCAGCGCTTCCCCGAGGCCGCCGAGCGCGCCACGCGGATGGAAAACCTGTTGGTCGCCTTGGCTGAACCGCTCTCCGGCGCGGGCTCGGCACGAGGACTGGTCCCGGGTCCGCTGGTCTCGATCGCGCCGGCCTTATTGGCGCTCGAATCGCTGTTGGCGTTGGCGTTGGGGTGGGCCGCGTATCACCGCTTGTCGAGGGTACGGATTGGTCCGCCGCTTGGTGCGCTCCGCGACGTGCGGTTCAACGACCAGCTGGTCTGGGGGTTGGTGGTCGGTGTGACCGTGCTGCTGTTGCCGACGCTCGCCGAGTGGCGAACCGTCGGGGCGAATCTGTGCTGTTTTTTCGGGTCGCTGTACGCCTTCCGGGGCGCCGGCGTACTCACCTGGTGGATCCCCGACCGACTCGCCGTGCCGGCGTTGCTCGCGTTGGTGGTGTTGGTCCCGATCCTAGGTCCGGTCTGGGTCGTGATCGCCATGTTGGCGGTCACCTTCACGCTGGGGCTAGGTGACACCTGGCGTGACTTCCGAGCCGGCGCGCAACCGCGCCGATCGTCGCCTCGCTGATCTCACACACCTTTATCGCAGGACCCGGAGCTCCCATGGAAGTCATCCTTCGTAACGCCGTCGACAAGCTCGGACATCCTGGCGACATCGTCTCCGTGTCCGCCGGCTTCGCCCGCAACTTCCTGATTCCCCGCGGCTTCGCGTTTGAAGCCACGACGGGCAATCGCAAGCGCATCGCGCTTGAAAAGGGTCGTCTCGAGGCGCTCGAGTCGGAGCGTGTCGCCGCCGCCCAGACCATCGCCGACAAGCTGGCCGAGGTCTCCGTGACCTTCGCCGCGCGCGTTGGCGAAGAAGGG
>JBBARJ010000348.1:0-3233 GCA_040399825.1 Gemmatimonas sp.
ACCAACAGATCGGCGCCATACGATTGCCCCGTGGTCACGATGAACTCGTCGCCGCGCACATCCGGGTCGTTGAAGAGATTGGACGACGGCAGGTCGTTGTATCGCTTTACCCAGCCTTCCAATCGAACGAAGCGTGTGCCGCCGAACCACTGCTCGCCGCCAACGCTCCCTTGCCACGCGCGGGCCACCGGGGTGTTGCGATCGGCCGTGAGCCAGAAATCGAAAATGCGAATGGGGGCCTGTTCGTTGCGCAGCGCAGGCGTCCACTGCGTGGTACCACCACCGGCGATCGTGAGCGCCAGATTGGGATTCGCGAACCACTTCAGCGACAGCCGCGGCGACAATCCCGACCACCCGGTTCCCGTGACCGTTTCGCCACGCAGGCCCGCGCGCGCGACCACACGACGGGCACGCACCGGGTGATCCACGTACAGCGAGGCTGCTGTCGGCCGCTGGCCAACGGCGAGGATGGGATCAGGCGATGCCACTGCCGTGACATCGTAGCGCGTGCGCAGCCCCGAAAATTCGTAGCCTACCAGTGTTTCGTGCGCACCGCGCCAGCGCGACGCTTCGCCCCACACCCGCGCGTCTCCCAACTGATTCGTGAAGCGTAGCGAACCGGAGCCAAGATCGAGCGTCGTGCCGAAGCCGGTCCAGGACACGCGTTGCATGACGCGCGTGGAGTCGCCGCCCCACCGTGCACCGAGGGGCTGGGTGTACGCCACACCCAGCAACGTGTTGCCCCAATCGAACAGCAGCTGGCCGCCGCCCGCCTGCGTAGAATCGCCGAACGACGCCAGCGACGCATCGAGCACGTCCTTGCCACCGTACAGCGTGACCGACAGCGCACCACCGTTGGGCAACCGATGCCGCACGTGCGCCTGCATATCCGTGAAGCAGTACGGCAACTGCCGTTCGCTCAAGAGCGACACAAAACGATCGGCGTACGTGCGACGCGCCGCCACATTCCAGCTCGTCGAACCGCGCACGGTGCCACCCAACGAGAGCGTACTGGCCAACACCGAGACCGACGCGGCGCCGTGCACACCGCTCCGCTCCTCGGTTTTCGGCACCACGCTCAACACACTCGAGAGCCGAGAGCCGTAGCGCGCCGGGAATCCACCGGGCAGCAACTCGAACTCGCCGACGGTTTCGTCGATGAACGTGCCGAACAACCCCCCGAGATGAAACGGATTGTAAATCGGGAACCCATCGAGCAGCACCAGGTTCTGATCGCTCTCGCCACCGCGCACGTTGTAGCCGGCGGTGAAGTCGTTCGTGGCCACGACGCCGGGGAGCAACTGCACCACGCGCAGCACATCCGGCTCGCCGATCACCGGCACCCGCTTAAGCGTTTCGCCACGCACGTTCACCACGCCGGGGGTGCCCGAGAGCCGGAACTGGTCGCGCTCGGTGGCCGCCGCGGCCACCTTCACCGCTTGGAGCTGCGCCGTGGATGGCACCAGCGATACGGTGATCGTGGTGGTGTCTCCGGCGCGCACGGTGACGGACACCGTATCCGTGCGATACCCGAGGCGCCCGATGACGATCTGCGCGGTTCCCGCCGGCACGTCGCCGAGCAGAAAGCGGCCGTCGTCGCCGGTCACGGTGCCGCGGCGCGTGCCGCGCAACACCACCGCGGCGGATCCGATCGGCGTGGCCGTGGTCACCTCAACGACGCGCCCCTGCACCGTGCCGAGCGAGTCGGCCCGATTCAGCGGGGGCTGGCCGGACGCCGCGGCCACAGTCAGTGCAAGGAGAGCAGCGAGCAGCACATCACCTGAGGAGAAAGGAACAGAAGAGATAGCGCGGGCGGTCCCGAAAAACACAAACGTCGCGAACTCGTTGAGAGTTCGCGACGTTTGCGCAGTACGCCATCGCCATCACAGTAGCAGGAGAGAGACTCGAACTCTCGACCTCGCGATTATGAGTCGCGCGCTCTAACCGGCTGAGCTACCCTGCCCCACTTCTCCAAATTTCTCACACTCCCCACTCGATCGCAAACCCAAAACTCGAGTGACGGGACGCAAACGGCCGGCCCTTGCGGACCGGCCGAGTGCAGATGGCGGGGGCGGGATTTGAACCCGCGACCTTCGGGTTATGAGCCCGACGAGCTACCAGGCTGCTCCACCCCGCGTCAGAAGGAGTAAGCTAGCGTCGGTGCACCGAGAGTCAACCCCGCGAGTGCAATTACGGCGCGCGCGACGTGTCCGTGCGCATCCGGTACAACAACTCTTTCTCGCCGCGCACCATGCCCCACTCTTCACGCGCCATGCGCTCGAGTCGCACCGGATCGCTCGTCACCGCTTTCAACTCGGCGCGCAGCGAATCGACGTCCTCCGCCAACATGTCCACGTTCTGCGCCAACGCGGCCTTCCGGTCGCGTTGCGTCAGCAGGTCGGACGTGCCGTACTCACCGCCCTCGATCGCATACACGAGGACGGCGAGTGCACCAACGCCCCAGGCCACACGCTTCATCAAGGGCGTCATGGATGCCTACAGACCGAACAGCGCGCCACCCGGATACTCCGCGTAGCTCTCCAGCTGCTCTTCGATGCGCAGCAGCTGGTTGTACTTCGCCACGCGATCACTGCGCGACGGCGCGCCGGTCTTGATCTGCCCGGCCTGCGTCGCCACCGCCAAGTCGGCAATGAACGTGTCTTCGGTTTCGCCGCTGCGGTGCGAGATGATCGCGTTGTAGCCGGCCGCGCGCGCCAGTTCGATGGCCTCGAACGTTTCCGTGAGCGTACCGATCTGATTCACCTTCACCAGGATCGCGTTCGCCACTTCGGCTTCGATACCCTTCGCCAGAATTTCGCTGTTCGTGCAGAACAGGTCGTCACCCACCAACTGACAGCGATCGCCCACGAGCTCCGTGAGATACTTCCAGCCGTCCCAATCGTTTTCGGCCATGCCGTCTTCGATCGAGACGATCGGATAGTGCTCCAGCCAGCCGGCATACTTGTCGGCGAGCGCCTGCGGGCTCAGCGACTTGCCACCGCTCTTTTTGAAGTGGTACTGGCCGCCCTGGAACATCTCGCTCGCCGCGACGTCGAGCGCGAGTGCGATGTCATGCCCGGGACGGAAGCCCGCCGCCTGAATCGCTTCGATGATGATCTTGAGCGCGTCTTCGTCGCTCTCGAGATTCGGCGCGAATCCACCTTCGTCGCCCACACCCGTGGCGAGCTTGCGCGCCACGAGCACCTTCTTGAGCGCGTGGAACACCTGCGTGC
>JBBARJ010000349.1:0-3208 GCA_040399825.1 Gemmatimonas sp.
GCTCGGGCCAGTGCTGCGGATGCACCAGACGGCCCGCGAAGGTCGCCATGTCCGGCCACTCAGGCGTGTACCCCTGCGCATAGTCGTAGTAGCCCGAGCAGCTGTACAGAAATCCGCAGCTCAGCCGTAGCGGCGTACGGTCGGCGCCCACCTCGAGGTCCACGGTCCAGCGGGCATGGGCCGACGACCACTCGGCCCTCACGAGCCGATGGCGATAGCGGATGGCGCGATCGATCCCGAACTCGCGTGCCGTTTCCTCGATATAGGCCTTGATCGACGGCCCGTCCGCGATGGCCTTGGCATTCCGCCAGGGGCGAAAGCGATAGCCGAGCGTGTACATATCGGAGTCGGAGCGAATCCCGGGATACCGGAACAGATCCCATGTGCCGCCCATCCGCTCGCGGCCTTCCACGATCGCGTAGGAGAGCCCTGGGCAGTCCGTCTGCAGGTGCCACGCGGCGCTGATGCCGGACAGGCCGGCGCCGATGATCAGTACGTCGAGGTGCTCCACGTGATCTCCAAGAACATAACTCGGGGGGCGCGTGACATCGTCAGTCTCGTGCGGCACCTCGCCCGGGCTGCGTGTCCTGCACCCGGATGCCTACGCCGCTATCGCCGAGCGGCGCTGTCCGCGTATTGCCGTGCCACGGCGATCGCGACGTGCAGTTGCCGTTCCGAAAAGGGCTTGGGCAGAGAAACGAGCAGGCGCCGCGCCGTCAGCGCGGCCACGGCGGCATCGTCGAAGTAGCCGGACATGACGACGATCGGCAGGGCGTGCGCCCGCTCGCGAGCTGCGGCAATGACCTTGGCCCCGCTGCCGCGCGGCATCCGCAGGTCGGTGACCACCAGGTCGAGCGGGGGCCCCGCCGCGAGCGCTTCGCGCAGGTACGTCACCGCGTCGTCTCCGTTGTCGATGGCATGCACGGTGGCGCCGGCGGCCTCGAGGAAGCGGGTCATCAGCGTGGATAGCTGGGGGTCGTCTTCCACCACCAGCACGGCCAGCCCCGCCAGCAAGGTGGAGGTGTCGTCCGGGATTTCGACGACCGGTGCGGGCGGCACCGGAGGCACTGGCGCCCGCGCGCGGACCCGGACGGGGTCGGCGGCGGCCGACGGCATCTGGGGAATGGCGAGGGTCGCCGTGGGCGTGGCGCTCAGCCGTACGCCCACCCCAGCGCCCTCCGGCGGCGCGATTCTTGGGAGCGAGAGCGTGAAGGTGGCCCCGCCGCCGGGGGTGTCACCCAGCTGCAGCGTACCGCCGTGCTTCCGCGCAATCACGAACGCCGACGCCAAGCCCAGGCCGGTGCCGCCGGTGGTGCCCTTCGTGGTGAAAAACGGTTCGAAGATCTGCTCCCGCAGTTCCACGGGCACCCCCGGCCCGCCATCGATCACGCGGCAGACGACGTGCTGGTCCACGGCCTCCACGGTCAACACCACGGATCCGCCGGCGGGCGTCACATCGCGCGCGTTGATCGCGAGGTTCATCAGCAGCCGCTCGATCTGGGCGCGGTCCGCCAAGGCGTAGACCGGCGACGCCGGTCGTTCAAAACGCAGGGTCACCGCGGGGGCGAGCAGCTGCGTCAGATCCGCCGCGAGTCCCCCCACCAGAGCCGCGATATCCGTCGCTTCCAGCGGGAACCCGTGCGGCGACGCGAAATCGAGCACCTCCCGCGTCATGGAGGAGGCGCGCGACACGGCGCTCGCCAACTGCTCCAGCTCGGCTCGGCGCGGCGTGCCCGGGGGCCCGGACGTGCTCCCCTTGGCGATCAGCTCGGCGTAGCCGCGAATCACCGTGAGCTGATTGTTGAAGTCGTGCGCGATACTCCCCGCCATCCGCCCCATCGCTTCGAGCCGCTGCGCATTCGCCAACTTCGTCGACAGGGTATCGCGCGCGCGGAGCGCCTCCTCGAGCTCCCGATTGCTCTCGCCCAGGCGCGCCGTCTGGTGTGACAGCGAGTCGATACCCTCCACCAGCGTATCGCGGAACTCCTTGATGTACAGCGCGAAGAACGTGAACGAGAGCAGGGTCCCGTTTAGCAGAGACGCCCGACTCGGAGTCACCGGAAAGAGCGGATCGACGACGATACCGAACGCGAAGACGGCCAGAAAGGCCGCCACCCACCATTTGATCAGCCGCGGCGACTCCACAAGAATCAGCGCGCCGATGATGCCCGTGCAGAACACGAATGCCGGCGGCGACCCCCGCAAGCCGGACCCCAAACCGTACGCCACCAACAGCAGCAGCGTGAACACCGCCGTCAGCCGTCCCGCCAAGCGCAGGCGTCCCGCGCGCGACACGAACAGGAGGCTCGCGAAGAACAGCGAGGTGAGGAGCATGGCGATCAGCCGCCCACGCCCACCCAGGATCGTGAGGTCCTCGGTGAACACGATCACGATCGTCTGCACCAAAAATGAGAAAGCCGTAGCGGCCTGCACGGATACGATGGCTCGTTGCGCGCGCCGCTCGTACGGATCCGTGGGCGTCTGGCACCCAAGGAGCTCGACGAGGCGCTCTCCCAGATTCAGGGACCGGTCGATCGGAGGCGAGTCTTGGGTTACGGGCATCGCGGATGACTCATGCTCTAGTGGGCCAGCGAAAAGTGTGCGCCTGCAACTTGACGATGCGGCCAGCCGAGTCGCCAGCGTCCGCACCTGCACGTTTTATCGGGAAGCGGCGACAGCCGCGGGCGGGTGGATCGTGTGATTAACGGACGCGCGGTCTTCGAGTTCCAGCCACTGGAACAGGTGACGCCCGGCGCTGCGGACGATCTGACCGCCTGGGATCGGCGCCGGTGGTTTCCCGAGCCCGTGGTCGATTTTCTGGAGCCGCGTGCTGCCGTTCCGCACGAAGATCACGGTGCCCGGGATGCTCGACATTGTGATGAGAGCGACCGAGCTCTCCAGCGCCCACCAGACCACCGAGGTCAAACTCGGGGTGGACCTCTACCTGCGTCCGCCCACCGACGGGTTCGGCATGCTGGACTTTTCCAAGATGGACGAGATCGTGGACGTGGGGTATCGCTACACGCTCACGGCGGCGGCGGGCTGGACGCCGCCGACACCATGAGCGCGGGCGGCGCCATCACCGCCTAGTACTCGAAGCGCAGCCCCAGCCCCATCGTGCGCGGTGGGTTGGTCAGGTAGCCCACACGGGCACGGGTGCCGCGTTCACGATCGAGCGCGAGCCGCGCCACGGTGTCGGTGAGGTTGT
>JBBARJ010000350.1:0-3171 GCA_040399825.1 Gemmatimonas sp.
GACTATCTCGTGGCCACGCGACAGCCCGTCACGCTGGACGCTGCCGTCGAGGCATTGATCGCGCTGCAATTGCGTGGCGGCTTCATTGGCATCTTTCACGGCATGGACGCCGCCGATGTGGCACGCTTCCTCACGCACCCGGGGACCATGGTGGAAACCGACGGCGATCTCGTGACCTTCGGGCGTGGTTTTCCGCATCCGCGGAGTTACGGCTCCTTTCCCCGCGTGCTGGCGCACCATGTGCGCGAGCAACAGCAGCTCACCCTCGAAGCGGCGGTGCAGCGCATGACCTCGTTGCCCGCGCAGTGGCTCGGCATTCGCGATCGTGGCACGCTCGCGGTTGGCCAGCGTGCTGATGTCACCGTGTTCGACGCCGACCAGATCGCCGATCGGGCCACGTACACTGCGCCGCATCAGTGGCCGGAGGGGATCCAACTGGTGGCGGTGAACGGCACGGTGGTGTTTGAAAATGGGCGCATGACCGGCGCGCTCCCGGGTGCATTCCTCAACCGGGCGCGCGCCGCGCGGTAGCCGATCCCAACGGTGCGGTATCTTTTCGCATCCCTTCTTTCCCCTTTGTCGGAGACGCTCGCGTGACGCCTCGCCTGCCGTACCGCCTGATCTGCTGCCTCCCCCCGCTCGCGGCCTTGACGCTGATCGCGTCGAGCGCCCCGTTCGGTCGTCCGCTTCTTGCGCAGGATCGTCCGGCACCGGATGCCGAAACGCTGCCGCTCAAGACGGCGCGCACCCACACGTTTTCGACCACGAAAGGCAGCTGGCTGTCACTCGACGTGTCGCCCGACGGCTCGCAGATCGTGTTCGATCTGCTCGGCGACCTGTACACCATGCCGATCGCCGGCGGCAAAGCCACGCGACTTACCAGCGGTATGGGATTCGATGCGCAGCCGCGGTTCTCGCCCGACGGCAAGAAGGTGGTGTTCGTGTCCGACCGCTCCGGAGGCGAGAACGTCTGGATTCAGTCGCTCGACGGAAAGGACACCACGCAGGTCACGAAAGGCAACAACAACCAGTACGTGTCGCCGGAGTGGACACCGGACGGTGCGTACGTGGTGAGTTCGCGCGGTGGCGGATTGGGCGGCGCGGCGAAGCTCTGGATGTACAACGTGAACGGCGGCAATGGTCTGCCGATCACGACGGAGCCTACGCTCCCGGCCACGCTGAAGCTGCTGGGTGCCGCGTTCGGCAAGGACCCGCGCTACATGTGGTTCGCCGCCCGCACCGGCGACTGGCAGTACAACAGCATCGGCGCGCAATTCCAGATCCATGTATGGGACAAGGAAACAGGCCGCGTATCGCAGATGACGACGCGCTTCGGTTCGGGCTTCCGTCCGACGCTGTCGCCCGACGGCAAGTATTTGGTGTACGGCACGCGCTTCGAAACCAAGACGGGGCTGCGGCTTCGCAATCTCGAGACGCAGCAGGAAGACTGGCTGGCGTTTCCCGTGCAGCGTGATGACACCGAGTCGCGCGCACCGATGGACGCTTATCCGGGCTTCAGCTTCATGCCCGATTCCAAGTCGGTGGTCGTGTCGTACGGCGGTGAGATCTGGCGCGTGCCGGTCGATAAATCGGCCGCCACCAAGATTCCCTTTGAAGCGGAAGTGAAGCTCGAGATGGGCCCCGAGGTGAAGTTCGCCTGGAAGGTCGACACGTCGGCGATGTTCGCCTCGCGTCAGGTCCGTGACATGCAGCCGTCGCCGGACGGCAAGCAGCTGGCGTTTTCGTCGATGGGGCGCATTCACGTCATGGCGCTGCCCGGTGGCACGCCGGCGCGGGTAAGCAAGAGCACCACGGGCGAGTTCGGCCCCGTCTGGTCGCCCGACGGGAAGTCGCTGGCGTGGGTCACCTGGGACGACGCGGCTGGCGGGCACATCGTGCGCGCCACGTTCGACGTGAAGAAGGGATGGACCCCGCAGACGCTCACGACGTCGGCGGGGCTGTATGCCGATCTGGCCTGGTCGCCGGCCGGCGATCGCATCGTGGCCATTCGTGCGGCCGCCCGCGAAATGCAGGAAGCGGGAGCGTCATTCTTCGGTCCGGCCGCCGCCGACATCGTGTGGCTTCCGGCCACCGGTGGTGCGTTGTCGGTGATCATGCCGAGTGGCGGATTGGGCACGCCGCACTTCACCAAGGATGCGACACGCATCTTCGCGTACGGTCGCGCCGGTCTGCAATCGTTCCGCTGGGACGGCACCGATATCAAGACGCACCTGAAGGTGACGGGGCCGCTGCCGCCGGGTGCGGGTGGGGAGTCCGGGGCAACACCGGCGCTCGATGCGGCGCTCGTGGAGAAGGAGGCGCGCCACTACATCGGCGGTCGCGCAGCGCGTCCGTTCGGCACCGACACGCATCTCGATCCCGCCGAGCCGTCGCCGCCGCAGCCGCCGCCGGCGTCGTTGGTGCTCATGGCGCCCACTGGTGATCAGGCGTTGGCGATGGTCGGCATGGATCTCTACACCATCACGGTGGCGCAGACGGGCGCCGTCGCACCCACGGTGAACGTGGCGATGCCGGCCGCGGCCTCAGTGCCGGTGAAGAAACTGAACACCGTCGGCGGCGAGTTCCCCACGTGGAACAGCACCGGTCGGGTGGTACACTGGGCGCTCGGCAACTCGGTGTGGTCGTACGATTTGGATCGCGCGAAGATCGCCGAGGACTCCGCAAAGGCCGATGCGAAGGTGAAGGCGCGGGTGCGGGCCGATACCACGAAGTCGGTGAAGGACAGCGTCATGCGCGCCGACTCCATCGCCAAGGCCGACACCACCAAGAAGAAGCCGCTGCCGGCGTATGCGCCCGCGGAGATGAAGATCAGTGTGATGGCACCGCGCGACCTCCCGCGCGGCGTGGCGGTGTTCCGCGGCGCAAAGGCGATCACGATGAAGGGCAAGGAGATCATCGAGAATGCCGACATCGTGGTGCGTGACAGCCGCATCGTGGCCATCGGTGCGCGCGGCAGCGTGGCGATCCCGGCGGAGGCGCAGATCTTCGACGTGAGCGGCAAGACGATCATGCCGGGCATGGTGGACACGCACTACCATCCGCAGTGGCTCACCCCGCAGATCCATAACACGCAAACGTGGCAGTATCTCGCCACGCTGGCGTACGGCACGACGACCACGCGCGATCCCCAGACGTCGAGCACCGACTTCC
>JBBARJ010000351.1:0-3151 GCA_040399825.1 Gemmatimonas sp.
CGCCATGTGTCGGCCGAGAATCTCGCGCGTCGCGGGGGCGTTGCCACGCTGCTGTCCGGCGTGGTCGGCGACCAGCTGCTGCTCAACGTGATCGCCTATCAACCACGGCTGGTGACGGATTCGCAACGGCTCGAGCAGATCGTCGCGGAAACGCTGGGAGATGTCGACCTGTCCGATGCGGTGGCGTATGCCTGAAGTCATCCCACAAGGCGGCCCGCGCTGGTTGACCCGCATCACACGGCATCGGCTCACGTTCATGGATCAGGTCGCATTCGAACTGCATCGGCTCACCGGCCGGAACCAGTTGATGCAATGCGTGTGGGTCTACGACACCGAGGTGGATGTCGCCGCGCTGCAGGGCATGTGTGACCGCATCCGGACGATGCGTACGTATCGCCTGATTGAACCGTCAGCGGTGCCCTTCGGCCGCCCACGGTGGGTGCGCGACGATCGATCCCCGCTCCCCGTCCGTATCGGCGAGACCGTGCTACCGCGCACCGCGCTCATGGCCTGGGCTAATGCGCATGCACGCACGCCGATTGATCCGGCCACCGGCCCCGCCTGGCACGTTGGGCTGCAGCGTTTCAGCGATGGGACCAGCGCCGTCAGCATGGTCACCTCACACGTGCTGTTCGACGGCAAGTTCGCCCTGAACACCGTCCGGCTGGCCATCGCCAAGACCCCGAACGCCTCCTCGTACCGTGCGCGCGGCGAACGCGGTCGTATCGTCGGGTGGTGTGCCGACCTCGGTCAGGCGCTCCTCGATGCACCGCGCACCCTCAAGGCGCTCGGCGCGCTGGCCGCGCTGGTGTTTCCGCGCACGAGGTCCGCCGAACCGGTGGCGTCTGTCGCCACTCCCGTGCCGCCTGCGGACGCCGACCGGGTCGTCGAGATGCCCGCCGCGACCGTCGTCGTTGATCTCGCTCATTGGAACCCGCGCGCCCGTGCCCTGGGCGGTCATTCGCACGCGCTGCTGCTGGCCTTCTGTGCGCGTCTGGCGCTGCATCAGCAGCGCCGCCGCGCCACCGATGGTGCGGTGAGTCTGGTCATCCCGATCGATCAACGTCGCGACGCGGACGACGACCGCGCGCTGGCGATGGGCTTCCGCACCATCACGCTCGACCCGGATGCGGTCACGGACGGCATCGCTCCCGCCCAGAAGGCGCTGATGGCGGCGCTGCGGGCCACGGCACACCAGCAGGATGCGACCGAAGCCCTCTTGCCGGTCGTGCCGTGGATCCCCGGCGCGACGACGGCCACCCTTGTGAATCAGCTCTTCCGGTATGACGAGAATCGTCCCGTGACCTGCTCGAACCTCGGCGAGCTCTCGTCGCAATTGGGGGCGGCCGATGGCACTCCGTGCCGCATGCTGCTGGTGCGCGCGGTCGATGTGCAAGTCACGGTCGGCGAACTCGCCCGCACGCAGGGCCACCTGGTCATCATCTCCTCTCGCCACAACGGCGTCCTGAGCCTCTGCATCGAGGCGTATCAGCCTGACGCCGAGAATTCGGCGGAACGCCTGCGGGACATCGCCATCAAGACGCTTGAGGAGTTCGGACTGGAGGGCACCGTCGAATGTTGAAGAAACCCGCGGTGCGCAGCAGTCGCACCTTCAACGTGGCCAATCGCCTGCCGCTCGAGTACCGCGATAGCGGCAGCTGGAGCACCTCACCGGGTGGTCTCGTGAGCGCCATGCAGCCGGCCCTCCATCATCTGGACGCCGTGTGGGTCGGGTGGAGCGGCGCGGCGGCACCGGCTGGGCCGCACGAATCGCGCCCAGCGCCGCCGGACGACGCCACGAATCTCGAGCTCATCGAAATCGCGATGACCCGGGCCGAGGTGATCGCGTATTACGAGGGATACTGCAACAGCGCGCTGTGGCCGCTGTATCACGATTCAATCGTCGCTCCGGTGTTCCGCGACGATGACTATCAAGCGTATTGCGCGATCAATCTCCGCTTTGCGCAGTGCGTGGCCGACCGAGCGCCGCGTGATGCTTGCGTATGGGTGCACGACTACCATTTGCAATTGGTGCCGCGGTTACTGCGCGTCCTCCGTCCCGACCTGCGCATCGGGTTCTTTCTGCATGTGCCGTTCCCGTCGTGGGAGCACTTCAGCACCTTGCCGCGCGGCGACGACCTCTTGGAGGGACTACTCGGCTCTGATCTCGTGGGCTTTCAAACCGCGCAGTCGGTTGAGCGTTTCATGGAGGCCGTTCGCCATCTGCCGAACGTGAAACGGAACGGCGAAGGCCTCGAGGTATCCGACGGCGACGCACGCCATTCCGTCACCGTCGGGGCATTCCCCATCGGTCCGCCGGCCCAGCTCTATGACAAGGCGTCGACGACGCGCGTAATCAGGGATGCCGCGGCGAGTATTCGTGCCGAGTGCGATGAGCCGGAACTGCTGATCTTGGGCGTCGACCGTCTGGATTACACGAAAGGCATCGCACGCCGGATCAAAGCCGTGGGAGCGGTCCTCAAGAGCCCGGAGTTCAGGCACCGTCGTATCCGATGCATACAGGTCGCGACGCCAAGCCGCACGGCACTGAGCACATACCAGGCGCTTCGCCGGACGGTGGAGGACACGCTGCGCACGGTGAACGCCGAACTCGCCGAGCTCGGCCTGGCCCCGATCCAGTACATCTACGAACAGCGCGCCACCGACGAGATCATGGCCCTGTACGTGGCGGCCGATGTCATGCTCGTCACGTCGTTGGCGGATGGCATGAATCTGGTGTGCAAAGAGTACGTGGCGTCGCGCCCGAACAACGATGGGCGGCTGGTGTTGAGCAAAAACACCGGCGCCGCGGCGCAGCTCACCGATGCCTGGCTCGTCGATCCAGAAGACACCGCGGACATTGCGCGCGGTCTCGGTGATGCGCTGCGCGCCACCGCGACGGAAGCCACGCATCGCATGCAGGGGCTGCGTCAGGCGGTGTTCGACTACGATGCCACGCACTGGGCGGACTCGTTTCTCGCGGCCTTGCACAACACGCGATGACGTTCGCATCGGCTGATTTGCGCGGACGGCTGACGGCCGTGTGTGCGTCCCCCTATCTGTTGCTGTGCAGCGATTACGATGGGACGCTGGCGCCGATTGCGGCGTCGCCAGATGCCGCCCGCTTGGGAGCCGAGTCGGCCACGCTGCT
>JBBARJ010000352.1:0-3143 GCA_040399825.1 Gemmatimonas sp.
CCGACGACCCTCTGCGGCGAGCGCGGCAAATCGCGACGACAGCCGCGACGTCGATGGAACAGAAACGTCAGGCAAAGTAGTCACCGATGTTGATGCCATAGCGCTGAGGGTCCTCGGTCCGGATAATGGTATACTGAAACTGACCAGACGCGTCGCATGCGGTCAGGTCGTACAAATGCCGATCCTCCACGCGATTGCCGAGGGCGTCCGTGATCATGCGCACGAGCGGACGTGAGAGGGCGGTTGGCTCGGGGTTGGCCGCGACGACCATCGCAAGGGCGAGGGAGTCGAGCACGACGAGCGTCCCAACAGGATAGATGCCTGTCAGGTTGATGAACGCCTTGACGACCACGGGGTCGAGTCCCAGGCGCGTATTGTCACGCATCCCCCGCAACACGTCCGCTGGCGTCCACGGCACGTCCTGGTACACCCGTGACGTGGTCGCCGCATCGAATCCGTCCGCCACCGCGATAATCTTGCTGAACAAGCTCAGGCGGCGCGACCGATACGGCTTGGGGTAGCCTGTGAGGTCGATGCGCATGTGATGCTCATACGCTGTGGTCATAGCGCGCCATGGCCGCGCCGACCCAGTCGGCATCGCAAACATCATGAGCACGCCCTGCCACGTGTGCGTCTGCAGGACCGCCCGCTCGTCGTCGTCGAGCACGCCGTGCTTGTTGAGCAGGTCGAGCGGCACGCGCGATTTACCGATGTCGTGCAACAGGGCCGCGAGTCCGAGGTCCAGTAACTGGAGCTTGGTCAGTCCGAGCCGACGCCCGAGTGCCACCGAGAGGATGCTGACGTTCACGCTGTGCACAAACGTGTACTCATCGAATTCGCGAAGCGTGGTCAAGCCGATCAACGAGGCCCCATCAGTGAGAATCGCGTCAACGATTCCCTGGACCGCACGCTTCACGCGCTTCAGGCCGGTGCTGCGCCCGAGCCGCGCCGACGTCATCACCTCGCGGGTCACGTCGAGCGACCGCACATACGTTTGCCTCGCGCGTTCTTTTGCGTCCAGATCCGCCTCTGGCTGATCGGATTCGTCGACGGGCTCGTAGAACGCGAAACACGTGACGCCCGCCTGCTCGACGCGCGCCGACAGTTGGGTGAGTCGCTCCGCTTCGGGATACTCCAGCGGCGGCGACTGCAGGAACGCGATCAGCACAACCCAGACGCGCGGCGTCGTCGGAGCAATGACCGCGAGACCGCCGAGCCCCGCTTCGCGGAGCAAGCCGAGCACGTACGCCACCGCCGCATAGTTGTCGAGCGTGAGGCGCAGTCGCGTTTCGTTCACGAACAGGTAATCGCCAATGCGTCGCAAGCGACACGAACCGTCGGCCAACTCGACACGTTCCGCCGCTTGCCCCAATTCGACGATCGCCTTCTGTACGGCACTGTTCTCGATCGGATACAGGCGCACCGCGCGGATCGCCCCGTGCAGCGCCACTACGAACGCGCGCGCCGTGCGCTGTGCCTGCGGATCGCCCGACGGATCGCTGCCAGTCATTGCGAGCGGGGTACTCATGCGTTCCCTCGCATGGCCCGCGACACCGCGCTGCGCACGACGACATCCTTCGTGTCCGCGGCGCGCTGCAGGGCGGCACTCGCGGCCGGCGACGCAATCATCCCGAGGGCGCGGGCGGCGCATGCGCGCAGCTCCGCCGGCTCGCGTGCCCCAAGCAGTCCGCGCGCGTTCAATAGCGCGTCGAGGTCGGCGACCCCCGCGTCGCCGCACATGCTACCGAACGCCTCGAACAGCGCCATCTTCTCGCTCAGATCCGCGACGCGCAGCTCTTTACGGCGCACGGCCACGAGCAACCGCGGAAGCGCCGCCGTGTGCGCCCGTGCCGCGAGCACACGAAACGCCGCGACGCGCACGTCGCGATCGCTGTCGTCGATCCCCCGCTCGACCGCCTGCAACGCGGACGGCGACGCGATCTCGCCCAACGCGTTCAGCGCGTCGACCCGCAACTTCGCGTCGTGGCCGCGCAGCAAACGCGCGAGGCCCGGCACGGCGGCGGGTGTCGCCAGCTGCGCCGCCAGCCGAAGGGCGCCACGCACGACAGACTCGCTCTCGTGCTCCAACAGCTGCGCGAGCTCCGTGGTGTGCGCGCCGGCCAGTCGGGCCGACGCGCGCTCGATCGATGCGCGCGCCGGCGAGGCCGTCGCGACCCCAAGCCACGCGACGAGCGGCTCAAGCGCAGACGGGCGCAGCTCTACAAACAGCCCCTCGAGGAGTGACGCCACCGGTGTGCGCGCGCTTTCGTCGAGCGCCTGCAGCAGCTGCGCCATCACCGCCGGCTCGCTCAGCCGGGCCGGCAACTCGCGGAGGGCCGTCATCACGCGCGCGTTCGCGGCAAGTCGTCGTGACAGGGCCGACGCTTCCCGCAACGCGAAGCCGACCAGCTCGTAGTCCCCGAGCGTGAGGAACTCAATCAAGAGCTGATCGACGATGCACAGCGCTTCAAGTTGTGAATCCGGCAGCGGCTGTCCTTCGATGACGTCGAACAGACTTGCCAGCGCCAGCTTTCGATGATCCTCCGCGTACTCGCGCTTGAGCTCCTCCTGTAGATACGTCGCTTCACGGGTATCGAGGAAGTACAGCGTGGTGTCGAAGTCCTCCATCCGGATCACGCCGGGAGGCGGCCCCTCCCCGGGGGCCGCCGTCTCCGCCGCCGGTGCCGCCAACGGCGCCACACCCGGCGCGAACACCGCCACACCCGGGCGATCCGTCCCACTCACGATCGGTAGGTCTCCGACGGCGCCATGCTCGACATGTCGATATTCGAGCGTGGCGAGATCGGCGACCCACAGCAGCGTGACGAGATCATCGCCATCGGGAGGGGCCGTACGCGCCTTATGTAAAATCGTGAGCAGCGCCTCGAGGTCCGTCGTCTCGAATCCGCTGTGCACATGAAGCGACCGCAAGCCGTCGCGATACAGCAGCCAGGGCAACCCATCGGTGCCGCGCTCCGCATCGAGATAGACGGTGCGCTCGCCCCATACGAACGAGGATTCCTTGATCTGAATCTCAAGGGGATCGGCGACGCGCCACACCGCGCCGAACGCCGCCCGCGCCTGCTCGATCGCGGACGTGCGCGTCGGATTGTTCGCGAGGTACAACTGAATGGCACAGCGGA
>JBBARJ010000353.1:0-3127 GCA_040399825.1 Gemmatimonas sp.
GACGGATGGTGAGCTTCCGATCGGCGAGCAGCTTGCGAAGGTGCGCGAGCTGCAAGTCGACGATGTGATCGATCTCGCCGCGTTCCAGCGGATGAAAGACCACGATGTCATCGATGCGATTGAGGAACTCCGGCTTGAACACGCCGCGCAACGCCATCAGGACCTCCTGCTCCACCGTGGCCCACGCGGTGTCTCCGGCCCGCCCGCGTTCCAAAATCATCTGACTCCCCACGTTCGACGTCATGATGATGACGGCGTTGCGGAAGTCGACGGTGCGTCCCTGCGAATCGGTAAGCCGTCCGTCATCGAGCAACTGCAGCAGGATGTTGAACACATCGGGATGTGCCTTCTCGATTTCGTCGAACAGGATCACGGAGTACGGACGACGACGCACTGCCTCGGTGAGCTGTCCGCCTTCTTCGTAGCCAACGTAGCCCGGCGGTGCGCCGATGAGGCGCGCCACGGCGTGCTTCTCCATGTACTCGGACATGTCGATGCGCACCATGGCGTGCTCGTCGTCGAACAGGAATTCCGCAAGCGCCTTGGCCGTTTCCGTTTTGCCCACACCGGTGGGGCCGAGAAAGATGAACGAGCCGATCGGCCGATTGGGGTCCTGCAGGCCCGCGCGCGAACGCCGCACGGCGTTCGACACGGCCTTCACCGCTTCACGCTGTCCGATCACGCGGGTGGCCAAGACGTCTTCGAGCTTGGTGAGCCGCTCGCGTTCACTCTCGAGCATGCGCGTGACCGGGATGCCGGTCCATCGCGCCACGACATCGGCCACATCATCGGCACCGACTTCCTCCTTGAGGAACTGCGGACGGCCGTCCTGACTGCCGAGCTTCCCCTCGGCGACTTTCATGTCGCGCTCGAGCTGCGGAATTTTGCCGTACGTGATCTCGGCGGCCTTGTTGAGGTCACCGACGCGCGTGGCCTGCTCCGCCTCGAACTTTGCCGTTTCGATTTCCTGCTTGATGCGACCGACGGCGCCGAGCGTTTCCTTTTCCTGTTGCCACTGGGCGCGCATGCCGGTGGTCTTTTCTTTCAGATCGGCGAGTTCGCCTTCGAGCGTTCCGCGCCGCTCGACCGATGCGGGATCGGTCTCCTTGCGCAGGGCCTGCCGCTCGATCTCGAGCTGCACGATGCGGCGGTCGACTTCGTCGATCTCCTGCGGCACCGAGTCGATCTCGATGCGCAGCCGGGAGGCGGCTTCGTCGATCAGGTCGATGGCCTTATCGGGGAGAAAGCGATCACCGATGTAGCGATTCGAAAGTGTCGCGGCGGCCACGACCGCACCGTCGGTGATGCGCACGCCGTGATGCGCCTCGTAGCGCTCCTTGAGGCCACGGAGAATCGCGATGGTGCTCTCGACGCTGGGCTCCCCGACGAACACCGGCTGGAAGCGACGCTCGAGGGCGGCATCTTTCTCGACGTGCAGGCGGTACTCGTCGAGCGTGGTCGCGCCAACCACGCGCAGTTCGCCGCGCGCCAGCATGGGCTTGAGCATGTTGCCGGCGTCCATACTGCCTTCGGCCTTACCGGCCCCGACGAGCGTGTGCAGTTCGTCGATGAACACGACATACAGCCCCTCGGCGCTGGTGATCTCCTTCATCACCGCCTTGAGACGCTCTTCGAATTCGCCGCGAAACTTGGCGCCGGCGATGAGGGCGCCGAGATCGAGCGACACGAGCTTCTTGTTGCGTAGCCCCTCGGGCACGTCGCCGCTGATGATGCGCTGGGCGAGCCCTTCGGCAATGGCGGTTTTGCCAACGCCGGGCTCACCGATGAGCACGGGGTTGTTCTTGGTACGGCGTGACAACACCTGAATCACGCGACGGATTTCCTCGTCGCGGCCAATGACGGGATCGAGCTTGCCCTTGCGCGCGGCCTCGGTGAGATCGCGGGTGAACTTCTCGATCGCCTGATACTGCCCTTCGGGCGATTGGTCGGTGACCTTGTGCGACCCGCGGACGAGCTTGAGCGCCTCGAGCAGCGCCTTGCGGTGGGCCCCGACGGTGGTCAGGACACGCGTGCTATCGGTGCCCTTGGCATCGGCGAGGGCCAGCAGCAGGTGCTCGGTGGAGACGTATTCGTCACCGAGGGCCTTGGCTTCTTTTTCGGCCGCATCGACGACCTGCGTAAGCTCGCGGCTGAAGGTGGGCTGGGCGTCGCTTTGCTTGGCATAGCGGGCGGCCTCTTGGTCGGCGGCGGCACGGACGCTGGCGACATTGGCTCCGACGCGCTGCAGCACCGGGACGACGATGCCTTCGTCCTGGGCCAGCAGCGCCAGCAGGAGATGCAGATCGTAGACGAGCGGATTGCCGGCCTTGCGCGCGAGCGCGACGGCTTCGTTGAGCGCCTCAGCGCTCTTCACGGTCAGACGGTCAGGATTGATCATGGCGTTTCGTAGGGGCAATCACGGTGCCGTGCTTCTGCTGCCAATACTGCAGACGGCGGCGTCGGGTTTCGAGAGGGAAGCCCCTACAGCGGCCAGCCGAGCAGATCGTGGATACAAAATGGCGCGCCGGGTCCGTCCACCCGGCGCGCCATCGTGAGTTTTCTTTTGGGTCTCGTGGTGCTCGTGTACTCCCAGCTTACTTCACCACGATCATCTTTTTCACCAGCGGCACGCCATCCACTTCGAGGCGATACAGATACACCCCCGAAGCGGCCTCCCGCCCGGTTGCTTGGACCTTGCCGTCCCAGTACGCGACGTAGTCGCCGCACTGCACGGACACTTTTTCTAGCGGTTGACCTCCGGCCACCCCTCCGGTTCCTCCCTGCAACACCGGCGTCGCTACAACCTGCATGATCATGTTGTAGACCTTCAAACTGACGCGGTACTGCCGACCGGGCTCGGTACAGTTGGGTGCATCACCCACACTGAACGGGATGCGAGTCTCAGGATTGAACGGATTCGGAAAGTTCTGTCCGAGCGTCGCTCCATTGCGGCGTTGCTTACTGTCCTGCGCGGCCGCGACCCGTGGCATGATCACGCTGAGAGCGAGCACAAGACCCAGTGCTCCCCACACACGTTTCATGTTGCTTCTCCGACTGACGAATCAGGGTAGTGAGTCGAAGTCTCCAAGTGAAAGGTGGAAATCGGACCTGGGAATCAGGTCTTCTT
>JBBARJ010000354.1:0-3111 GCA_040399825.1 Gemmatimonas sp.
AGCGGTGGGATCTACGTGAAAATCATGTCGCGCCTCACGTTCCCGTTGGGCGCGCGGGTGCGCGTAACGGGCACGCTGGGCGAGGAGGCGAAGCTCCGCATCCTGTCGGCCGAACAGGCCTCGGTGAAGCAGCTGAGCGGCTCGCGTACGGTGATCCCGCAGAGCGTTACCACGGGCGGCGTTGGCGAAGCCACCGAAGGGAAGCTGGTCCGCGTGACAGGGCGTGTCACGAAGACCTTTGAGGACGACTCGCCGTACGGCTACAAGTTGTATGTAAACGACGGCTCGGGCGAGGTGCAGGTCTTTGTGCATCTGTTTCCCGGCGTGCCCACCAGCACGTTGCGGGCGCTGACCACCGCGCAGACCATCCAGGTGACCGGGCTGTCGTCGCAGTACGAAAGCACGTACGAGGTCGCCCCGCGTCAGGCGGCGGACATCGTGGTGCGGTAGCGGGTCTGCCGACTCGGCGGTATTGTTAGGCATCGTTCATGAACCACCCACGTTTCCGCACCTTGAGGTCGTCACATGTCCCGTGAATCGTTTATTTCCTCACAAAATGACGCCGAGTCGGCGCTCTCCGACGACGATTTGGACGGCGTGGTGGGGGGGAACGGTACCCCTTGCCCATTGCACTCCGGAGAGTTTATCGGACACTGGGCCGAGGACGACAGGGGGATTTACTATACTTGCAATGGCACTACTAGACAGACCGCAAGTGGCGGCGGCACACGCACCCAAAATTTTGGCGGCTAGGACCACTTAGCCTGCAGCAAAACGCAGCTGTGCTACGCACCACCCGGTGTGGCCCGATCAATCGATACCGTTGTCCACACCGTGAGGCTGCCGCATGTCCCGTGATCCGTTCGTTTCACCAAACGATGACGCCGAATCGGCGCTGTCAGACGACGATCTGGATGGCGTGGTCGGGGGGACCCCCATCAGTACCTGCAGCCATGGCTCGAAGACCGCACACCCCCATAAGGTGTGGATCGGTCCCACCGCAAGCTGGATACAGTGCCCCGGACCGCAGGTGACGTCGAGCGACCCTTAACACCGCCTCCTCGAGCCGATCCGACATGCCCTTCGCGTTGCCGTGGTTCATGCCGGCGTGGTCCGAACGAGCAGCCACGCTAGGCGGGCACGCCGCCGCGTCCGTGCGCGGTCGATTCCTGGTACTGGTGCTGCTGTTGTGCACGTATGCGCCGACGGCGCGCAGCCAGTCGCCCGCCGCCGGCGTGACGCTGTTCGGCAAAGTGCAGGACGCCGAAACCAAGGCCGCCTTCCCGTTCCTCACGCTGCAGCTCCAAACGGAACGCGACAGCGCGTTCGTCGGCGGACGCCTCACGAACGAACAGGGCGCGTTCACGTTCTCGGGGCTCAAGAAGGGCAGCTACGTGCTCGTGGTGCGGTCCATCGGCTACCAGCCTATCCGCCAGCGGGTGTTGGTCGGCGAACTGAGTGCCTTCCTCGACCTCGGCGCCATCCTGCTCATCAAGGAAGCCCGCACCCTCGGCGATGTGCGCGTCACGGCCAATGCCGACGCGGTGGCCGGTACGATGGACAAGAAAACCTTCACGGTCTCCGACAACATCAGCCAAGCAGGCGGCTCGGTGCTGCAGGCGATGTCGACGGTGCCGGGGGTGACGATCGGGCAAGACGGTAAGGTGCAGGTGCGCGGCAGCGACAAGGTGGTGGTGCTCATCGATGGCAAGCAGACCGCACTCACCGGCTTCGGCTCGCAGAACGGATTGGACAACCTGCCGGCGTCGGCGCTGGAGCGCATCGAGATCATCAACAACCCGTCGGCGAAATTCGACGCGAACGCCAGCGCCGGTATCATCAACCTGGTGTTCAAGAAGCAGGAGCACCAGGGGTTCAACGGCAAGCTCGGGCTCATGGGCGGAGCGGGCGCCCTGTGGGTGA
Organism: Gemmatimonas sp.; assembly: GCA_040399825.1. Taxonomy (GTDB): domain Bacteria; phylum Gemmatimonadota; class Gemmatimonadetes; order Gemmatimonadales; family Gemmatimonadaceae; genus Gemmatimonas. The sequence goes on from JBBARJ010000354.1 coordinate 1,924, forward strand.
AGCAGGAGAATCTGCCCACCATTCGCCCGCAGTATCGGGGCACGCCCAAGTTCAATCCGTCGGCCGCGATCAACTATCGCCGCGGCGCCACGAACAGCTTTCTGCAGGCGGATTGGCTGTACTCGCCCACGCTCAACAAGAACGAGTTCTCCACCCGCACATACGACAACGGCATGGTGATCACGCAGCAGGTGAAGCGTAATCGCCGTACCGACTACGCCACGCTGAATGCGGGCGTGGACCATGCGTTCAACGACCGCAATACCGTGACGGTGTCGGGGTTGTTCAACCGCGAGAAGATTCTCGACAACGGCGACAATCCGTACTTCGTCGGCTCGCTGCAGAATCGCTACCGCCTGTGGCAGTTCCTCGAAGACGAAGTGAAGTACACCGCCTTCGCGACCACGGTATTCACGCATAAGTTCACCGAGCCCGGGCACACCCTCGCGTTGACCGGGAACTACTCGTTTCATCGGGAAGACGAGAAGTACTTCTTCACGAACACCGTGCCCACGTTTGTTGGCACCGACGCGTTCACGTTGCTGTCGGACGAACATGTGGTGGATCTCAATGCCGACTACACGAAGCCGCTGAAACAGGGGCGCATCGAGGCCGGCTTCAAGGGGCGGTATCGCTCGATCCCGGTGAACATGCAGTTCTTTGCCGGCCGGAACTCCCCGCTCGACACCGGCGCCGGCGGCTGGGCCACGTATCGCGAAACGATTCCCGCGCTGTATGGCACCTATGTGTTCGAAAGCCAGCGCGTAGAGCTCGAGGGGGGTGTTCGGTTCGAGGGGGTGCGCGTGGACTACGACGTGAATCCCGATCACAATACGTACAAGAGCGACGGCTACCGCTACGTCCAGCCGTTTCCGAATGTGCGAGCCGCCTACAAGATCGATGATGCGAACAAGCTGTCGCTGTTCTTCAATCGGCGCGTGGATCGGCCGAACGAAGTCGATATTCGCATCTTCCCCAAGTACGACGAGCCGGAGCTGATCAAGGTCGGCAACCCGGCACTGCAGCCGCAGTATTCCACGTCGGCCGAGTTGGGCTACAAGACCAGCTGGTCGAAGGGGAGTGTGTACGCCGCCGCGTATCACCGTATCGTGGACGGCACCATTACGCGGATTGCGACGCAGGTGCCGGGGAGTGTGCTGCTGTACAACGTGTTCCAGAATGCCGGTC
>JBBARJ010000355.1:0-3102 GCA_040399825.1 Gemmatimonas sp.
TCACCCACAATCTGAGCGAAGGACTCGCGCTCGCGACGCACTCTGCCATCATGCAGCGCGGGACGTTCGTGGACGAGCAACCCGTGTCGCCCTCCGGCTTCGACGTGCCGGGGTATCAGGCGAAGTACCGCGCCCTCGTGCACGAGGGGCTGGCGTGAGCGCGGTGCAGGGGGGACCAACCCATAAGGCGCCATCGTATCTGGCCGACGCGTGGCGCATTGCCCGCAAAGACCTGTTGATCGAGTTCCGGACCCGGAGCGCGTTTCTGGCGGCGACGGTGTTCGCGGTGCTGGCGGTGGTGATTTTCCGCTTCACGTGGGATCCCACGGCCATTCCGGCCATGGATCTCGCCCCCGGGGTCCTCTGGGTCATCTTCACCTTTTCTGGCCTGTTAGGGCTCAACCGGTCCTTCGGGCTGGAGCTGGCCGAGCGGGCCTACGACGGCCTGCTGGCCTCGCAGGTGTCTCGCGAGGCCATCTTTACCGGCAAGGTGATCGCGAACCTGGTGTTCGTGCTGTGCGTTCAAGCGCTGGCGCTTCCCGCCGTGGCGCTCTTCTTCGATCTTCCGATCGGTTCGTCGTGGTGGATCATCGTGGGGATCGTGCTGCTCGCGTCTCTCGGGTTATCGGCGGTCGGGACACTGTTCGCGGCGATCGCGTCGAACACGCGGTTGGCCGAATTGCTGTTGCCGATGATGACGCTGCCGTTTTTTGTGCCGTTGGTGATACCGGCCGCGCAGGCCACTGCGGTGGTGCTGCGTGGGCAGCCCATTGCCGATGGGATGGCGTGGCTCAAGGTGTTGCTGGCGTTCGATCTCGTGTTTGTCTCAGCCTGTATCGTGGTGTTCCCGTTCACCATCGAGGAGTAGGTATGTCGTCGGTGTCGTCTGCTGCCCCCCGTCCGGCTGCGCTGCCGGAGCCGAAGGGATTCGATGCATTCCTCGTCATCGCCATCGTGGCGGTGATCGCGGCGTGTACTCGCGCGCTCTTTTACACCCCCATCGATGCGATGCTTGGCGCCGCGCAGAAGATCTTCTACGTCCACGTGCCGGCGGCGATCATCGGGTTGTACTTCGCCTGCGGCCTGCTGTTCATCAGCAGCATCATGTATCTGTGGATCAAGGACGAACGCCTCGATCGCCTGGCCGAGTCGTCGGCCGAAGTCGGGCTGGTGTTCATGGGTATCGTGCTGGTGACCGGCCCGGTATGGGCGCGGACGAGCTGGGGGACGTGGTGGGTGTGGGAGGCGCGCATCACGAGCACGCTCTTCCTGTGGTTGCTGGTCGTTGGATATCTCGTGCTCCGCAGCGGCGTGGAGTCGATCGAAGTGCGCGCGCGGTTGTCGGCGGTGATGGGCACGTTGGCCGCATTGCTGGTGCCGTTCATTCACCTCACCGTCAAGCTGTTCCGCGGCATGCACCCGGAGCCCGTCGTGTTGGCGCCGGAAAAGCCCAAGATGCCGCCCGAGATGCTGATGTCGTTCGGTCTGGCGATGGTGGCGTTCCTGCTGCTGTTCTTCGCCTTGCTGCGGCTGCGCTTCCGGTGGGCCACGCTCCGTGACGCGCGTGCGGCCATGGAGGCGGCGTGATCGTGCATGGCAGCGCGCTGCTCGCCTCGGCGCCGATGCTGACCGTGGCCACCGTGCAGGACACGGCCGGCACGGTGGCGTACGTCCCGAAGGCCGGTGGCCCTCCCGACAGCAGTGGTTATATGTGGGCCGGCTACGCGATCACCGCGGCCGCCTACGGTGGGTATATCGTGCTGTTGCTGCGTCGTATGGCGCGAGCGAAGCGCGGGCAATGATCCACCGGTAATCGGCCGATGATCATGGTGGCGCGTGTTCCCGATCCACGGCCGCTCGAGGGCGTGCGGATCGCGGTCACGCGGGCCGGTGAGCGTGGCTCGCCGCTGGCCGATGCCCTGCGGGCCAAGGGAGCCACGGTGTACGAAGTCCCGCTCACGCGCATCGAAACGCTCGATCTCGCACCGCTACACGAGGCGGTACGACGGCTGGTCGCCTTCGACTGGATCCTGCTCACCAGCGTGAACGCGGTGGAGCACTTGGCGCGTGTGGTCGCCGAGCGTGGTGCCGAAGCCGCGATGGCCACCCGCCGGCTGGCCGTGGTGGGCGTGGCGACTGCGGCGGCGGCCGAGAAGCGCGGCTGGCGCACGCCCACGGTGCACCCCGAGAACGCGCAGGCGGTGGGGATGCTCGATGCCATGGCGTCGCGGTCGGACATCGAGGGCACCCGCATGCTGTACCCGTGCGCGGCGGCCGCCCGCGACGTGCTCCCCGACGGTCTGCGGGCGCTGGGCGCTGTGGTCGAGAGCGTGCCGGCCTATCGCAGCGCCCCCGATCCCGAGGGGCAGGCCCGCGTCCGCCAGCTGGTGAAGTCCGGGGAGATCGACCTGGTCACGGTGGCGGCGCCGAGCGCGGTGGATGCACTGCTGGATGCGCTGCCGCCGGAGCACGCCGGGCGGCTGCCGGTGGCCTGCATTGGGCCCGTGACAGCGCGCGCGGCCAAGGTGGCCGGCTTCCCGGTGAAAGTGGAATCGGGCGCGGCCACGATGGAGGGGTGGGTCAACAGCATCGTGAAGGCCTGCGGCAAGGATTCCGGTAAGGCGGGGGCTAACTGAACCGGCGGGTTCCCCAATAACTTGCAGCATGACTGATCTTGTCGTCCGCATCGGAACCCGTTCCTCTGAATTGGCGCTGCGTCAGGCGCGCCAGGTAGCTGCCGCGTTGGCCGAACGCGGGGTAGCGAGTGAACTGGTGGAGTACACAACCATCGGCGATCGCATTCTCGATCGTCCGCTCAACGCCATCGGTGAGAAGGGGCTGTTCACCGCCGAACTCGAAGCCGATCTGATCGCCGGTCGCACCGATTGTGCGGTGCACTCGCTGAAGGATCTGCCCACGGCCGATCCCGAGGGACTCACCATCGTGGCGTTGCTCGAGCGGGAAGATCCGCGCGACGCGCTGGTGGTCGGCCCCAGCACCACCGCGCGCACGTTGATGGATTTGCCGAAGGGGGCGAAGGTCGGCACGTCGTCGCTGCGTCGTCGCGCACAATTGCGCGCGCTGCGCCCCGACTTCGATGTG
>JBBARJ010000356.1:0-3080 GCA_040399825.1 Gemmatimonas sp.
GTCCTCACGTGCAAGATGGACCCGGCAGGCGGGCCGCGCTCGCAGGAGGTCCTCAACAAGTTCCGCGTCGCCATCGCCGACAAGGCGGACGCGGCAGCCCCGGTGGTCACGCACTCCAACTGCGCCGACGAGATCTCCAACCGCCTGATCACGGCGATTGCTCCGGCCATCGGCGCCCACCAGGACTCCATTGACGTCGGCGGGGCGTACTTCCACGGCATCCCGCTCAGTATGCTCCTCGGCGGGCGGAGGCTCTACGTTCGCATCCCGGCATGGCTCGCTGCCCTCTTTCCAGCGTATCCCCTCCGGGGGAAGGGCGGTACCAACTTTCTCCTCATCATCGGCAACATGCCGGGCCGCTGCGACGCCGGCCGCATCTGGCAGTCGCGCTTCGACGAGTTCCTCCACGCCTACGGACTCGTCCAGCTGCTCGTGGATCGGAGAGTTTGGACCGGCCACTCCGCGCGCGGGAAGCTCATCGTCCACGACCATGTCGACGACTCGCGCCTCACGGCGACGACTGCGGCTGCGCGGACCCACTTCCATGCGGCCTGGGCGGTGGAGTTCGGCGAGACCATCGTGACCCGCGAGCTCTCCGAGGACTTCACGGGCCTCCGCCACCGGGTCGTCGGCCCGTACACGACCACCATCTCGTGCGAGGGGGTCATCCAGCGCCTCGCCGCCCTGCTTGTCCCGTTCCCCCTCGACAAGAACGAGCGGTGTGACTGGCCGCTGGCGGCGCAGGCCCCTCGCGTCTTGATGGAGGGCCCTTCCGGCCTGCGGCCCCTGGCCCCGCACCTCGTGGTGGCGGCTGGGCCCATCCTGGGCACATGCGGCTTCGTCGGTGGCCTCGCACGCCCGGATTGCTACTACGGGTACAGCTTGCTCAGCAAGCACGCCAACGAAGACCGCCTCACCACGTACGCGTTCCGGTGCATCGTTCGGCTCGGCCACTACCTGCTGCAGACGCGGGGGATGCACCTCCACATCACGACGCCCCAGCTGGCCCGACGCGCCGACGGGACCACGTCGCTTGACCTCTTCTCTTGCTTCGTCGACTCTTCCCACGGCAACGGGGAGAACGGCACCAGCCACGGCGGGTTCCTCATCGCATCGTGCGCGCCCCCCATGGCGCGTCCTCTCCCCCCGGCCTCAGCCGCGCGCCCTACCGCGCCCATTGCTCCGCTCGTCCCCGCCCAGGCTGGACCAGCGACCGCTCCGGTGCTCGTCCCGCGCGTGCTGGTCGACGCGGGGCGCGTCGGCGACGGGGCGTGCTCGCCAGCAGCGCCCGCGGTCACCTCGAGCGTGGAACCCGGCACCTCCCTCGGGGGGGGCGGGGCCCTAGCGTGGCGCTGCGTGGCGCCTCCCGCAGGGGACGACAGCTCTGCGGCTGCGGAGCTCCGCCTCGCCACGCTGGCGTACAAGTATGTGCTCGCGGCGCGGTTCCTCCAATGCGAGCTCGACGTGGGAGCGGCGCCGGCCGAGCCCACTCCCCTCTACCTCGACGCGCAAGCCGTCCTCGACGGCACTAACTGTGAGCGGCTCGCCAAGGCCTCACGCTGGATGGCCATGCGCTACGCCATGCTTCGTTGGGGCATCGCCTGCGGCACCATCGCCCCGCGGAAGCTCCTCACGGCCATGAACCCCGCGGATGGGCTCACGAAGTGCCTCACCGGCAAGCCATTCGAGAACGGGCGAGCGCGCCTGCTGGGTCTGCCTGTCCCGCACGCCTGGCTCTAGGTCTGCGCTTCGCCTCGCGACGCCTCGCTTCGCTCCGCTTCGCTTCGCGTCCACCACGACCAGGGGGATGGAAGGGGGGGGGTGCCCGCCCCTCCGTCACCCCGCGCCTGCCACCGGCGCCAAACAAGTCTTCTCTACGACACCGGCCTCAAAGTGCCGGCACCGCCCCCAAGTGCTACACCAAGGGCGGCGCAACTTTTCAAGGGGACGACCCGAAACACGTACGCTCTACAACCCGAAGTAAGCGGGCGTCCCACGCGACCATCCAGGAGCGGGCTTCATCCAGCCCTCCCTCCCGGCCATACACCGATATGGGCAAACCCGTACAGACCCCTGTACTTGGCAGAGAGATCCGTTGCATCTTCCTGCGCACCCCTCGCCCTTTCTATCGTCAATCATAGTCACCTAGGAGCCTTGTATCTACTGCAAGGGGCTTGTCGATCGCACGGGACCGGTACTTTACACTACCCACGCGCGCATAATCCTATATGGTCACTGGCGGGCCGTTGTTCTGATATCAATCGCTTCCTCTGCCCCGTCCGATTTGCAGATTCCTGCTTTCGGAGCCTCTCTGTAGCGTCCACCGACCCAGAAGGCCCTCCTGTCGGTCCACTGACCCAGGGGTTCGACATCGTTGGTCCATCGACCCGGTGCTCGTGAGAAAAGTTCTTACCGTCGGTCCACCGACCCGGTAATCGAACCAAGACACCACATAACCAAGACAATGTCCCACGGCTCTATTGCGAGATCGCCCAAGGACCTGCTGACGCCCTCGATGCCGGTGTTGGCGCTGAAGTACCACACGGTCCCTCCCGGGCGTCTGGTGGAGCTCACCGTGCGGGATCTATCGTCATGCGGGATCCCGGCGCGCGCCCTCGGGCGCGTCTCGCCCGGGTTCCGCGTCACGCTCGTCGGCTGCGTCGTGGTCAACGAGCACGCGCGGACGTATCTACCGGCCGCCCTCGGCGGCATCGCGGACGACGTCGACGTGTCGGCCGACACCACGCGTCTCTCCGAGGCTTCGTTCGCCCGCTCCCCGGAGGCTCGCTTGCGCTCCCCGTCCCACGCGGGTGCGCCAGGGTCGCCTGCGCGCCTCCCGCCCCCGCCGCCCTCTCGGGCCGCGCTCGCCCGTGCCGCTTTCGACGCCGTCGACGCCGCGGACGCTGCCGATGGCGATGCGGAAGGCGCCGCGGCGGCTTCGGATCATGCGGTCCTTCGGCGCGACGCGGCTGCGATCGAGCTCTCCGCCGCCGAGCGACGCCACACCCGGGCCCACCCGCGCGGTGCCCTCGCGTCCGGCTCGTCCGCGGACGGGGGCGGGGGCCGGCGCGCGCGGGGCG
>JBBARJ010000357.1:0-3073 GCA_040399825.1 Gemmatimonas sp.
TGTAGGGGAACGGATGCCCCGGATCGACCGCCAGTGGCGTGAGCACGGGGAAGACCTGCGATTCGAAGTAAGCGTGGACGCGCTCGCGCTCGGCGTCGTCGAGCGACGCCATCGGCACCAGCTTGATGCCCTTCTCCTCGAGTACCGGTAACAGGAGGGCGTGCAGCGCATGGTGCCGGCGATGCAGGAGCTCATGCACCCGCGTGCGGATGGCCTCGAGCTGCTCGGGCGGCGACAGCGGATCAGGGGGATACTGCGGCGCGCCCGCCGTGACTTTGCGCCGAAGGCCTGCCACCCGGACCATGTAGAACTCGTCCAGGTTCGTGCTGAAGATCGCCAGAAACTTCAGCCGCTCCAGCAACGGCACACGCGTGTCCAGCGCTTCCTCGAGCACGCGCGCATTGAAGTCGAGCCAACTGAGCTCGCGATTCAGATACGGCAGCGACAAAGCGGTGGACGACGGAATGGCAGTGGTCCGGCGTGGCGTGCCGCGCCGACCGGGAGTCGGGTCAGATTGGATTGAACGCAGCCAGCAGTTTGTACGCGATCGCCGCCATGGCGGCCGCGGCAGGAATAGTGATCACCCACGCCCAGACGATCCTACTGGCCAGGCCCCAACGGACGGCCGAGAGACGATTCGTGGCGCCCACACCGACGATGGCACCCGTGATCGTGTGCGTGGTGCTGACCGGGATGCCGAAGCGGGACGCCGACAGGATGACCAACGCACCGGCAGTCTCCGCGCAGAATCCACCGACCGGCCGCAGCTTCGTGATGCGCGTGCCCATCGTGTGCACGATGCGCCAACCGCCGAACAGCGTGCCAAGCGAGATCATCGTATAGGCGCCAAGCTCGACCCACACCGGGATCGTGTCCAGTGACGTCACGTACATGTGGCTCAACAGCCCCGTCTCGCCCGCGAAGGACGCCTGCGTGGCCACCAACAAGCCGACAATGATGCCCATGGTCTTCTGCGCGTCGTTGCCACCGTGCGCCAAGGAGAGCAAGGCCGAGCTCGTGAGCTGCGCCACGCGGAAGAACTTGTCGGCCTTCGAGCTGGTGACCTTCTGGAAGAGGTTGTACACGAGCACCATCAGGATGAACCCCATCAGCATCCCGATCGACGGCGAGAGTACGATCGCCGAGAGCGTCTCGATCCACTTCTTGCCCCAAAGCAACGCAGAAAAACCGACCTTCGACACCGCCGCGCCCGCGTAGCCGCCGATGAGCGCGTGCGAGGAACTGGAGGGAATGCCGAACCACCACGTGATCAGATTCCACGTGATCGCCCCCAGCAGTCCGCCAAGAATCACGTTGGCATCGACCACGTTCAGGTCGATGAACCCGGCGGCGACGGATTTGGCCACAGCCGTCCCGACAAAGAAGAGCGCCGAGAAGTTGAACACGGCCGCCCAGATCACGGCCGCCAACGGACTCAGCACTCTCGTCCCGACGATCGTCGCAATCGAATTGGCCGAATCGTGAAATCCGTTGATGAAATCGAACGCCAGTGCGACGAGAACGATGAAGATGACGAAGTTGACCACGGATCCGTCAGCTGTTCTTGAGCGCGATGCTTTCGAGCACGTTCGACACATCCTCGCACTCGTCGATCGCCTCTTCCAGCGCGTCGAAGATTTCTTTCCACTTCAACACTTCGATGGCGGGCTCGTCATGCTCGAACAACGCTCCGACCGACCGGGCGTAGAGCACGTCGCCCTCTTCTTCGAGCTGTTTGATCTTGCGCCCGTGCTCCAGCATCTTGACGCGCTTGGTCACATCGCTGACCGAAGCGAGAATCTCCGCGCTCGCCCGCACCAGCACGTCCGCCATCTCCACGCCGCCGCTGCGCGGGCTGGTCACGCGGAACATCACCACGCGCCGCGCGGCGCCATTGATCAGATCGATCACGTTGTCGAGACGCGTCGCCAACACATGAATGTCTTCGCGATCGAGTGGCGTCACGAAGCTCGTATCGATGCGCTGATTGATCACATGCACGATGGCATCGCCATCCGTCTCGACCTTCTTGATCTCGACCGCGATACGTGCGGCCTCCGCGGGGTTCTCCAAGAGGGTGCGCAGGAGGGTCGACGCGCTACCCATGTACACGGCAAGCTGCCGGAAATGATCGAAAAACGTTTCGTCTTTTGAAAAGAGCTTCACGGCTCGGGCTGGCTGAGAGAGATGCAGGTGCGCTCGGAGCGACCGTGCGCACCGGAAGAATCGCGTCACCGCCGCCGGAACGCCACGTGCAACTTTCATTGTTACGCGAAGCTGACGATTTAAGTCGGAGCCGAACGGTTCACCGCCAAACCACTTTCATGTCACTGACGGCGGGCGTTCGGTGCGCCATACGCAGGGGACGCGGCACGTTCATCCGGTCAAATTGGCAGACTGCCGCCGCGACAGCCTCCAAATCGCTGCGCACCGCCTGAGTTGCGCCGGTCCGGCAGGCCCATCGCGGCCCACCCTTTGCCTTTCCTTTCGGTAGCAGTAACGCAGATCGAGCGTCGGCACAACGACGTCCCTACAGAACGGCAACTCCTCAACGAGACTTCAATGGCTGAAAAAGTTATCGGCATCGACCTTGGCACCACCAACTCGGTGGTGTCCGTGCTGGAAGGTGGCGATCCCGTGGTCATCCCCAACGCCGAGGGCGGTCGCACGACCCCGTCGGTTGTCGGATTTACGAAGGACGGCGAGCGCCTGGTTGGCCAGATCGCCAAGCGTCAGGCCGTCACCAATCCGCAGAACACGATCTTCTCGATCAAGCGCTTCATGGGGCAGCGGACCACCGAAGCCCAGGCCGAGCAGTCGCGGGTGCCCTACAAGATTGTCGCCGGCCCGAATGACGTGGCCTCGGTCGAAGTGGGCGGCAAGCGCTACACGCCGCCCGAGATCTCGGCCATGATCCTGCAGAAGATGAAGCAGACCGCCGAAGACTACCTCGGCCACAGCGTCACCAAGGCCGTCATCACCGTGCCCGCGTACTTCAACGACGCGCAGCGCCAGGCGACCAAGGACGCCGGCAAGATCGCCGGCCTCGAAGTCCTCCGCATCATCAACGAGC
>JBBARJ010000358.1:0-3070 GCA_040399825.1 Gemmatimonas sp.
TTCCGCTGGGGGCGCTCCTGCCACAACGCATGGAGAACCTGCTCCCGGCGTGCAAGAACCTCGGCGTCACGCATCTCACGAACGGCTGCTACCGGCTGCACCCGATCGAATGGAACATCGGCGAGAGCGTGGGGAGTCTGGTGGCGTTCTGTTTGACGAAGCAGTGCACACCGCGCGCGGTGCGGCAACAGGCACCGCTCTTGCAGGATTTTCAGCGGGAGCTCGATCGGGACGGCGTACCGCTGCACTGGCCTCGCGAGTTGCCGCGGTAGCGGCGGCGGCAGTTGCATCGCCGAGCCTGGATGGACAACGCGTACAAAACCGCGACGTCGCTCCGTCAGACGATCGCGCCCACGGCGTCGATCAGACGCGTCCGTAACCCGTTCGCGGACGCACTCAACTCCCGCTGACGCCGTTGATATTCCTCGCGCCCGGCTGGCGTTTCCACGCGCACGGGGGCAAAGCCTCGGGCCTCGAGATCATACGGCCCGGCTTGCATGTCCAGCACGCGCAGCTCCACCGCGAGTTCGAAGCACGACCACAGGAGATCACTGCCAATCCATGGCATGGCGGTGTACGCCCAGCGGTAGAGGTCCATGTTCGCGTGAATGCAGCCGGGCTGCACGGTGTCATCACGGGTGGCCCACGCGAGCGGGACGCGGTTCATGGGCTTGGCCGCCGGTGCGAAAAACCGGAACGCGTCGAAGTGGCTGCACGCCACCGGCCGGCTCTCTACAAACGCATCCACCTGGGCCTGCGGAAGCCGGAGTGGCGCGATCTCCGCGTGGCGCACGTCGTGGCCACCATACACCATGGCCCACTCATGCATACCGTAGCATCCGAAATGTGCCGGGCGATCCTGAGTCGCGCGCAGCAGGTGCAGCACGCGGTGGAGCGTATCACGCTCCGCGGGAGCGAGGGCGCTCGCGTTCCGCCGGACGACGCCGTTGGCGGCCGCATACACCGGCGAGGGGAAGCGCTCGCGGGCCGCCGGGCTGTCTTCGAGCGCCTCGTCGGGACCGGGGTGCCAGGCCTCCAGCCGCCCACCCGAATAGTGGTAGTACTGAAACAGAAAGTCGTACACCGGATGCACCTCCCCCCGCGAACGCCGATCGCGAAAGGGACGTGTCCAGCGCTGTGCCCGCTCGAGGTGCGCCACGGCGCGCGCCTGCCACTCGGCAGCCGCCAACGGCGGCGCGGCCAGCGCGGTGGTGGGCACGTGCGAATCGAGCATCAGGTACGCTACCACCACGCACGGCCGGTGTCATCCGCCCGCTGCGACAGTCGACATTTCGCACTATCGTTAGGCACCATGAAAATCATACACGCTCTGTCTCTCGCGTCGGTGGCCGCCGGCCTGTTGCTCGCACGGCCGGCCCACACGCAAGATGCGCGCACTGTCGTCCTCCGCTTCCGGAAGGCCGGCGATACGGTGGCCATTCGCAACGCGCAAATCACCATCGATCACACCATTGACGCCGGCGTCACTGATTCCCTCGGCATGGTGCGTATTCCCGACCTCGAGGACGGCGGGCATATCGTCGAGGCCGTCGCGCGCGGCTACCAGGCGTTCTTTGACAAGTTCACGAGCGGCCCTGGCATCGCGATGCCGATCGACCTCGAGATTCTCGCGGTCGTGGCGGCGCCCAAGCCCAAGGGCGAGATGACGACGCTGACCCTCGCGGGGTTCGACGCGCGCCGTGCCAAGGCGCAAGGCAAGTTCTTCACCCTCGCGCAGCTCAAAGCCGCCGACGGACGTCCGCTCGCCAATCTGCTCAAGGTGAACGCCGGCGCGCTCATCGGTACGGGCCCGAACGGCGAGTCCTTCCTCGCGGCGCGCGGCAACGCCACCTGCTACGCGGCGGTGATTCGCGACGGCCTCCGTGTGTATCCATTCGAGAACGCCACGCCGTCCGATCTCGACAAGATCTTCACGGACGATCTGACTGGGGTGGAGCTGTACGCCACCACCCCGGCCGCACTGAAGGACGCGGGCAGTTGTGGTGCGCTGGTGCTCTGGCGCCGGTAGCGCGCACGCACGCGTGTGCACGCGTGCGAAGACGATCACCAACAACAAGGGCGCCCCTCGGAAGAAGGGCGCCCTTGATCGTTCACGAATGGCGGCCGCGGCTTACTTCGACGCCGTTGCCAGACGCCGGATTTCCCCGACCATCGTCTTCACCCGCGCGCCGTCCTTCGCGCCGGCGACGTCCTTGTCCACCTGCAACGCGAGCGCGTTGAGCGCGGCCGCGCGCGCCAGCCCCGACTTCATTTCCGCCGCATCGAGTGCCGCGTAAATCGCCGTCGTGCGGTCGGACGCAAGTCCGTTGCCGCGCACCAGCTGGTCGAGGTACGAGCGCACCACCACGAACGCCGCCGGCCACGTCATCTTCGGCTGGCTCTGCGGATTGTAGTCCGTGAAGACGACCAGCTTCGCTGCGGCGATCTCGTTCGCCGACAGCTGCGCACTCGGCGTGAGTTCGAGAATGTCCATGCCGCGATCGAGTTCGGACGAGAAGATGAGGCCGTTCCAGTAGTACGCGCCCCATGAGCCGCCGATCGTAGTGCTCCGCGGACGCGCACCCGGCGCGGCGGCCGCGGCCGCGGCGGCAGGCACGTCCACCGGCTGCGGCGGATCGATCGAACCGCGATCGAAGTAGCCGATTTCGGTCGCCTTGTCCGGGTCGGTGAAGTCCATGATGTTCACGCCGCCCTGATACCAGCCCTGCACATACAGGTCGCGCCCCGGCACGGGGATGATGCCGCCGTTGTGCGACACGCAGTTCTCTTCGGCCGTCTGGGCCGACGGCAGCTTGAAGTAGGCGCGCTGCGTCTGCTTCTTCTTCGCGTCGAGCGAGATCACCGTGTTGCCGCCCAGCTCGATCATGCTGGAGGCCTGACACATCGGGCCCGTGCCGCCGCCCCACTCGTCCGTCTGGATCAGCTTCTTGCCGTCATTGCTGAACGCCGCCGTGTGCCGACCCTGATAGTTGTTCGTGTCGGCGAGGGCACTGATGCGGAACGGCTTCTCGGGGTTCGAAATGTCCACGAGAATGGAGTGCGTCGAGCA
>JBBARJ010000359.1:0-3063 GCA_040399825.1 Gemmatimonas sp.
GCACCGACGGCCGCAAGGTGCTCTTCTCCGACGAATGGGGCGGTGGTTCGTCCCCTCGGTGCCGCGCGACCGACAAGGTGGAATGGGGCGCCGACGCGATCTTCGCGCGCAACGGCGACAAGCTCGACTTCAAAAGTTATTTCAAGCTCCCCGCCGCGCAGACGAGCAATGAGAACTGTGTCGCGCACAACGGCTCGCTCATTCCGATTCCCGGCCGCGAAGTCATGGTGCAGTCGTGGTATCAGGGCGGGATCAACGTGTTCGACTGGACCGATCCGAATCACGCCTTCGAAGTCGCGTTCTTCGACCGTGGACCGATGGACTCCACCGCGCTGGTCGGTGGCGGACACTGGTCGGCCTACTGGTACAATGGCCTGATCTACGGTTCGGAAATTTCCCGTGGTCTCGACGTGTGGGAACTCGCGCCCAGTGAATTCGTGTCGAAGAACGAACTCGATGCCGCCAAGCTCGTGACGTACGCGTACTTCAACGCGCAGGAACAGCCGCAGGCCGTGTGGCCGGCAGCGTTCGTCGTGGCGCGTGCGTACACCGACCAGATGGCGCGCAACAGCGCGGTGCCGAAGGCGTGGCTGGATGGCGTGCTGGCCCAGTTGGCCGCGGCTGAAAAGGCCAAGGGCGGCGCGCGGTCGTCTGCCCTGAATACGCTGGCAGCGCAACTCGACAAGGACGCCGCCGGGAGCCCCGAGTCGGTGCGCGTGCAGGCACTCAGTGGTGTCGTGAAGGGCCTCGCGAAGTAGTTCGCGAAGTCGTTCGGCGTAATGAAACGCGGCGGGTCCGATGGAACGGACCCGCCGCGTTTGTTTGGATGTGCAACCGAACCTACGGCACGATGCGCGGCGCCGGCCCGGCGCGATCCACCACCTTCGGCAGTCCCTTCGCGTCCAGCTGTCCATTCAACGGAGCCAGCTCGCTCGCCAGCACGCCGTCGATCGCGGCCAGATGCTGCTTGAGCTGTTCGCGCAGAATCCCGTCCACCTCAACGTGTTGCGTCGTCGGCGTGAAGTCGGAACTCGACATGCCGTTCGCGAGATATCCGATCTTCGAAATCAGCATCGAGCCGAAGCGGACGCCATCCTGCCCCTGACCGGTCTGTCGCAAATCCACCAGCTTCATCTCGACCTCGAGCAGCTTGGCGTCGAGCGCACGGATGGCACGAACGACATCCGCATCCGTCGACAGACGCTGCACTTGCTGCAACTGCAGTCGCACCGACTCCACGCGATGCACCGCCGATCCGGCCTCGTTGAGCTGCTGTTTGATGCCGGCGAGCAGTTTGACCTGCGCCGCAATCTCGGCGTCGGTGCCGCCGCTGTTCGGATCCTTACGGACCTCCAGCGGCTGCGTCTGCGTGGCGCCATCCACGGTCAAACGTACGGCATACATGCCCGGCGGCATGAGAATCGACAGCCGGCTCGTCCCCGGTGCGGTGCGCCCCTGCGGGCCCGCCACGATGTGCTCCGCATACAGCGGGCTGGTGAGCAGCCGCACCTCCATACTCGGCTCGTCGCGCAGATCCCACGCCAGACGATTCACACCAGCCGTGTTCGAACCGCGCAGCGTGCGGACCACCTTGCCGGCCCCATCGAGAACCTCGATCGTGGGCGCGGTCTTGGCCGAGGCCTTCAGGTAGTAGTTGATGCTCGCGCCGTATTCCGGATCGTCGCCGGCCGTGGGATCGTCGTATTGCGTGCTGGGCGCCGTGATGCCGCGATAGCGATACGCTGCGCGGGGCTGGAACAGATACGCGCCCTTCGCGAGCACCGACGCATCCAGCTGCTGCAGCGGCGCAAGGTCATCGAGGATCCAGAAGCCGCGTCCGTAGGTCGAGATCACGAGGTCGTTGAAGTGCTCCTGCACCACGATGCCCGACACTGGTGCATGCGGCAGGTTGTTCTGCAACGGTAGCCAGTGATCACCGGCGTCGTAGCTCAGGTAGATCGCGTTCTCCGTACCGAGGTATAGCATGCCGCGACGCGTGGGATCTTCGATGATGACCTTGGCGTAGCTGAGCATGCTCTTCGGAATACCGGTTACGATCTTCGTCCACGTTTTCCCGAAATCCGTGGTGCGATACACGTACGGATCACGATCGTTTTCCTGGTGCGCATCGATCGTGACATAGGCCGTCGCGGCATCCCACTTGCTGGCGGCGATCGACCGCACCGATCCCCACGCCGGAATGCCCGGCACGTTCGCGGTGAGATTGGTCCACGTGGCGCCGTCGTCACGCGAGAGCTGCACGAGGCCGTCGTTGGTGCCCACCCAGATCACGCCCTTTTGCTTCGGCGACTCCGCGATGCCGTACACCACGCCGGAATACTCGACGCCGATGTTGTCGGGGGTGAGCCCGCCGGAGCTCGTCATCTTCGAGCGATCGTTGCGCGTGAGATCGGGGCTGATCACCTGCCAGCTGTTCCCGCCGTCACGCGTGCGATGTACGTGCTGACTGCCGGTGTACACCGTGTTGTGATCGTGCGGCGAAATCAACAGCGGCGCATCCCAGACGAACCGGTACTTGAGCTGCTCCGCGGCGCCATTCGACTGCTGCGGCCACACTTCGACATTGCGAAACTGCCGACGATTCTCCTCGAAACGCACCACGATGCCGCCCACCATCCCCGAGCCGGAGGCCGTGCTCCAGATGATGTTCGGATCGATCGGATCGGGCGTCGCCCAGCCGCTTTCGCCACCGCCCACCGAGTGCCACATGCCGCGGGAAATGCCGGCGCCGCGTCCACCCTGCACGCGGCTGTTGCTCGGCCCACGATAGCTCGGCTCGTCCTGCTTGTTGCCGAGCACATTGTACGGAATGTTGTTGTCGACCGTGACGTGGTAGATCTGGGCGTTGTCGAGACGCTGTTTGAACCACGTGCGACCGCGCGTCGTGGTGATCGATAACCCCTGATCGTGGGCCACGATCTGACGGTCGGCGTTGGTCGGATCAATCCAGATATCGTGGTGGTCGCCACCGGGCGCCTCTTGGCCGGAGAGCGTCGTCAGTGACCGGCCACCGTCGATCGACCGCGCATACGAGGCGGTCAG
>JBBARJ010000360.1:0-3060 GCA_040399825.1 Gemmatimonas sp.
GGGCCAATCCGCCCAACACGGCCGCTATCCGACCAATGTAGCGCGGACCATGCTGCAGCACGGGATGCCCGAGGGCGGTCGCGACCCGGAGTCCATGGCGCCATCCGGCACGGAGGGCCCAATCGCGCAGTCCGAAATGCCCGAGGTTGTACAGTCCAAGGAAACCGAGCACGACGGCAAGCGCCGAACCGCCAGCGCCGAACAGGAGCAGGGCCACGAGCGAACAGGCCGGTAGCCAGGCGGCCCAGACCAAGCGATCACCGACGCTGCCGAGCGGACCGCAGAGGGCGGTCCGAAAGCGCTCGATGCGTTGCGGCGCGACCTGCTCGACTTCTGCTCGCGCGAGCGCTCCGATCGCCAGCGCCGCCAGATACGGGTGTGCGTTGAAGTACACCGACTGACGCGCCAACGCCTCGCGATAGGGCTGCCCGTCGACGCCACCGGGGAGCAGCCGGAGCGCTGGCTCCACGCAGAAGCCGACGCCGTTCCCGACGAGGATTTCGTAGTTCCACGACCCCTGAATGGCGAGGCAGCGCAAGTACATCGAGAGCCGCAGCCCGGCGCGCATTTGCGGCCCGGACGCCATGCCCGGTACGGGCATGCTGACGGTATCGGTGCGCAGGGCGTCCTGAGGACCCTCGGGACGCAGGATTGCCTCAGGCACCGAGCACCACCATGAGCGTGCCCACGGCGAGGGAGATGAGAAAGAGTTGTCGGGTCCCGCTGATCGCGTGAAAGTCTTTCCAGACCGATGCGGCAGCCACGGCGGCCACGCAGGTCACCACGATGGCCCGCGACAGGTCCTCAGGGACGCTCCAGCGGCCGTTCACGCCGTCGGCCAGCAGGTGGCCCGGGATGAAGCTCAACGCGCCCAGCAGGGCCGCCCTGACGAGATCGAGCGTCATGCCGAAGACCTGCAGGCCGACGACGGTGTTGCGATTGCCCGCCGCGAGCTGGCCGAGGCGCGGACGCGCGAAGCCGGCGATGATCTGGCGATGCCTGATCATGGTGAGCCCGCCGATCCATGCGGTGGCGATCCCGAGGGCGACGGCCACGGCGAAGGCGCCAACCAAGGGCATGGCGCCGGCGGTGGCACCCGTCGCGGCCACGGCACCGGCGACGACCGACGCACTGCCCCACTCCGGGTAGCGCGAGGCGCCGACCGGGAGCGCTTCGAGTGCCAAACACTCGAGGGCGGCTCCGCAGACGAGACCGGCGACGGGGGCACCAACCATGGCGCCACCCAGCGTCGCGGCGACAATCGGCCGCGAGATCATGGCTTGCGGAAAGCTGACCACGTCGAGCCCGATGACGCCGGCAAGCAGCGACAGCGGCAGGATGTTGAGCCCCCACGTTGCGCCAGCCATCAGCTGCCCGTGGTAGACGCCAGCAGTTCGCCGAGCGGCACTGGGCGGGCACTCGGGACATCCTGCGCCGAGACATCGACCCCCTGCGCGGCGATGTCCCGCAGCCCCTGCTCCTCGGCAGGGGTGAGAAACACGAAGCGGAGGCGCTGCACACGACCGGGCGCGTGATGGACGCCGCCCACATTCACCGACCGAATGCGGCCGTCGGCCTGCTTGACGAGTCGTCCCATCGTCCCGATGTCACCCACCAGCAGAATGCCCGCCTCGGGACGCTTCTGCAGCTCGGCGAGGTGCGCGGCGGCATCGTCGACGGTGGAGAACTGCACGGACATCTCAGGCGGGACGCCCATGCGATAGAGCTCCTGCTCCCACTCGCTGGAGGCGACCTCGTCGTCCACCAAGACGATGAAGCCGAGCCCAAGCGGTTGTCCCCATCCGACCACGACCTGGCCGTGAATGAGGCGGTCGTCAATGCGATAGAGCGCGATGGGCATGGGCTCAGGCGCCGTAGATGGCCATCGACGCGCGACCGCGCTCGAGGGCGGCGTTCACGGCGACGACGGGCTCGACCGCGTCCTGCATGGCGAAGTCGAGCAGCGTGGAAAGATTGATCCCGGTGACCAGCAGCACCCCGGGGCGGGCCCGGATCATGCGGCGCACGGCCATCGTACAGCTGCCGGCCGGTAAGTCGGTGAAGATGACGTGCGCGCCGGAGTCGTCGAGCGCACGGGCGATCGTGTCCTGAATGTCATCGAGACAAAGCCCGGTGTTGGACATGGCGAGAAACGACGCGCCCTTGCCGGTGATCTGCTCCACGGCGGAGATGATGCCGCTCGCAAAGGATCCATGACCGGCCACAATGGCACGCACGGTGGCCGGCGCGACGTCGGTGTCGATGTCGGTATCGGTCACGGTATTCACGCGGGCCTCCTCATCACTCATCATCCTCTTGCAGGTATCGCTGGACGTCGGACGTCCGGCGCATCTGGCCAATCAACCGTTCGTTGAAGGCCGTCGCCGAATCATACCCGCGATAATACCGCAAGAGATGGTTCATCGCGATGACTTCGGCGATGACCGTGATGTTCTTCCCGGGATTGAGGTGGACGGTGATCTTGGGCACCTCGACGCCGAGAATGTCCTGCGTCTGCACGTCGAGGCCCGTGCGGTCGACGGTCGCGTCGGCGTCCCACTCCTCGAGGACGACGACCACTTCTAGTCGCTTCTGCTGACGCACCGCGTGAATGCCAAAGATGGCCGGGACATCGAGGAGCCCGACGCCGCGGATTTCCATGAAATGCCGTTGCAACTCATGGCCCTTGCCGATGAGCACATCGTTGCCACGCCGCGAGACGAACACGAGGTCGTCGGCCACGAGGCGATGGCCGCGCTCCACGAGATCGAGCACGCACTCCGACTTGCCGATCCCGCTCTTGCCGGTGAAGAACAGCCCCACGCCGTACACGTCGGCGAGCGAGCCGTGCAAAGTGGTGGTGGGTGCGAACTGATCGGCGAGGTACGGCTTGATGAGGCGATAGAACTCCGCCGTTTTCAAGCGGGAGCGGAGGATCGCGACGCCGGCTTCCTCGGCCAGGCGCAGCAGCGGCTCCGGTGGTTCGAGGTGCTTCGTGATGAACGCGCAGGGGAGCGGAAAGCCGAAGAACTGTTCGAGATTGCTGATGCGCAGGTCTTC
>JBBARJ010000361.1:0-3031 GCA_040399825.1 Gemmatimonas sp.
GTCGTTGCTGACTCTGTTGGCCGCTACGTGCTGCGGTATTTGCCGCCGGGCCCGGATCTGGTACGCGCGTACAACGACCGGAACACCAATCGCCGTCTCGATCCGATCGAGGTGTGGGACTCTGCCAGCGTCACGCTGACGCAGTCCGCATCACTCGAGTTTTACGGGTTCGCCCATGACACCGTGGGACTTCGCATCGCCGAGGTCACACCGCAAGACAGCGGCATCGTCAGGATCGTATTCGACAAACCGTACGATCCGACCACTCGCTTGAACGTTGGTGACGTGATCATCCAGCGCCCCGATTCGTCACTCGTACGCGTGCGGTCCGTGCAAACCATGCCGCAACGCCTGCGGACCGATTCATTGCGCGCGAAGCTCCGTGCCGACTCGGTGGCCATGGCGGCCACGCGGCGCGATTCCACACCAGCGCTGCGGGCCCGTACGGATTCGCTGTTGCGCGTGAAGCGCGCCGACAGCCTGGCGGCGGTGGCCCGTGCGGAGCGAGAAGCACGCACGCGCGCGGCCACACGAAGCGGCCGCCCCAGCGGCCCGATCGACACCACGCCGCCGCCCATCATGCGGAAACCGCTGTTGTACAAGGAAATTTTTGTCACGCTGGATTCACTCCTCGAACCGCAAAAGCAGTTTCGGCTGAAGGTCTCCAACGTTCGCAGCCTCTCGGGCACGGTCCGATCGCCATCACGCACCTTCACCACGCCGCGTGCGCCCAAGGCCGACAGCACGAAACGCGATAGTGCAGCGGCGCGGCCGGCGGCGCCACGCCCAGCCGCGCCGCGCGATACCCTCGCGCAGACGATGCGCTCGCGCGTCCGCTCGCTCTTCGGCGGGTCGTGATGGCATCGCGCGACGAGCGGTTGCCGGAACCCGCGTTGTTCATCGACCGCGACGGCACGCTCATCGCTGACGCGCATTACCTCGCCGATGCGAGTCGCGTGCAGCTGTTGCCCGGCGCGGCCAATGCCGTCGCCAAGGCGAATGCGGCGCAGGTCCCGGTGGTGGTGGTCACGAATCAGTCGGGCATCGCCCGCGGGCTGATCACGCACGCGCAGTATGAGGCGGTGCGCGACCAGACCAACGCGCTGCTGAGCGCCGGTGGCGCGGCGGTGCTGGCCACATACCACTGTCCGCACTGGGGACACCCGAAGGAGCCCTGCGAGTGTCGCAAGCCGGGCCTCGGCATGTACCGTGAAGCAGCGGCGGCCGAGCAGCTCGACCTCATGCACAGTGCGTACATCGGCGACCGCTGGCGCGATGTGCAGCCGGCGCTGGCCACCGGCGGCATCGGCATACTGGTGCCCGGCATCGAAACGCCCGCGGCCGACGTGGAGGAAGCGCGCTCGGCGCTGTCCGGCCGCATCTTCATGGCAGAGAACATCCTCGAGGCGGTGTCGATCGCGTTGGCCATGATCGGTGCCCGCACGCCCCTGCAGTCGCCGTCTGCAGTGCAGTAGCTTGGGCGTCATGACGTCACCAGCGCGTATCTCCGTGCTCGCCTCGGGCGGCGGGTCCAACCTGCAGGTGCTGATCGACCACTTTGCGGGTCCGGCGGCCAGTGCGGGCGTGATCACCCTCGTGGCCTCCGAGCGCGCGGAGGCGGGCGCCCTCGATCGCGCGCGCGCCGCCGGTATCGCCACCGGGGTGATCGACGCCCCGCTCGACAGCGACGCCATCCTCTCGCTGCTCGATACGGCCAAGACGGATGTACTGGTGCTGGCCGGCTATCTCAAGCTGGTCCCCGAAGCGGTCGTGCGCGCCTTCCGTGGCCGGCTGCTGAACGTGCACCCGGCCCTGCTGCCGTCGTTCGGCGGCCCCGGCATGTACGGCATGCGGATACATCAGTCCGTGCTCGATCACGGGGCCACGCTCACTGGCGTCACCGTGCACTTCGTTGATGAGCACTTCGACCGCGGGCCCATCATCGCGCAGTGGCCGGTGCCGGTGCTACCCGGCGACGACGCGACGATGCTCGCCGCACGCGTGCTGCGCGCCGAGCATCGTCTGTTGCCGCTGTGCGTGGCCGCCGTGGCATCGGGCGCAATCGTGCTCGGCGACGACAATCGCGTGCACGGCCATCTCGACATCCCCGTATCGGTGCACGCGCCCGAATGGCGTTTTGCGCTGACCGAGGATCCCGCCGGGCCGTCACCAGCGTTTGCCACCGACGTGGCGCGACTCTTTCCGCGCTGAACACCATCCGTTTGCCTTTTCTTTCTCCCGATCCCGTCACCATGCGCGCGCTGCTTTCCGTTTCCGATAAGTCCGGTCTTGTGCCCTTCGCCACCGGTCTCGCCCAGCAGGGCTATGAGCTGGTGTCCACCGGCGGCACGGCCAAGGTCCTGCGGGAAGCCGGCCTCGCCGTGAAGGACGTCAGCGAGATCACGGGCTTCCCGGAGATGCTCGACGGGCGCGTCAAGACGCTGCACCCCGTGATTCACGGTGGCCTGCTGGCGCGACGCGACCTGCCCGAGCACATGGAGGCGATCAAGGCGCACGACATCGGCACCATCGATCTCGTGGTCGTGAACCTGTATCCGTTTCGCGAGACGGCCGCCAAGCCGAACGTGCATCCGGAAGAAGTGATCGAGAACATCGATATCGGTGGCCCCTCGATGCTGCGCTCGGCCGCCAAGAACTTCGCCTCGGTCTGGGTCATCGTTGATCCCACCGACTACGCCCACGTACTCGAGATCGTGCAATCGGGCGGCGACGACCTCGCCTTCCGTACGTTGCTGGCGGAGAAAGTGTACGCGCACACGAGCAGCTACGACGCGGCCATCGCGCAGTGGTTCGCGCAGCAGCGCGGCGAGCCGTTCCCCGATCGCTATCCGATCGCCTTCGAGAAGCAGCAGGCGTTGCGCTACGGCGAAAACCCGCAGCAGCGCGCGGCGTTCTACGTGGAAAAGCCGGGCGCCGGACTCGGCGCGCTGGTGCAGAAGGGCGGCAAGGAACTCTCGTTCAACAACCTGCTCGACCTCGAAGGCGCGTTGCTCGCCATCGAGCCGTTCGC
>JBBARJ010000362.1:0-3009 GCA_040399825.1 Gemmatimonas sp.
CCGCGCGGCAACAGCATGAGCGTCAGTCGTCCGCGGTAGCCCCATGATTCGCCGGTCACCAGTTCCGGCAGCTCGATCGTGCGCTTCCCGATACGAGACAGCGCATCCTGCACGATGTGGCGACGCGCGTTGCGCTGCGTCGCGTCATCGAGATGCTGCAACTGACAGCCGCCGCATCGGTCACGCTCGTAGTGCACGCATCGCGCCTCGACGCGATGCGCCGACGGTGTCATGATTTGCAGCACGCGCCCACGGCCGTGTCGCGCGTGCGCCACGTACGCGACTTGCGCCACATCACCTGGTGCCGTGCGCGGCACGAAGCACGCCAATCCGTTCGCCCGGCCAACGCCATCCCCGCCCGTGGCGATACGGTCGATCGTCATCGTGGCGATCTCCTCCACCGACGGCTTCTCCGACACACGGCGCGCGCCATGCCACGACGTCCCCGGGCGCGAGGCGCCGGACTGAGACCCGCGTCCCGCGCGGCGATCCGGTCGCTTCTTGCTCACGAGGACCGCAGCGATTCACGCCGCGCCACGTCGCGCCACGTCGGACCGGTCACGCCGCGCCGCTCGTCACCGCCAGCGGTCGACGCGTTGGACGCCGAGGACATCGTCGCCGCGCCGCTTCCGGCGCGGCGCTCTTCGTGCGCGACGAGCGCCGCTGCAATTGCCGCGAGTCGAATCGATTCGCGATCCGTCGCTGGCGCCGTCAACGCGGGCAGGTTCTGCTCGAGCCATTGAATGGTGATATCGCCACGCTGAAAATCGGGGTGATCCATCACGCGCAGATGAAAACTCCGCGACGTCTCGATGCCATCGATGGTGAGCTCCCGTAACGCCCGTCGCATGCGCGAAATGGCGAGCTCGCGCGTGGGCGCATGCACAATCAGCTTGGCCAGCATCGGGTCATAATGCAGGCCGACTTCGCTACCCGACTCGATACCTCCGTCCCAGCGCACACCCGGCCCAGTCGGCAGATGCAGATACTCGATACGGCCGGTGCTCGGCAGAAACCCGTTCGCCGGATCCTCGCTAGTGATGCGGCATTCCATCGCCCAGCCTCGCGGGGCGAAATCCTTCTGCGCGAACGGCAGCGCCTCTCCGGCGGCCACGCGAATCTGCCACTGCACCAGATCGAGCCCCATCACGAGTTCCGTGACAGGATGTTCCACCTGAATGCGCGTGTTCATCTCGAGGAAGTAGTACTGCCCATCCCTGTCCAGCAGGAACTCGCAGGTCCCGGCGTTGACGTAGCCTGCGGCACGGGCGGCCGCGACCGCCGTCGCGCCCATCCGCGCGCGCAACTCCGGCGATACGGCGACACTGGGGGCTTCTTCGATCATCTTCTGGTGACGACGCTGCACCGAGCATTCCCGCTCACCAAGATGCACGACGTTACCGTGCATGTCGGCGAGCACCTGAATCTCCACATGGCGCGGGCCCTCGATGTACTTCTCGATGTATACGGCATCGTCACCGAACGCGTTCTGTGCCTCGCGCTTAGCGGACGCGAGCGCATCCGCCAGCTCCGACGCGGCGCGCACGATGCGCATGCCTTTTCCGCCGCCGCCAGCGGCGGCCTTCAGCAGCACCGGAAAGCCGAAGGTCTCGGCGATCGCAATCGCTTCCTCTGCGCTGCGCACACTCTCCGTGGTACCTGGGACTACCGGCACACCGGCCGATATCACCAGCTGTCGCGCAGCGGTCTTGGAACCCATTGCATCGATGGCTTCGGCCGGCGGTCCGATGAACACCAGGCCGGCATCACGCACCGCCCGCGCGAACCAGGCGCGCTCGGACAGGAAGCCGTAGCCCGGGTGGATGGCCTGCGCGCCGGTGCGGAGAGCGGCCTCGATAAGCCGTTCACCCACGAGATAACTCTGGCTCGACGGCGGTGGACCGATCAGCACCGCCTCATCGGCCTCGCGCACGTGCGGCGCGCGCGCATCGGCCTCAGAATACACGGCGACCGTCTTCACGCCGAGTTCCTGACAGGCACGGATCACGCGTAGCGCGATCTCGCCGCGATTGGCCACCAGCACTTTGCTGAACATCGGCGGCGTCACAGGGGTAGGTTTCCGTGCTTCTTCGCCGGATTGCGATCGCGCTTGCCACGCAGTGCATCGAGCGCATCGATCAAGCGCGGCCTGGTGTCGCGCGGATCGATCACATCATCCACGTAGCCACGCGCCGCCGCATTATACGGATTCGCGAACTTCTCCGTGTACTCGGCCACGCGGACATCCATCGCCGCCTGCGGATCACTCGCCTCGGCGATCTCCTTCTTATAAAGAATCTCGACGGCTCCCTTCGGACCCATCACGGCGATTTCCGCCGTGGGCCAGGCCACGTTGTAGTCGCCGCGAATGTGTTTCGAACTCATCACGTCGTACGCGCCCCCGTAGGCCTTACGCGCGATGACCGTGAGCTTAGGCACCGTCGCTTCGCAGTACGCGTACAGCAGTTTTGCGCCATGCTTGATGATGCCCCCATGTTCCTGCGCGACGCCCGGCAGGAAGCCGGGGACGTCTTCGAACGTCACCAAGGGGATGTTGAAGCAGTCGCAGAAGCGCACGAAGCGAGCAGCCTTCATCGACGCGTTGATGTCGAGCACGCCGGCCATTACGGCTGGCTGATTGGCGACGATCCCCACGCTGTAGCCACCAAGATGCGCGAAGCCGACGAGGATGTTGCCTGCGTAGTCCGGCTGCACCTCGTAGAACTCGCCATCGTCCACAACGCGGCCAATGACCTCGTGCATGTCATAGGGCTTGTTCGGATTGTCCGGGATCACGTCGAGCAGAGATTCTTCGCGCCGATCGCGCGGATCGCGCCCCGATCCACGTGGCGGGTCATCCACATTATTCGACGGCACGAAGCGGAACAGTTCACGAATCTGTTGCAGGCATGCGAGTTCGGAATCGCAGGCGAAATGCGCGACGCCGCTGGTGCTCGCGTGCGTGTCGGCACCGCCAAGCTGCTCCATCGTGACGTCTTCATGGGTCAC